>CBFGMX010000098.1:0-19783 GCA_965649955.1 uncultured bacterium
AAAGCACTGCTGCAAAAAAGCGGTTTCGACTAATATTAAGGACCAATTGGATCTTGAAAGGACAGTTCTCGTGTTCAAAATCCGCCTTAATTATGCAGCTAATTTATCCGCTCTCATCATTTTGAACCTTGTAGCATTGTTGCCTGTTTCTGCTCAGTCCCCGGGGCTCAGTGGCCAGTACCGCATCAAGATATCCAGCGATAATCCGCTACTGGCAACCATCGAAGCGCAGATACCTGTTACGAATGGTCGCCTTTTTATGGCTTCGTGGGGCGCTCCTCATTTGCCCGCGGGATGGGCGACTTTTGTGCGTAATTTAAAAATTACTGATCAATCAAACCACCCCCTGACGTTCGAACCCAGATCCAACGGAGTGTGGGAAATCTCCAAGGGCTTCACCGGGAATGTGAAACTTACATATCAAGTTGATCTGTCATTCACAAAGACGAAGTGGAACTACGGCAACGAGCAGGCGGGAACTTTTCAGGACGGTGCGCTGTTTGTCGTTAGCAAAGCTTTGTTCATAGTCACGGACACGGACGGAAGACGCGAACTTTTCTTTGATTTGCCTGCGGGGTGGCAGCTTTCCGTTCCATGGCAACGGTCCGGCTCAGATGCGACAGCTTATGTGGCCGAGAACAACAATCACTTGATAAACAACTCCCTGGTTATGGGTAAGTATGTTGATTACACATTTCAAGAAGGTGACTTCACCCTTGTACTCGCGCTCCTCGGTTCAATGGGACGATCAAGGGACCTGGTTGGGCCAACATTAAAAAAAGTAGTGCAGACGTATGGGGGAGTATTCAACAGAACGCCCCGAAGCAAATACTTAATGTCTGTGTTCTATGCTGACGAAGCCGATGCGGAGGCGTTCAGTAATAGCGCCGCCTTCACTGAACGCGATACTCTTACGAAAAACAACCTAATCCGGTGGGGTAACACGTTAGCCCATGAGTTATTCCATTCCTGGAATGGCCATGCAATCCGGGGCGAAGACTACGCAGGTAGCCAGTGGTTTGCCGAAGGCTTTACGGAGTATTTCGCCAACCTGACACTTGTTCAGCAACGACTCATTAGTGAAGATTTGTTCATCAGAAAAATGGAGAACAACCTGGGCTTGTATTTATACTTCAAGTCGGCACCTGCTTTTGCGGGCATCACACTGAAACAAGCCGGCTCTAAGAAAGGTCTCTACAGACTCGGCGTTTATGACGGAGGATGGGCGGTCGCCTTTTGTCTTGACGTACTAATTAGAGATGAGACCAATGGCCGGAAGAGTCTGGTGGATTTCATGCGGTTGATGTATGAGAGATTTGGATTAACCGCAAAGCCATATCGTTATGAGGATTTGGTAACGACGGCTGG
Source organism: uncultured bacterium (assembly GCA_965649955.1). Classification (GTDB taxonomy): domain Bacteria; phylum Acidobacteriota; class Blastocatellia; order Pyrinomonadales; family Pyrinomonadaceae; genus PSRF01. The sequence continues at coordinate 1,369 of CBFGMX010000098.1, forward strand.
TGAAATCGTCGGACACGATATCAGCGACTTTTTCAGACAGCATGTCGAAGGTAATGCACTGCTTCCTGTTCAGCAGTTTCTAAAGCGGGCTGGATTCGAGGGCTACACGCAGTTTTATGATGGTGAAATTTATATCTCGAGGTCACTACACGCTACTAGACAGGAGCTGGCAGTTCGGCAAGCAATTTTGATGGGGCGTTAATTCATAGACCAGACTTTGTAATTGAATTTAAGCAGCGCAACATCCGCAATGATTCGCCCGGGACCTGCGGTCAACGTTAAGACGGTGCTCACTATGCGCTCAAACGCAAAGGAAAGAGCCGTCCACCGGAGCAGTGGAATTTGGAAACGATGGAAATGAGTTCGCAGGCGGTTTGCTACCTCGTAATTGTTTTACTCAAGACGCTGTTAGCCCGATCAAAAGTGTAGCCGGACTTGGTGATGTTGTTGACCGTCAGCATGTATGTGCCGCGACTGCCTCTCGTGCTGAACCTGGCAACGCCGGTGCTGGACGTATTGGCGCTTTGATTTTGTGTTGTGCCGTCCGGCAATCTCCAACTCACCCCGACGGTCGCGTTCGGCACGCTCACGCCGTTCTCATCCTTGACGACGACGCTCGCCGAGACGCTCACGGCATTTCTCAACAGCTTGGCGGAAAGCAAAATATCAGTGCTGCGCACAAACTGAGCCTGGACCGGCGGCGGAGGCACGGTACCGCCGGCGGCTGCATTGATCGAATAAACAAACGAGCGGCTAGTGTTGTTGTCGCCCGTCGCCGTGAAGGTCATGAAATAAACCGTCTGTCCGTCCGGCGAGAAACGTCCGCGGGTGCTCACGCCCTGGTTGAAACCGTAAGTGCCGAGGCTTGCGTTAAAGGTCGTCGGGTCTTCCGCCGGCAGGGTGACGAGCCACAGTGCTTTGCCATTCCCCGCGCCGACGGCCTGAATCGTTCCGGGATAATTCAGCGTGTTCGCGCCGCCCAGGACAAGAATGCTGTTGGTGGGATCGACGACTGGTCCCCCTGCCTTGTTGCTGAGTGTGACTTGCCAGCACACCGAACCGTCCGTGTTGAGAGCAAAGAGCCGGATTAGATTCTGAGTGAAGTAGTGGACGCCGTTCCAGCCGACATCCGCAGGCGAGAAGTCGTTGTAGGGATACGGTGAGACAAAATTCCAGAGCCTTGTGCCGTTCGGCGAATAGGCGGCTAAGGCGCTGTGCACGCTGCCGTCAGGACCGATGGCCGGTTGAAAACTCCCCGTGAGCGTAAACACAGGTGTCCCGTCGAGGCGGAGTGCCCGGGTGTGTGCGTTCGCCCCGAAATAGAGTTGCTGGCGGCTGCCGTTCATGCCGAAAACGATTTCAGCATAATCGACGATGCGCCGGTCGTATGGTTCCGGTACCGCCCAGCGCAGTTCACCAGCAGGCGTGAGCGAGAATACGCCGAGACCTTGCACGCCAACCGAATAGATGTTGCCATCCGGCCCGACAGCCACTCCGAGACAGATGAACGCGCGCGGGTTTTGCACGAAGGTCCATTTCAGCGATCCGTCGGGGTTGAACGCCTTGATGTGATTCTCTGATGCGACATAGATTGAGCCGTCTGCGCCGACGGCAACGCCTTTATCACCTGCGTCGATGGCAGCCCACTTCAAGCCGCCGTCCGGCGCAAGCGCGTAGAGATGCTGGAACACATCAACAACGTAGATCGTGCCGTCAGGACCGATGGCGGGACGCACCATCGAGTAAGGCGCATCCATACGAAAGCGCCAGTTAACGCGGCCGCTTGCCGGCGGGCGCTGAGTGACGTTGAGGTCCAAGGTGTTGCTCGCGCCGACCGCGTTAACAACTTGCACTCCGACCGTCGTGAGCGGTGCAGTCTCCGGCACGTAAGCGATAATGTGTGTGCCGCTCCAGTAAGATACTGGCGCCGGCAGGCCGCCGATTACGACTTCACCTTTGCCCCCGAAGTTGCTGCCGAATATTTCGAGGAAGCCGCTCCTCGGCAGCGTGCTGGCGGACAGGGCGTCAATGATTCCGGGAGTGGTGACAGCGCCGTAAAGGAAGAACGAAACGTCTGCCTGCGGTTCGGAGAAGATCTGGTTGTCGCCCTTTTGCCAAACGGTCTGACCATTGGCGAGATTGCGGAAATAGAAACTTTGTCCGAAGTATGCGCCCGAGTTTGAACTCCACCAATACCACTCGTTACTGAGCGCCTGCACGGAGATGAAATGGCGTCCCGTCGCCCAAAAGCCGGGCGACAAGTTGACGCTGATGGTTCCCGTCGAATTATGGCTGAGGTTCGGATCGCCAGCGGCGAGGAAGTACTCCTGCTGGAGCGCACCCGGTGCGTTGTTGGCTCCAAACTCATAGAAACGAACATACACTCCAAGAAAGTCAACGGTGTTCCAAGCAACTCCTTCAGCCACTACTCGGTCAATCCTTCCCGTTACCACGAAATCATCAGCGACTTCGCTATTGGTCCCGGTGGAGGACCACGTTTGGCTTGGTCCATAGGTGGATCGATTGTCCGGAAACTGCGAGAATACCAATTCGCCGGCGCGCACTGCGCCCGTGAGGCACAGTAAGAATAACAGTGTGAGAATCAAATCTTTAAGTTTCATTTTATGCCTCCCGAACGCAAAGTCTCTACGCGGCCCACTCCGCGCATGCTCTGTCTTTCTCGGTCGTAAACGGGTATTGTTTTCGCCACCTGAACCCTGACAGGTGGCGGGGCACGCCGTCAATAGGAGTTTTGTCACGTTCTACTAGACGATCGTCACGGTGTGAAAAATGCTTGAGCGACAATTGGCGGAACTGCTTGAGGGAACAACCGACGCGGCTTTCACCGTGGACCTTCAAGGCGAGATTCGGACCTGGAATAAGGCTGCCGAAAATCTCTTTGGCCATCCCGCCTCAGAAGCGCTCGGGAAGTCATGCACGGCATTAGTCGGGTGTCGGGTAGACGGCCGGACGCTTCTGTGCTGCCAATCGTGTGACGTACTCGAATGCGTGCGGGCCGGTCGAGACGTTTCCAACTTTGATATGGAGATCAGCACCAACGCAGGCCGGCGTGTGTGGGTCAACGTCTCGCTGCTGGTGACATACGACGAACACACTGAGCGTCGCCTGATCATTCACTTGATGCGCGACATCCGTAGGAGGAAGAAGACCGAGCAGCTCACGAGCGAAATGTTCCGAATAGCCAGGAGGCTTGTCAGCAGTGCGGACGGGTCGGGTGAATTGCCGCCAGTCCTTCCGCTGACGGCTAAAGAGAAGAAGATTCTCCGTCTTTTCGCTGACGGTAAAGACACGAAGGAAGTGGCAGAGGGGCTTAAGATTAGCGTGAGCACGCTCCGGAATCACATCTCCCACATCAATCAGAAGCTCCACACGAGGAGTCGTACTGAAGCAGTGATGCAGTCGCTGAAGAGGGGAATCATCTGAGTCGCACCACTCCAGCAGCCGTATAAAAGCGCGCGTCGGCCAGACAGATTGAAGCCACCCCGCTGAGTCAAGGCGGCGTCGGTCCAAGGTAGCAGATCGTTAAAACGTTGACGCTCGAATCAGGCACAAAGCTCGGTCGCTATGAAATCCGCTCGCAACTTGGGGCAGGTGGTATGGGAGAAGTGTATCTCGCCCGCGACATGGATATTGGTCGTGATGTTGCGGTCAAGGTTTTGCCTTCAACATTTTCTAAAGACAGAGATCGGCTGCAGCGGTTTCAGCAAGAAGCTTGTGCCGCCGGCTCACTCAACCACCCAAACATTCTTTCAATCTACGATGTGGGCAAACATGATGACGCGCCTTACGTCGTGGCAGAACTGCTGGAAGGTGACACACTACGTAAACGAATAGGTGGAACTCCGCTGGCGCACCGTCGCGCAATCGACTACGCACTACAAATAGCTAATGGTCTTGCAGCGGCCCACGAGAAAGGAATTATCCATCGCGATCTCAAGCCCGAAAACATCTTTGTTACGAACGATGGCCGCGTGAAAATTCTCGACTTCGGTCTGGCGAAACTCACCCAGATGGACGGGAACCAAGCCCAAACAGACATACCAACTCGTCTTGTCAACACCGATCCCGGAGTAGTGATGGGCACGGTGGGTTACATGTCACCCGAACAGTTGAAAGGTCGTGCAGTAGATCAGCGGTCAGATATTTTCTCGTTCGGCGCGGTTCTTTACGAGATGCTTTCAGGTCGACGTGCGTTTCATCGTGAGTCAGCCGCTGAAACAATGAGTGCGATCTTGCGGGAGGACCCACCCGATCTTTCAGAGACCAATGAAAGAATCTCTCCGGCACTGGAGCGTATTGTCAATCATTGTTTGGAAAAGAATCCCGAGGAGCGATTCCATTCGGCGAGCGACCTGGCGTTTGCACTTGAAGCACTGTCGGGTTCCACTGTCTCGAGGGAGACGGCGGCATTTGACCAACCGACTTCGCCGCATTCACGCTTGCGCCAACGGCTGCCGTGGTTACTGGCAACAGTTGCGGTTTTGTTTGCGGCAGGCGCTCTGATCTGGCCATACATACGCACTGCGCCGCCGGCCGAGACCCGCGGTCCACTGCGTTTCACCATTACTTTACCCGAAAACGCCGTCATATTAGGTCCACCCGTAGTCTCTCCTGACGGTCGTCACGTGGTTTATCGTCTAAACACAGAAGAGAGCAAAGAGCTTCTCTGGTTACGCGCGTTGAACTCGTTCGACGCACGACCTTTAGCTGGAACAGAAGGTGCTCTTCAGCCCTTCTGGTCCCCTGATAGCCGCTCCGTTGCGTTCTTCGCCAACACTAAGCTCAAGAGAATTGACATTTCGGGTGGAGGACCGCAGACAGTCTGCGATGCACCGTCGAATATGAGCGGCGCCTGGAGCCGCGACGGCACGATCATTTTCTCGCGAGGCGTTGCCAGCGGACTTTACCGTGTCCCTGCGGCTGGCGGGACGCCCGTTCAGCTGACGATCGTTGACCAGTCGCGCAATGAGATCGAACACACGTGGCCATACTTTCTACCGGACGGTCGCCATTTCATCTTCCTGTCGCGGAACGCTCAGCCGGAGAACAGCGAGATTTACGCTGGCGCACTCGACTCGAAAGACACGAAGCGTGTGCTCCAAGTGCACTCGAGCGCAGTCTATGCGCCTCCAGGCTACTTGCTATTCGTGCGTGACACCACGCTCATGGCCCAACGTTTTGATGCCGATACATTAGATGTCGAAGGCGACGCATTTCCGGTCGCGGAACAGGCGGTACGGAACCCTATCATCGGCCGAGCGATGTTTTCTGTCTCTGAGAACGGTTTACTTGTCATGCGCACCGGTGCGCTGATCAACAACCAGCTAATGTGGTTTGACCGGGCGGGTAAGCAACTAGCTGCTGTCACGCCGCCTGGCGCTTACAATGCGCCCGCCCTTTCGCCGAATGGAAAGCAGATCGCCGTCAGTCGCGTTGACCTCCAAAGCGGAACGACCGCCGACATCTGGCTGATCGATATTGAGCGCGGTACCCAAATACGGTTCACTACCGATCCTGCCAGCGACACTTTTCCTTCGTGGTCTCCCACCGGTGACCGCATCGTGTTTGTGTCGTCACGAAACGGCGTGACGAGCATTTATCAAAAGCCCTCTGATGGATCATCGGCGGAGGAGCCGCTAGTTTCATCTCCGCAAGTAAAGTACAACCCGACGTGGTCACCCGATGGGCAATCAATTATCTTCGCTCAACTGAATGCGAAGACCAATACTGATCTGTATTTGTTCTCCGTACAGGGTGACAGAAAGCTTGAGGCGTTTCTTCAGACCAATTTCATTGATGCCCAGGCGCGCTTCTCACCAAACGGTCGTTGGGTCGCATACGTATGTAATGAGACGGGCCAATTTGAAGTTTACGTTGGCTCTTTTCCACCTTCTGGCGGAAAGGTGCCCGTGTCGATTGGTGGTGGGTCGCAACCACAGTGGCGCGCAGATGGTCGCGAGCTTTACTACTACACACCTAACCGCAAACTGATGGCTGTCGAAGTGAACAGCGACGGCCCGACATTTCAGGTCGGAGTTAGCAAACCACTGTTCGACGTTCGCATCGGGGGTGCAGTTCTAGATCAAGTCTTCCCCGGAAACCTGTATTACACACCCGCGCGTGACGGCACACGCTTTCTCGTTCCTTCACTGCCTGAGGCACCCGCTCCACAGCAGATCCACGTCATCGTAGATTGGCATGCAGGCTTGAAAAAGTAACGCGTGCTGCAGTATTTCACGGAGTCAGTTCTGACCTGTGCTGAATGAGGTCAGTGTGTCACCTGCTCACCGTCCCATCAACGAATCACGTGATGGCAAGTTGCAACGGATGAGAAGGGATGGCCTTACAGACTGTTGAGTGACAAAACGTAGATCTCGACGTTGCCATGGCGGTTACTTTGAAACGCGATGCGCGAACCGTCGGGCGAGACGGCCGGGTTTCGGTCGACGGCCGCCTCCGACGTTAACCGGCGGACGTTTTTCCCATCCGCGTCCATCTGAAAGAGGCTTACCGTGCGTTCAAGGACGTCGGTGACACGGACGAAATATATTTTTGTGCCGTCAGGAGACCAGCAGGGCTCAACTGAGTTGAACTGAGAGTTCGTCAGCATGACGCCATCTCTACCATTGGCCTCGGCGACGACTATCTGGAGCGAGCGATACTTGTCGGTCTGATGTGCGATGTAAAGGATCCTCTTACCATCGGGCGATAACGAAAATGTTCCTCCAGGAGTGCGGAGTCTCTGGATGTCGCTTCCATCGGTCTTCATCGAATAGAGGCTGGTCACCCCCGCGCGACTGCCGACGAACACAATCCGGTCGCCGGAGGGAGACCACTGAGGCTCGACGTCGTCGCCTGGGTCGTTGGTGAGTCTCGTCTGACCGCTCCCGTCGACATTCATCACATAAATCTCAGGGTTGCCGTCTCGCCTGCTTATGAATGCAATCTGTTTTCCGTCCGGCGACCACGACGGATGCTGCTCGTCAAAAGGGTTGTTTGTGATTTGCGCAACACCGGTTCCGTCGGCCTGCATGATAAAGATGGCATTTCTGCCGTTGCGATTGCTGGTGAAGGCGATCCTTTGGCCATCCGGCGACCAGGCCGGAAGTGAATCTTCGCTGGCGTTGTCCGTGAGTCGCATCACGGCGTCAACGTCCGCCACATAGATCTCCCAGTTGCCGTCGCGGTCGGTCTGGAAAGCAATCCGCGAGCCGTCGGGCGACCAGACAGGCCAGGCATCATTTGCCGGGTTGTTGGTCCACCTTCTCAAATTTCCGTCCTGGTCTCTCAGATAAATTTCATCATTACCATCTCTCTGCGACGCGAACGCGACGGTGTTTGCGTCGGGTGACCGTGACGCCGACTGGTCCGCGCGCTCGTGTTGCGACAGGTTCTTCTGCTCGGTCCCGTCAGTATTCATCTCGTAGATCTCGAAATTACCGTCGCGAGCCGAGGTGAAAAGTATCTTTCTGCCGTCGGAAGACCACCACGGGTCGGAATCATATTCGGGATCAGTCGTCAGCCTCTTCGCTCCACTGCCGTCCGAGTTCATCATCCATATGTCGAAGTTATACGGATTGCTGTTCCCGCGATTGCTGGCGAATGCGAGCTGTGAGCCGTCGGGTGACCACGACACTCCGGCGTCTAAGGCCGGGTTTGTAGTTAAGCGTTGCTGGGCGCTGCCGTCCGCGTTCATCACGTAGACTTCGAGGTTACCGTCGCGCTCGCTAGTGAAACAGATTTTGCTCCCATCCGGTGACCAGGCAGGATCCTTATCATCAAATTCATTGTTGGTCAGCCTTGTCACTCCTGATCCATCCGGGTTCATCAAATAGATCTCAGATTTCCCGTCACGATTGCTTGTAAAAACTATCCGCGAGCCGTCAGGCGACCAACCAGGTGCGCCGTCGGTAGCCGGATGGTTGGTCAGTCTTAACAGAGGCGCGCGGACCAGTCTCTTTTCCGCCGCGACGGCAGGACTCGTCTCTTCAACGGCAGCGGGTCGGTTCGTGAATTTCTTGAGGACGACCGCTGCCGCGAGAAATGTAAGAACAACCGCCAGGCCGAGCACTATCGTGCGCGCGCGGGTCGAAATTCGTTTGCCGAGCAACGTCCGATTCGAAATTCCCGCAAGCTCTTCAGGAGCGGTTTCACTTTCCTCTTCGGTGACGACCCGCGCCCGAATGCGTCGTTGTACGACGACTTCCAGGGCTGTGTCAGGCACTTTCCTGACCTCGGCGACAAACCGATAACCGAGCTTGGGAACCGTCTCGATGTATTGATGCTTGCTGTCGCTGTCGCCCAGGGCCTTCCTCACCGTCCAGATCATACGTGCGAGGTTAGCCTCCTCGACGAAAGCCCCCGCCCAGACACGCTCCAGCACCTCTTGCTTTTCCACGACGCGACCGCTTTTTTCGAGCAGCAGCAGCAACGTGTCGAAAGCTTTGGGCGTCAGCGGAATCTGTTCCTCGCCACGCAGTAGTAGGCGCTGCGCGGTGTCGAGTCTGTACTCGCCGAACTCATAAACAGCGTTGGGCTGGTTACTCATCGGAAAGGGAGAATTTTAGGAGAAGTTTAGGAGAAATTTCCAAAGACTTACTAAGGGGATTCGGTCTACAGTGCTTTCTCGATCGCGCAAAGCCACAGTTCGATAACAGCAGATGATTGTAGCCGCAGCATCGCGGAGCAGCAACGATTTGATTACGACCCCAAATGAAAAAGAGAACCGAGATCACTATCGAAATAGAGGAAGTGATAGTTGTTTCGGCTTCTCGCAAAGACATTCAGCGAATCCCATGTCCAATATGCCCTGACGAAGCAATGGTCACGCCGGAGGAGGCAGCAGCGTTAACGGACGTAACTGTACGAAGCCTCTACGCTCGGGTTGAGGGTGAGGGCGTTCACTTTCTGGAGACGGCCGATGGGTCACTACTCCTTTGCGCGAGGTCATTGATTGACATGTCAAATGAGAACGAGAGGGAGGCGAAATTATGAGCAGTAGTGAAATGCAAGCGATACAAAAACACAAGAAGCGAATTAGGAGAACTATCTTCGTGTTAGGAAGTTTCGCAATACTTCTGGGGCTCGCATGCCCGTTGCTTCAGTCGCCGGCGAGTGCCGTTGATGAGGTGCGGTCTTCGGATGAACCGGTCAGGGAAGACGCGGATGCCTTCGGTGGACCTCCTCAAAGCATCGCCTTCCAGAGCAACCGTGACGGCAACAATGAAATATACGTGATGAATCCCGACGGCTCCGATCAAATGCGCCTCACATTAGACTCAAGGAGTGATATACGTCCGGATATTTCTCCAAACGGACAGCTAATTGTATTCGCCAGTAACCGCATCACCGCGACGAATCCTAACCCGCCCGGCGATTTTGAGATCTTCGTAATGAACTCGGACGGAAGCGATGTCACCCAATTGACCTTCAACGGGGCTGATGACTCATGGCCGCGGTGGTCGCCCAACGGGAAATGGATCGCCTTCCATTCTAACGTCGATGGCAACTTTGAAATTTATGTTATTAGACCCGACGGTACGGATCTCACCCGGGTGACGGATTACACCGGCCTCGACCAGTTCCCCGAATGGTCACCGAACGGGCACCAATTGGCTATCCGGAGGGACACTCACATTTACCTGATTGACTTGGATGGCTCCAGCCCGATTCAGCTCACCTTTGGGAGCGCTGGATTCAATCAGATGGCTTCGTGGTCTCCCGACGGCAAACAGCTTGCCTTTCTGAGCACCCGCGAAGGCTACCCGTCGGTTTTCGTAATGGACGTTGACGGAAGTGACCAGGTCAACCTTACGCCCAAACCGGACGAAATTCTTGCGAGCGCGTGGAGCAGCCGGGCGCCTGGCTGGTCGCGAAATGGACAATACATCTACTTCACTGGGCGTCGTCCCGAAACAAGTGTGAGCGAGAACATCTTCGTGATGAACGCCGACGGAACTGAGGTCACACAACTGACGTTCATGACAGCTCCCGCAGTCAGCGCTGAAGCTGCGGTGCGATGACGCCGCCTGAGTCCACCCTTGCACGGGCTCGTGGCGAATACACTTAGACGGCTCCTCCTCTCAAGGACCGGTTAGCGTCGATTGCCCACGAGCCTGTCTGGAAGCTTCTTAGCTTTGCCTTGTCCTTGTCGACACCGATCTCGTCGGCTTTTCGAGACGCATTCGTGGCGTAGATTTGGTTGGTAATCTACAATAAGCCGCTCGCTCGATCTAAGAACAGAAGCGTATTTGTCTCTCGATCGCGTCTAACCGAAACATGCGGGTTCCTTCCGGCACACAACTAGGGCGTTACGAAGTGCGTTCTTTACTCGGTGTCGGCGGCATGGGCGAGGTTTATCTCGCGCAAGACCTGCAGTTGCGCCGCGCTGTGGCACTGAAGCTCTTGCCACCGCAGTTTACGCGCGACGAAGAGCGGCTGCGCCGGTTCAAGCAGGAAGCGTTTGCCGCGTCTTCGCTGAACCATCCAAATATCCTCACCATTTTTGAAATTGGCCAACAGGGTGATACCCATTTCATCGCCACTGAATACATCGATGGCCGATCGGTGCGCCAGCTCATCAATGAAGAGCCCGTCCGGCTTCATGAAGTTCTAGACTGGGGAACCCAGATCGCCTCTGCTCTTGCGGCCGCACATACTGCCGGGATCATCCATCGCGATATTAAGCCCGACAACATCATGGTTAGGCGCGACGGGTATGTGAAGGTGCTCGATTTCGGTCTCGCTAAGCTAAGTGAATACAACAATCTTGCCAGCGATCCGGAAGCAGCAACGCTCCAGGTTATTCAAACCGATCCAGGTAAGGTCATGGGCACGGCCAGTTATATGTCACCGGAGCAGACACGCGGCCTTCAACTGGATCAGCGCACCGACATCTGGAGCTTGGGAGTGATTCTGTATGAATTAGTTGCCGGTCGACCTCCTTTCGAGGGGCTCAGCACCAGCGATGTGGTTGCATCCATCCTAAGAAATGAGCCGGTGCCATTGCAGCGTTTCTCGCCGGAGGTTCCAGATGAACTACACCGCATTGTTCGCAAGGCCTTACAGAAGGACCCTGACGAGCGCTATCACCTGGCGAAGGAAATGGCGATCGACTTGAAGAACCTTCGTCGCGACCTTGAACTGAATGCCGAACTCGAGCGCTCGGTCCAACCGGTCGGTTCAGCTGATCTAAGGTCAGGCTTTCAGAGTCGGACGGACATCGGCCTCTCACGGCCCGTTTCAGACACGGCGCCCGTACCCCACCAGCGATCGACCAAAAGCGCTGAACCTTTGCTGCACGATAGGCGGCGATATTCAACCGTTTCAAAGCTCGTTATAGGCGGTATTGTTTTGGCACTGATCGCCGCTGCCTTTGTGATCAGAAATTATTGGGCGAGCGGCACGCGCTCAGTTGAGCCCGTAACGAACATGCGAATTGCGCGGCTTACAACTACCGGCAGGGTAGACGAGGCCGTGATCTCTCCTGACGGGAAATATATTGTTCACGCGGCGGCTGAAAATGGACTGCAGAGTCTACGAGTGCGCCAGGTAAACACAAACAGCGATGTAGAAGTCGTGGCGCCTGCGGAGGTCCGATACGACAAACTAGTTTTTTCGCCCGATGGCGATTACGTTTACTACGTCGCCACTGACAAGAACAGTATCTCTTCAAATCTCTATGTGATCCCTACTTTTGGCGGTAGTGCCAGAAAGTTAATCTCGAACGTAACGAGCGCTGTGACCCTGTCACCAGATGGCCAGAATGTCGCGTTCATTCGCAACATGGCTGACGTCGGCGAGGACGTGGTGATCGTTGCCGCGGCAGATGGAAGCAACGAGCGCAAGATTGCTGTCCGTAAACTACCGAACTTCATTCGCGCGCTTACATGGTCACCAAAAGGGAATTCGCTTGTTTGTGCTGCGGGTAGTTTCGTCCCTGCCTACAATACATATCTAATCGAAATTCAACTTGATGATCCGAGAGAGAAACAGCTTGGCAGCCAAAGTTGGACATCAATGGGTGAGATTATCTGGGTTCCGGATTCCAGCGGGGTCGTGTTTACTGCTTCTGATCCTGATTCACCTGGTCTCGATTCGCAACAACTTTGGTATGTTCGATACCCTGAAGGTGAAGTTCGTCGAATTACCAATGATCTGAACAACTATCGCGGCGTCAGTGTCACATCGGACTCCAGGAGATTGGTGACACTCCAGTCAGCATCCACCTGCAACCTCTGGGTGGCTAACAATTCTAATTGGAATCAACCGACGCAAGTTACAACCGGTTCCAGACTAGATGGCCGCAATGGAGTTGCGTACATGACAGGCGGACAGGTGGTCTATTCCTCGAGTGTGGGCGGCAATATGGATCTGTGGGTTATGAATGCGGATGGTAGCAACCAGCGTCAGCTCACAGCGAATTCGCGCAACAATACTCAGCCGGTCATAACTCGTGACGGACGCTACGTTATCTTTAGTTCTGATCGTTCGGGAACCGCTAACATCTGGCGCCAGGACATTGACGGCACGAACCCGCGACGGCTTACGAGTGGTAGTGGCGAGGCATATCCAAGTTGTACACCCGATGGGAAATGGGTCGTATACACGCTGTTGGGTGCAGGGAAGCCTTCGGTCTGGCGTGTGTCAATCGACGGCGGAGCACCGGAAAAGATCATCGACGGCTACTCGACGAATCCGGTTGTTTCTCCTGACGGCAAATCAATAGCCTGTTCTTATCGTGAACAGCCGAACGCTCGGATGAAAATAGGTCTTTTCAGCATAAATGGGGGTGAGCCGATTCGTACTTTCGAAATGGGGGCCGTGCCGGTGGTTGATTCTGCCAGTCCCACGCTACGGTGGACTGCCGATGGCCGGGCATTAACGTATGTCCTGACCGCAGGTGATGTTTCTAACTTGTGGAGCCAGCCTGTTTCAGGGGAACCTGCGAAACAACTGACGAGCTTTAAATCCAGCCGAATTTTCTCGTTCGACTGGTCACCTGACGGCCAGCAATTGATGCTTAGCCGCGGTACAGTAACAAGTGATGTGGTATTGATCAGTAACTTCCGCTAATCGGCCTGACAGCTCTCTGACACTCTACAATAAGGCGTTCAGTGCTGCTCTAATATCCTCATTCGTTGGTCTTTCCTGGTAGTTCAATTCAACTTTCATCCACGTAATGCGGCCCGTCTTGTCAATGACATAAACCGTCGGACGAGGAATGCCTTCAAACTTCTGGCCGTTATAGTCAGGATCTCGAATACCAAATGCATCGATCACTCGATGTCCTGGATCCGACAGAATCTGGTAGTCAACTTTACCTTTACCATCAGCGGCGATCTTTGCGGCAAATTCTCTACTTTGTATTGGAGTGTCGACACTAATTGCCAGCAGATTAAAAGCTTCGTTCGGTTTCTTCAGGAAGCGTAGCTCAGCTAACTGCTGAGCACAGTACGGTCACCAATTGCCTCGGTAGAACGCGAGGACTGTGGGAGCGCTTCCCCGCAGCGCCGACAGAGTCACCTTTTGCCCGTTTTGATCTTCAAGTGTGAAATCTGGAGCCATCTCACCGACCTTGACGGGTTCGCTTCGAGGCTGCAGTTCAGCCTCGAGTCGCGAATTGAGTGTTGAATTCGAGCAGCTCAACGCAACGAGAAAAAGTAACAATGCGGCAGCCAACTTTATCTTCATATTAACAACCGGAGCCGAGACACTAGGATCATAGAACCTTTTAGCTGGGGTTTAAGCGCACAGAGGGTATTATGAAAAAGCGCAGGGCGCAAAGACTTTCTCAGATTCGGACACTACTCCGTCGACAGTGTTACTATTGTTGCGCTGACGATGGTCAATGTTATCCCCATCGATTACGCGGATGAAGCCGTTGATTTCTATTGTTGCAGGCGCTCTGGCACTCTCAGCTGTGTCGTGTCAGGGACTCATCCAATCGAGTGCCACTCAAACCGCGGCGACGTCTTCCACTCAAGCCACAAAGCTTCATTTCCCAGAACCCTGGCTGGAGCCTCCGGAAAGCCCTGATTGGATCCAGCAGATTGAAGTGAGGAAGATTGCCGACTCATCTGACGGTGAGTTCTTCTTTGCTGCACTGCCTGATGGTGTTTTCGATTACGCATATGAAGTAGACAATAAGCTGCCAAAGCCCCGTTACGGCAAGCATAAATTTGCCGTGAGCTTTTCGAGTGGTCTACAGGTTAGGACCGCGACGGACCAGGAATGGGAAAGCGGATCACGGATCGCCACAACATCAAGGCTGCTTTCGCCAAAAACTAATGACGAATCGTCCGGAGAGCTCGAATACAGACGAAAGAGTTATTCGAAAACCGGTACATACTGGGGCGCGGCCTTACTTTCGCCAACCGGTAAATGGCTCGCCATATTTAGTTGCTCGGGGTTGAAAAGGCCCCCTGACATTTTGTTCGGTGGTGGCGATATACCGGTTGGTGACATGTTCTGGGAGGTCTACGACACGTCGACCGGCACAAAAGTTTTCCAATGGGAAGCGAAGAACGTCAGAAACCCCATGCGGTTCGATGATCCAGTCGTCTGGTTGGATGAACGGTACTTCTTGTTTCCTGTAGACGAAGAATCCCGAACCTACAATGTTGTTACCTTGCCGCCTGTTACGCCCGAAGTAAATCCTGTGACGCTACAGGTGCCGCCACGAAAAGATGCTGCGGGACAGCCGTTGCCTCCGGGCGATCGCGATGAAGTTTGGATACCACTCATCCCTTTAACTAAACAGCAGGCAGAGAAGCTTACCGCGCGTGCTGAGACTGAAATCAGCGAAGCGCGCTGGACTCGCGACGAACTGCTGGTTGCCATCAATGAAGAAACAGAGAACCGCCGAGTCAATCGTCTCCAGAGAGACGGCGCAGGTGATTACCATCTTCGCGTGATCGATACTTACTACTACGCGATTTCGCTCGACAACCCAACGCGAACTCGAGTCGTGACCAAAGAGGAGTTCAAGCGCGCTCAGACCAGGAGGAGTGGTCGCCCTAAGACCGAGCCTGGTCCAGCGGGCGACACAGTTGCTGGTCCGTTCCCGCCTCATCGGCAATTTCCGAAGTCGGGTACAACATGGGGTTCTCCGGCTGTGTTGATTGCCGGCGAATGGATTGCGGTTTTCAGCTACAACGAGAATCGGCAGCAGGCTGCCGCGGGAGAGATTTTTGTTGACGTTTATGATCAACGGATGGGCTACAAACTAATGACGACTGCCTTGCCGTTTGCGACCTCTCCAAACGAGTTGTTAAAGCATGCGACGTGGATTGAGGGTGGCTACATTCTATTGCCGCTGAATGCATCATTCGACTCTTTCGCGTTGTGGCAGTTACCTGGCGGATACTGAATATTTACAGATTTGATTCTCCGTGTAATCTGTGAATAAATTAGTTGCCCGGTTACCCCTTCAGCCGAAAGTTTGGTAGTTTCAAATGAAAATTTCACGCGCACGCAAACGCCACGTTACGGTTAGCTATTTTCTGCTAATCGGCATTCTGTTCGTCCAAATACTGGCGACATATGGACAGTCATCCAGTGCGGTTGACGTAACAATCGAGAATTTCGGAAAGATAAATGAGAACTACTATCGTGGTTCCCAGCCAGTCGCCGATCAACTTACTCAATTGAAGACACTGGGTATCAAGACGGTAATCGACCTGCGGCAAGACAGTGTTAAGCAAGCATCTGAACGGGCGCACGCTGCTGGTCTGCAATACGTCAATATTCCGTTGACGACTAAGCGAGCTGCAACTGAGGAGCAAACAAAATACTTTCTAAAGTTAGTGAACGATCAAGCCAATTGGCCCGTGTATGTTCACTGTAAGGGCGGTCGCCATCGGACCGGCGAGATGACGGCGATTTATCGGATCACTCGCGATGGGTGGTCGGCCGATCAGGCTTACCAGGAGATGAAAAAATATGATTTTGAGGATAGCTTCTTCTATCCTCGATCACTCAAGAAGTATGTCTATTCGTATTACAAGCAGTTCACATCACAGCAGCCTGCATCGGAATAACACTACAGCCTAGCCGCATTTACCTGGACCACTCGAATGGAACATAGGCGCTGGTTTATGCGGATTCAACTACCAACATATCAAAGGCAATAAGCGTTGCACTCAGTTCAATTTTAATGCTGACCCGACCTTGCTGAATGCAGTGACGACATTCGTCCGCACATGTTTGACAGCTCGTGCGTTGAAGCGAACGACCTTTTGCGCCTTACCTTCGGACCGTTGTCGTTCCGCCGGCGCTCCAGGCCCTAAATTTGTCAATTGATTTATGCGTTCGCGAAGTGCAGCGACATAACTGTCCTGAATACTTTGTGAATATCCCGCAGCGCGGAAGGCATCTCGAAGCTGTTGATCCGACAACTGATTAAGCAGTAACCCAATCCAGCGAGCATGCACAACCGGAATACCGCGCATGGCCTTTTCCTTGTTCACTTCGTGGCGGTAATAGAACGGATGAAGTACCGATAAGTGACCAAGCCCGCGTGGTCTCGTGTCGTAGTCGAACTCGACTACGCCATCCCGCTCGTCAACGCCACGCACGAATTTCGTTGAAAGAAAATCCGCCAGATCGTTTTTGGTTCGAGTGCCACCGAGTCCGCCGGCACGCCCAAGCGTCGCACCGAGATCAGTTACGTAATAACGTGCCTCTCTACCACGATCCCCCTTGACGTAAATTATCCGATTGTTGGCGGAGCGGGCGTCGAAATTGTTGAGTAGGATCATGAGCACCTTCAATCCGCTCAACTCGCGCGTATCGTCAAAAGGATTTTTGCGCCAATCCCAGGTTGAACCCGAGACCATAGTTGCTCTCTCTGGTTCAAAGCGTGCGCCATGCACAATTTCGCCGGTAACGTAGTCTCGCCCACGCGAAAGCGTTGGCAGACCCTTTATTGGAACCTCATCGAAGTAATATGCTTCTTCGGCAAAGTAGCCTACGGCCCAAACCAGTCTTGTCGATACAGTTTCCGCCTGCGCTTCTGGTCCAAGTTTGACGGTCCACTCATCGCCTCGCGCATCCCGAACGACGAACTTAGGCGACTCCCCGCTCTTACTCTCTTTAACAAAAGTGAAGGGCGCAACAGGTGCCAATTCGGGCGAACCTGGGCCATAAAAGAGATTGCGGGTGGAAATGTTGCCCGGATCTCGCCAAATAACCGGTCTAGCTGCTGAATTTTTCGAGTCGCTCGCTCGTTTGGTTTGCGGTGATACAGGTTGTGAAAACAATAGGCTAAACACAACCAGGAGGGAGCCTTGAAAGACGAGTGTTAGTCTACGCATTGGTCACCCCCGGACTTAATCGAAAAGAGCTTTTTCCGAGCAGGATCCAATGCGCAAGTTGTGCCACCGCACTGAAAGTCGACTTATCTTTATGCAGTGTATGGAGTTCTAATGAGTAGGCGACTTCAGAACTGATATTCACCCGGCTGTTGGCCCAGGCCGGAATCGTATGGCGATGATACAGTTATGATCGGGAATGTTTCAGGTCTGAACAGGCTGATGTGAGCGTGAACTGATTCACTGAGCCAAGCGGGCGTAAGTGTTTGGAATCCTCGAGGTACACCGAACGTCAAAACCCACCCTGGACCCTGGGCACTCACTTGATTTAACCGCACCGTTAAATCAGTTTGCCCGCTTGCGCTAGTGAAAGGAGCAAACAGCCTTGTTGCGAACTTCGGAGCCCCGCACCGCCAGCAGTTAATTTTTTACATTCACATGCTGGTCTATCGAGGTCGGTACGGCATGCCCCTCGGTGTCTCCGGCAAATTGGTACTCTTGCAGTTCCGTGACACCCGGTGAGGTCTCGACTGATCGAAATATGAAGCGTTTCGCCTTTGCGCGTTCGACAGGAACGCAGTGGAAGGAAACGACTAACTTCTTCGCTACCTCGGCCTGGCCTTCATACACGTAGGTGCAGGCCTCACCGCGTTGCATGGCTGCATCATCGTGCACGAACAGATATTCACCCTTCAGGGTGACGCCATGGAGGATCACGGCCCGATCGAAGTTAGCTACTGCACTCTGCTTGCGGAGTGTGCTCGATGCCTGGGTCTGCCATGACACAGAGCCGATTATCAAAGCGCAAAGTACTGCTACAAAGAACGCTACACTTTTCATGACTACCTCCTGTGGGCAGTTTGTATTTACTCGAACCGCCACAATCAAACGCACGCACACTGGCCCAATGAGACGTGCCTCAAAGAACAGGGCGCGAGCTTCTGGTACGTATTTGGCAACGATTGTGCCAGCAAAAAAGAGGCGCAGATTGCTGGAATTTGTCTCTGCGGTGCGCGCTTTTGCCCAACAGGCTGAGGAACTTTACTCAAACAATGAACGATCAATTTCAACTGGCTTTGCAC
>CBFGMX010000099.1:0-19687 GCA_965649955.1 uncultured bacterium
GCCGAAGCAGTTTCTGCAACTGGCGGGAACTCCGATCATCTTTCATACGCTCGGGGCGTTCGAGCAGTGCGAGAGCATCCAGGAAGTGATCGTGGTTCTGCCGGCAGAAGAGGCGGCGGCCTTTCTCACTTTGGCGGGCAAACACGGGTTGAGAAAATTGTCGCGCGTGGTACCCGGCGGAACGACGCGCGCCGATTCCGTTAAGCGTGGCTTGAACGCGATCAGGCCGGCGACAGCGGGAATCGTTGCCGTTCATGACGGTGTTCGTCCGTTTGTAACGGTCGAGGAGATCGAGAAGGTAGTGGCGGCGGCGGAATCGGGTGGCGCGGCGATCCTGGTAGGGCCGGTAACGGATACAATCAAGCAGGTTGGTGACGGCGCGGTCGTAATGACGCTCGAGCGCCGCGAGTTGCGACGCGCGCTAACGCCGCAATGTTTTCGTTACGAATTGCTGCGAAAGGCGTACGAGCAGGTTGACGTAAACGATCCGTCTTTAACTGACGAGAGCGTGCTGGTAGAAAAGATTGGGGCGCGCGTTAGTATAGTTGAGGGAAGTAGTCGAAACATTAAAATCACGACTCCCCAGGATCTACTGATCGCAGAGGCTCTTCTCAAAGGATGATTAGAATCGGCACAGGCACCGACACTCATCGATTGGTCGAGGGACGCGCGCTCGTGCTGGGCGGCGTCCACATCGCTTCCGATCGCGGTGCCGAAGGCCATTCGGATGGCGACGCATTGGCCCATGCGATTGCCGACGCGATTCTCGGCGCTCTTTGTGAAGGTGACATTGGCGTACATTTTCCCGATAAAGATCCGCAATGGAGCGGAGCAGACAGCATGGAACTACTCTCGCGCGTCATGTGGTTGGCCCGCGAGCGCAGCCTGCACATAGTAAATGTGGACTCGACAATCCTGCTGGAAGCGCCGAAGATCCGGACCTACGTTGATTCGATGCGCGCGAACATCGCGATTGCGCTCGGCGTCGACACGGGATGCGTTAGTGTAAAAGCCAAGACGGGTGAAGGACTCGATGCGGTCGGTCAGGGGCTCGCGGTAACGGCTCAGGCGGCTGTTCTGATGGAGAGCAACTAATCCGTGTTTTAGATGGGTGCTGGGCTGGCGCAGTAATCACATAAGGACACGAAAAGCAGCTTGAGACCACAGGACGTTATCAGAAAGAAGCGAGACGGCCAGAGCCTATCCCGTGACGAGATCGACTTCTTCATAGCCGGCGTAACCAGCGGCCGCATTGCGGATTACCAGGTCAGCGCGCTGTTGATGGCCATCTACCTCAACGGAATGGATCCATCGGAGCAGCAGGCGTTGACGGAGGCAATGCTCAACTCCGGTAACATCCTCGACTTCTCGGACATTCCAAAACCAAAAGCCGACAAACATTCGACAGGAGGCGTCGGCGACAAGACCTCGATCATCATCGCGCCGTTAGTAGCCGCCTGCGGTGTTTGTGTTCCCATGATCTCAGGACGCGGGTTGGGCCATACCGGCGGCACCCTTGACAAGCTCGAGTCGATCCCCGGTTATCGAGTGAATCTCACCGCGAGCGAGTTCAAACAGGTTTTGGACCAGGTCGGATACGCAATGGCTGGTCAAACGGCTGAGATCGCTCCGGCCGACAAAAAGATGTACGCGTTGCGCGATGCGACGGCGACTGTCGAAGCGATCCCGCTGATCGTTGCGTCGATAATTTCCAAGAAAGGTGCAGCGGGGCTTGACGCGATGATCATCGACGTCAAGGTTGGGAATGGCGCGTTCATGCGCGAAGAGTCGCGCGCCGAGGAGTTGGCCCATGCGCTCGTGAGCACCGGCAATTCCTGCGGCATCAAAACACGGGCATTGTTAACCGACATGAACCAACCGCTGGGACGCGCAGTCGGCAACTCACTCGAAGTCGAGGAATGCATCAATCTTCTTCGCGGTGAAGCGCCTGAAGCCGCACGGCCCGTGCTCGACCTGTCGCTGGAACTCTCGGCGCACATGTTGTGGCTGGCCAACGTCGACGAAACAACCGAAGCTGCTCACAAACGGTTACGCGGAGTGCTGGATTCAGGTAGGGCACTCGAGTGCCTGCAAAGCAACATCGCGGCGCAGGGCGGTGATCCGCGCGTGTGCGACGACCCGGCCACTTTCCTGCCTTTGGTAAGCGAAACCGTTAAGGTAGAATCCCCGCGCTCTGGCTTCATTACAAGAGTCGATACCACTGAGATCGGTCACGCAATCGCAGCAATCGGTGGCGGACGTGTGCGCATCGAAGACACGATCGATCCCACGGTCGGTTTCACGTCCGAGTTGAAGATTGGTGATCGCGTGAAGTCCGGCGAAGCAATCGGCGTCGTCTATTGCTCCGACTCTTCGGCCGCTCAGGATGCGGCGAGAAGAATTCAGGCCGCGTATCAAATCGGAGACGAGCCGCCCGCGGAAGAGCAAAGGTTAGTCAAGGAAATCATCAACGAATGAAGTACAAACTCCTGGTTCTCGTCGCACTGATCGGCGTAGTTGCCGTCGCCCTGACCGGCTGTAGCGAGACGACGGCGTCGCAGGACCATTCGAAGATTCGCGTCGGAATCGTTTTCGACATCGGCGGCAAGGACGACCGTTCGTTCAATGCCGCGGCGTGGCAAGGCGTGCAACGCGCCGCCAAAGATCTTCCAATCATTCTGCGCGACATCGAACCGGGAACGCCGAATGCCATAGAACCGGCGATGCGTGCTTTCGCGGAACGCAATTTCGATCTGATTATCGGCGTCGGCTTCGCACAGGCGCCGATCATGGAGATGGTGGCGAAGGACTACCCGAATATTCAGTTTGCGATCATCGACGGCGTGAGCAAACTGCCAAACGTGGCATCCCTCGTGTTCAAGGAACATGAAGGGTCGTATCTCGTCGGCATACTTGCGGCGAAAGCGTCGCGTACGGGAACGATCGGGTTTCTCGGCGGTATGGACATCGGACTCATTCATCGTTTCGCCAAGGGTTACGAAGAGGGCGCCCGCTCCGTCAATCCAAACATTCGCGTGATCGAGAACTACGTCGGTGTCACTGATGCCGCGTGGAACAATCCGGGGAAGGGCAAAGAACTTTCACTGGCGCAGATCGGCAAGGGCGCCGACGTAATTTTCACTGCTGCCGGTAACTCCGGACTTGGCGCCTTCGATGCCGTCGAGCAACAGGGGAAACAGAACGGGCGCGCCACGCACTTTGTCATCGGCGTCGATTCAAACCAGAACATGGTCAAGCCCGGTTTTGTGTTAACCAGCATGGTCAAGCGTGTCGACAACGCGGTTTACGACATCGTCGAGGACGTGGTGAACCGCCAATTCTCACCCGGCCTGCACGTCTTTGGTCTGGACAAAGACGGCGTGGGCTATGCGATGGACCAATACAACAACGACCTCGTTTCACCCGATGCGCGGGAGGCCGCGGAGGCCGCCAAAAAGAAGATCATCGCCGGCGAGATCAAAGTGACCGATGCGATGGGGGGGTAACGGTAGTTCTTTGTGCTTTGTACTTTGTTCTTTGCTTTGCCTCACGGAGCATTATGGGCAAGACGAATTTTGAAAAGCTGCGAGTGTATCAACTGGCAGAGAAGCTTGCTGACCAGATTTGGAGCGTCGTTATAAAGTGGGACTACTTTGCGAAAGTGACGGTGGGCCAGCAAATCGTAGCTGCTGCTGATGGAGTCGGTTCTAATATTGCGGAAGGTACTGGAAGAGGCAGTCTCCAGGACAACCGACGGTTCGTTAGAATTGCTCGCGGTTCACTGTATGAAACAAAACATTGGCTACGTAGAGCATATAAGCGACGATTACTGACCGAACGGGAAGTTTCCGAGCTGAAGCCGTTGATCGATGAACTCTTACCCACACTCAATGCATACTTCCGCTCGCTGAACGACGCCATCGACAAAACGCGAACAAAGCACAAAGTACCAAGAACAAAACCGAATGCTCGAACTCCGACAAATAACGAAACGTTTCGGCGATGTTTTGGCTAACGACCAGGTCGATATCGTCGTCAAGCCGGGGACTATTCATGCCATCGTGGGCGAAAACGGCGCGGGAAAATCGACCGCGATGCGCATCGCTTACGGCTTCTACACCGCCGATAGCGGACAGATTGTGGTCGACGGCCAGGTGCGCGACATCAAGTCGCCGCATGACGCGATCGCGCTCGGCATCGGCATGGTCCACCAGCACTTCATGCTGGTCGAGGACATGACGGTCGCGGAAAATATCGTGCTGGGCGCGGAACCGGGCTCCACTCTGGCTTTGGACCTGAAGAGCGCCGCCTCGCAGATTCGGCAACTCTCCGAAGAGTTCAAACTTGCCGTCAATCCGAACGAACCCATCGAACATCTCTCGGTCGGCCAGCAACAGCGCGTCGAATTGTTGAAGGCACTCTATCGTCACGCGCGGCTGTTGATTCTGGACGAGCCGACCGCGGTGCTCACACCACTCGAAGTGGAAGAGTTCTTCGCGATCCTGCGGCGCATGCGCGAACAGGGAAAGACGGTGATCATCATCACTCACAAACTCTCCGAAGTGCTCGCAATTTCCGATGAGGTGACTGTCATGCGCGACGGCAAAGTCGTCGGAAGAGTGCAGACGAAGGACACGAATGCCGCTGAACTGGCGCGCATGATGGTTGGCCGCGAAGTGCTGTTGCGTGTGGAGAAGTCCGATCCGCAGGTCGGCTCCGCGCAGCTCGAAGTGCGGAACCTTTCAGTCGTTGCGAATGACGGGACCAGGCGTGTGAACGGTGTGACGTTCGAGGTCCGCAGCGGTGAGATCGTCGGCATTGCCGGAGTTGAAGGAAACGGGCAGACGGAGCTGATGGAATCATTGGCGGGGCTCGTCGATCCCTCGCGCATCACCGGCGAAACAATCTTCGGGGGTAATAACATCAACCGTTTTGGTGCGCGCGTCCGCCGCGAATTGGGCATCGCGCACATACCCGAAGACCGTCACCGCCGTGGACTGCTGTTGGATTTCACCCTGGCTGAGAACTCGATTCTCGGCGTGCACTACCGCCCTCCGATCGCCGCGCTCGCCGGTGACATCTTTCTCGACGAGGGCGCGATTCAACGAAGAGCCAACGAGATCATCGAGGCGTTTGATGTTCGGCCACGAAACGCGGCACTCCCAGCGCGCTCACTTTCCGGCGGCAATCAACAGAAGCTGATCATCGGGCGTGAGTATCACCTCAATCCGAAGTTACTGCTGGTTTCTCAGCCGACTCGTGGCGTTGACATCGGAGCGATCGAGTTTATTTACCGGCAGTTGGTCCGTTTGCGTGATGATGGTTGCGCCATCCTGTTGGTTTCGGCTGAGCTTGAAGAGGTGACCAGTCTTTCCGATCGTGTGCTGGTCATTCACGATGGGAGAATCGCCGGTGAAGTTGATCCCAAGGTTGCGACGTTGGAAGAGATTGGGTTGTTGATGACTAGAGGACACTGAATCTGAGATCTGAGATCTCAGATCTGAGATCTCAAAAAAGACGCATGACCAAATTCGCGCGTGACCTCATTTTCCCGCTGATCGCCGTAGTCGCGGCTTTCATTGTCGGCGGCATTCTCATCCTGCTCGTCGGCGACAATCCGATCGTCGCTTATCGACTCTTGTTGGGAAGCGCGCTGTCGTGGCCCGACGGCATCGGCTACACGCTTTTCCATGCGACGCCCCTGATCTTCACCGGATTGGCCGTACTCGTCGGTTTTCGCTGTGGTCTGTTCAACATCGGCGCCGAAGGACAACTGTACATGGCCGCGTTTGCGACGGCCTGGGTGGGAATCACGTTTGCGAATCTTTCTTCGTGGTTGCTGATACCGTTCTGTTTTCTCGGCGCGATACTCATCGGCGCGTTGTGGGGAGCGATTCCCGGGGTGCTGAAAGCGTATTTTGGTTCGCACGAAGTCATCAACACGATCATGTTGAACTTCATCGCGGTCGCGCTCGTCAGTTACTTCACGCAGTATCACTACCGCGTCCCCGGAGATCCGATTCTGCAGAGTTCGTTCATCGGTGAAGGCGCGCACATCGCGCGGTTCGGCAAGTTCATTCCCGGTTTTCCCGAACGTATTCCACTGAACGTTGCGTTCCTGCTTGCGCTGCTCTGCTGTCTGCTGGTCTACCTGTTTTTGTGGCGTACAAAGTGGGGGTATGAGATACGCGCGACCGGCAGCAATCCGACGGCTGCGGAGTACGGCGGTATTTCGATCCGAAAGCAGATCGTTCTCGCGATGGCTGTTTCCGGCGCGCTCGCGGGCATGGTGGGGATCAACGAAGTGCTCGGTTATCGCTATCGCTACTACGATGGGTTCTCCGATAACTACGGCTTCACGGGAATTGCCGTCGCTCTGCTCGGACGCAATCATCCGGTCGGCGTGATACTCGCGGCGCTGTTGTTTGCGATGCTGCAACATGGCGGGATCTACGTGGACGGTTTTTCAGAACACATCACGAAAGACATCGTGCAGGTGCTACAGGGAATCATCATTCTCTTTGTAGCCGCTGAAGCATTTTTCAAATGGTCGTTAGGCAGGTTTGGATTCAGGCGTTTGAGGGTGTAAACGAATGCGAGACATCTTTACCTGGTCGTTAGTGGCGTCGACAATCAGGCTCGCGACGCCGTTGATTCTGGCGGCGCTCGGTGGTCTGTTCTCCGAGCGTTCGGGTGTAATCAACATCGCACTCGAGGGCAAGATGCTGGCTGGCGCTTTTACCGCGGCCGCAGTCACTTATGCCGCTGACGTCAGATTCGGTATGGGAAACGCGAGTCCGTGGGTAGGGTTAGTTGCGGGAATGGTGGCGGGATTATTCATCGCCGCGATCTACGCGATTAGTTGTATCAAGTTCAAAGCGGACCAGGTCGTTAGCGGCGCTGCAATCAACATTCTGATGCTTGGCATACCGGGATTCCTGAGTGGCGCACTGTTTCTTTCCTCCGGTTCAACGCCACAACTTCCAAAAGACCATCTGTTGCCGCAGCAACCCTGGATTATCGCCGTGGCGATCGGAATATTGGTGATCGCAATCTGGTACGTCCTTTATAAAACACCGTTCGGATTGCGACTGCGTTCTGTTGGAGAGAAGCCTGAGGCCGCGGACGCGGCGGGTGTGAGTGTTAGTGCCATGAGGTATTCGGGCGTTCTCCTTGCAGGGCTTCTAGCGGGTGCCGGCGGTGCATATCTTTCGATCGGACAGTCGTCGCTGTTTACCAGAAACATGACAGCGGGTCGTGGTTTCATCGCGCTTGCAGCCTTGATTTTCGGCAAATGGCGTCCGGTGCAGACAATGCTTGCCTGCCTGCTGTTTGGGTTCACTGAGGCGGTTTCGATTCAGATGCAGGGTGTGTTTAAGTTACCATCGGGTGAAAACATTCCGGTACAGTTCATTCACATGGTGCCGTATGTTTTGACAATCGTGGTGCTCGCAGGGTTTATCGGATCGTCGCGGCCGCCGCGTGCATTGGGCATACCGTATCAGAAAGAGAAGTGAAACAAGGGGAAGGGCATGGCTGAGCGAGTGGCAAGCACAAGTCTTTACGAACGTGCCGAACATGCGGCAAGGACGATCCGCGCGCGACTCACCGCTGAGCCGCGAATCGCGATCGTGCTCGGCAGCGGGCTCGGCGGATTTGCTGATGACTTTGAAGACGCGGTTCGCATCCCTTATCACGACATACCCGGCTTTCCGCGCTCAACGGTCGAGGGACACAGCGGACAGCTCGTTGGCGGCAAAGTAGAGAGTGTGCCCGTTCTGGCTATGCAGGGGCGCGTTCACTATTACGAAGGCTACACCCTCGAACAAGTTACTTTTCCGATCCGGACTTTCAAGTTGCTCGGAATCAAAACGCTGGTTTTGACTAATGCTGCCGGCGGCATAAACGTGCAGTTGACGCAGGGCGTGTTGATGGTCATCAGCGATCACGTGAATCTGATGGGCGACAACCCGCTGCGTGGTCCAAATGACGAACGGTTTGGTCCACGTTTTCCGGACATGTCGGTAGTTTACTCGCCCGCCTTGCAGGAGTTGGTGGTTGAAGAGGCGAAAGCGATCGGTGCGGAAGTGCGGCGCGGCGTTTACGGTGGACTTTCTGGTCCAAGTTACGAAACTCCCGCCGAGATTCACCTGTTAAGAAACCTCGGCGCGGATGCAGTGGGCATGAGCACTGTGCCGGAAGCGATCGTAGCGCGGCACATGGACATGGAAGTACTCGGCATCTCGTGTATTACAAACATGGCCGCGGGCATCAGCGACGAACCGATCGATCATGCCGATGTGATGGCGACGGGCGATCGCGTCCGCGGCATGTTTACCGAATTGCTTCGTCGAGTTGTAAGTCGAATTAACACCCGGGTCTGAGATCTAAGATTTCAGATCTGAATTTAAGATTGTGAGCATGATAATCGGCATTTGTGGCGGCACGGGATCGGGGAAAACAACGGTCGCCAATCGCATCCTTGAATCTGTAAGCGCCAGCGAAGTCGTTTTTATTCAGCAAGACTCCTACTACCGAAACCTGACGGACCTCCCGCTCGACTTTCGCGGTCTTGCTAATTTTGATCATCCTGATGCGCTCGACAACGATCTGCTCGTTAATCACATTCGCCGCCTGAAGTCAGGTGAACCGATCGAACTGCCGCTCTACGACTTCAAAACACACATGCGCATGAACGACACGCGCTCGGTCCAGCCGAAGCCGATCGTTATCGTGGAAGGCATTCTGATCTACGCCGATCCGCGTCTGCTCGAGCAGATGGACATAAAAGTTTTCGTCGACACACCTGACGACATTCGTTTCATTCGCCGTTTGCGCCGCGACATCGCCGAACGCGGCCGCACCGTTGAATCGGTCATCGAACAATATCTGGCGACGGTTCGTCCGATGCACATGCAGTTTGTCGAACCATCAAAACGTCATGCGGACGTCATCATTCCTGAAGGTGGTCATAACCTGGTAAGCATTGATTTGCTGAGCGGAAAAATTCGCGAGAGGCTGGCCGATGCTTTATCGTTAGCTGGAGGTCAACTTTGAGTGAAGATTTTCAGCCGCTGATTGATGCGGCTATGCAGGCGCGCTTGCAGTCGGTGGCGCCGTTTTCAAATTTTCTCGTGGGCGCGGCTCTTCGGACTAAGAGCGGCAAAGTCTACACTGGCTGCAACGTCGAGAGCGCGAGCTATGGTCTAACGGTTTGCGCCGAGCGCGTGGCGATTTGGAAAGCCCTATCCGAAGGCGAGCGGCAGTTTACTGAATTGGCTGTGGTTGCCGACACGGACACGTTGACGCCGCCGTGTGGCACGTGCCGTCAGATCATCTGGGAGTTTGCGCGCGGGGCGAAGATCGTTTTCGCGAACCTCAACGGGCAGAGTGAAACCTTCGATATACGCGAGTTGTTGCCGCACGCGTTCGACGCGCGGTTTCTGAAGAAGAATTAATCATCTTGTTTACTTGTGGACCAATATGCGTTTGCTGATTTCGTTCGTTGTTCTAGCTATGTTCTCTAGTCCGCTATCGAATGTTGCCGCGCAGAACCGACGGCAAGTCGATCTGGTTCTGTTGGGTGGGACGATCGTGACGATGGATGGGACGCGCCGCGTAATTGACGATGGCGGGATTGCTGTTGCCGGTGGTCGCATCGTCGGCGTTGGGCCGCGGGCGGAGATCGAACGGGCGTACACCTCGCGGCAGAGAATCATCGCGACTGGCAAAGTCATCACGCCGGGGTTGATCAATGGACACACGCATGTGCCGATGGTCCTGTTTCGCGGGCTCGCCGACGATCTCGATCTACAGGAATGGCTGACGAAGTACATCTTTCCGGCGGAAGCGAAGAACGTTACCGAAGAGTTTGTGCGCGTGGGAACGCGGCTTGGGCTTGCCGAGATGATTCGTGGTGGTACGACGACGTACTGCGACATGTACTACTTCGAAGACGCCATTGCGGACGAAACGGCGAAGGCTGGTGTGCGCGGCGTCCTCGGCGAAACGATCATCGACTTTCCGGTGGCGGACAATAAGACGAACGCCGAAGGGATGGCGTATGTCGAGCGGTTTGTTAGTCGTTGGAAGGGGCATGAGTTGATCGTGCCGGCGATTGCCCCGCACGCGCCGTACACGGTTTCCGAGGTGCATCTGAAGGCGGTGCGCGCATTCGCGGATCGCACGGGTGTGCCGATCGTTACGCATATCGCGGAAACGAAGCGAGAGCTCGACGACAGTGTCAAAGAAAAAGGCGCCAGTCCCGTTGCTTATCTCGACCGCATCGGGTTCCTGAATGATCGCGTGATAGCGGCGCACGTGGTTTGGCCGCAGGGTACGGATATCGCGATTCTGAAGCGTCGCGGTGTTGGTGTCGTTCACAATCCGCAGTCAAACATGAAGCTTGCGTCAGGCGTCGCGCCGGTGCCGAAGATGCTCGGCGAGGGTGTGTTCGTTGGATTGGGGACTGATGGCGCCGCGTCAAACAACGACCTGAACATGTGGGAAGAGATGGATACGGTCGCTAAGTTGCACAAGGTGTTTAGCGGCGATCCTAAGGTGATTTCGGCGCAACAGGCGTTTGAATTGGCGACGATTCGCGGCGCGCAGGCGTTGCACATGGAAAAAGAGATCGGGTCGCTGGAGGTAGGTAAGCGCGCAGACATCATAATCATCGATCGCGACACGCTTAATCAAATTCCGCTCTACAACATCTACTCCGATCTCGTGTACGCAACAAAAGCCGCGGATGTCGAATCCGTCATCATCAACGGCCGCATCGTCATGCGCGATCGCCGTCTGCTAACCCTCAACGAAACAGCAGTCAAAACGGAAGCCCGCACGCTTCGCGACAAGATCATCAAGAGCCTCGCGACTCCCGCCCCATCGCAGTGAAGCGCCTGGGGCGCCGAGGCTCACCGGTAAGCCAGGCGGGAGCCGATGTATTCGAAGATGTTCTCCGGCATTTTCATCTGTTCCCAGGCGCCGATGCCCGCCGTGATGGCAAGGGGCCAGAGAATCAGGAGACTTACCGTGCCGACGGCGGCTTTATCGATCCACTTTCCGGCGCCAATCTCGACTGTCAGTGTGTTCTCCTCGCCAGCGTGAAAGACGACGTTCAAGGACGTTGCCATCCCGACCAGATCACGCCAGCTACCGCGCTTCTTGATCTGAAGCAGCACACTGTCGTGATCGGCGCTTATTTGTTGAGTGTCAAAGTCCTGTTGGTTTAACCAACCCCGCACATCGCTGATTATCTGCGGTATCACGTCGGGCGAACAGGCGTAGCGCCGGCTCGTCGATCCCGGAATCTGGCCGCAGCCGGTATCGCGTGTGGTTGGCAGTTCGGTGCCACAACTCAGGCAGAAACGCCAATCCGGTTCAGTGCGGTTCTTACACTGTGGACAGTTTGTCGTCGTGGGCACCAAACCGCGATTGTGTCCTCCGGCGTTTGCTCCCGAAGGTTTCGGCACAGGACGTGGCGCTAGGGGAGGCGCCTGCCACGAAGGTCTCTGAGGAGTCGAGACACGTTTCAACGCCTCGTCAACCTTTCTCCCGACCGTTGCCAGCAAATCGTCTCGTTGTTTCAAAGTCATCAACAAGTCGCGAATCTCAGCCGGCGAGCGTCCTTTATCGATCGCGCCTTCGATTTCGAGAAAGAGCAGGTTCTGCTCCTGTGCACTGAGTGTTGACGCCGATTCGATGCGGTCTTTTAATGCGCCCAGGTAGGAAAGGGGCACTGGTGGCGGGGAAGGAAGCGGATCAGGCAGCGGCGGTGCAGCGGGCGACGAATTGATCGCCTTCAGCAGCGAAAACGCCGCCGCCTTGTCGCGCTGAAGATAATTAGTGACCTGGATCTCGTTGAGCGGGGCAGACAACAGACTGAGATGGATGTTGTCAGCAACAAGTACGGGAAGTATCGGTTTGCCAAGCTCGACGACGTACGCCAACTCACTCTGGCACGCCTCCGAGTCCCACGACTCTTTCGAAAGCGCAAAGATAAAGATGTCACATTCGCGAATACTGGTCAGAATGTTGTCCCACCATCGCTGGCCACCCGTGAGGGTCTGGTCGTGCCAGGCGCTGAAGCCGACGTCCTGAAGGTCTTTAACAAGCTGGGCGACAGCGTCCAGATTGTTTCGGCTATAGCTGACAAAGACTTTTCGCATAAGCTTCGTCTCCTATTTGAGGCTCAGAATCCTAACTCAGGCTGGCGCATAAGGGAACACGTAATTAAAACAATTATAAGCAGGTTAGGCGGCCCCTTGCCTCATTCGACGGATTGCGGCCATAATAAGGCGACAAATTGATACCAACTCTAAGCGAGCATGATGCTCGCTTCCGTATTTCAGGAGTCAAC
This sequence comes from uncultured bacterium, assembly GCA_965649955.1. Lineage (GTDB taxonomy): Bacteria > Acidobacteriota > Blastocatellia > Pyrinomonadales > Pyrinomonadaceae > PSRF01. The sequence goes on from CBFGMX010000099.1 coordinate 12,362, forward strand.
AATTTGAGATCTTTTTCGACGAGACGCCCCTACATCCGTGCAATCCTCCCGACAGTTCTGATTCTTATTTCATCCGTTCTCGCGGCGGGCCAGACGACTGGTGCCAGCGAAGAAGTTCCGGCAGGCAATCCCACGATGCGCCGGATTGAGCGTGCCCGTGCGCTCGCCGCGGTGCATCAGCTTCAAGCTGCCGCCACGGAACTGGAAAACGTGCGCGCGTCAGTCAGGGACGTCGCGCTGCGCAACGTCACGACGCTGATGTTGCTCGGGATCTATCTCGAAGACGGAAACTACGGACGTTCCCAGGCATTACTCGAAGAAGCTTTCGCCAACCGTGCGGCGCAGAAAGACGAATCCATCCGCACCTACTTCGCCGCCGCGGGCCAGACGCTCAACGGCATCCGCACACGCCTCGCGCGTTTTCGCAGTTACGGCCTAAACCCGTCGGACACGACCCTTCCACCCGAGGCCAACGCCGACCTCGATCGCGTTCGTATTCTCTTGGAACGCATAATCGCTCAGGCCAGAGAGATTGCGACCGAAGCTGGCCGGTCTTACGACGCACTCGCACTTCAGGAAGACGTGCTCGGGATCCGCTTCTCGCTGGCGCGCAGCGACGAGGATCGCGGGCGCTGGCAGACTGAATATCTAATGGCGCGCGAGAAGATGGCTTCGGCCGGCGGACAGGTGCAAACCCTTGGTCGATCGCCCGCTCTCAACGGCGTTACTGCCAGAATTCCGAATCCTTTTGCCACACAGAAAACACCTGACCAATCACCTACGGTATCCAATAGCACTGCCGGCAACAATCCGTTGGCGGCGCCGAGTCCCGGTCCGATACTTTCGTCGAGCACAACCTCCGGTCCCGAGCCACAGCTCATCACGACGGGTTCGCTTAGCGGCCGCGAAAGCAAGCGCGTGACGCCGGTTTACCCGGCGGTGGCGAAGACGCACAACGTAACTGGCACCGTTCGGGTATTTGCCATCGTCGATGAAAACGGAAAACTCTGGATCACCAGCTCCGAGGGACCGATGTTGTTGCGGCAGGCAGCGGAAGAGGCTGCGCGCGGTTGGGTGTTCCCACCATCGACGTCAGGCGGCAAGCCGGTGCGGTTCGCGGGCTATCTCGACTTCGATTTCAAACTCTAATAGCGATCCCGGATTCGTGTGTTTCGCGCGCGGGAGACCAGTGAAAACAACAATTTTCACGAACCTGAATCCGTGCGCACAAACTTGACTTAAAAGTAAGGTTTCATCTAAAATCCATGCGGTTAATCATTTAGATGAAGATTTCGTCACAAGAGGAATACGGTCTGCGCTGTCTTCTGCAGCTCGCCCGCGCCGGGACGATGGGCGAGTCGCTAACGCTGTCCCAGATCGCCCGACTCGAAGGAATCTCCACGGCTAATGCGGGCAAGCTGCTGTGGATCCTGAGCAAGGCCGGACTAGTGCAGTCGACGCGCGGTATCAAAGGCGGCTATACCCTCGCGAAACCCGCATCCGAGATTCGATTGAATCAGGTGATCAGGGTGCTCGAAGGCGAACCCGCACAGTCACACTGTAAGAGTTATGCGGGCGTCCTCGACGCGTGCGTTCACACCGGCGACTGCGGCATTCGACCAGTGATTATCGAATTGCACCAGATTGTCGACAACGCCCTCGCCGACATCACGCTCTCCCAACTGTTGGGGACCGAAGCAAACGTCGACGCCGCGTTGCACCAGATTCAAGGCGTCAGGCCGAGAGACAACAGAGTTTAGAAGATAACTGATGAGCACAGCAGAACTGTTAGGCAAACGAGAATACAAATACGGCTTCGTCACAGACATCGAGTCGGATGTGATTCCGCGCGGTCTGACGGAGGACACTATTCGTCTAATCAGTGCGAAGAAGAACGAGCCGGAGTGGATGCTGGAGTTTCGTCTAAAGGCGTACCGGCACTGGCTCACGATGACCGAGCCGAAGCACTGGCCCAACATCAAGTATCCGGAGATCGATTACCAGGACATCATCTATTACAGCGCTCCAAAGCAGAAGCCAACGAAGGCGAGCCTCGACGAAGTCGATCCCGAACTGCTGCGCACCTTCGAAAAACTCGGCATTCCGCTGCAAGAGCAGAAGCAGTTGGCCGGCGTGGCTGTCGACGCGGTGTTTGACTCCGTCTCGGTCGCGACCACTTACAAAGAGAAGCTCAAGAAGCACGGCGTGATCTTCTGTTCGTTTACGGAAGCGATCCGAGAGTATCCGGATCTCGTGAAGAAGTATCTCGGATCGGTCGTGCCGACCAACGATAACTTTTTCGCGGCGCTGAACAGCGCGGTCTTTTCGGACGGCAGTTTTGTATTCATCCCTAAAGGCGTTCGCTGTCCCATGGAATTGTCGACGTACTTCCGTATCAACAACCAGGATTCAGGCCAGTTTGAGCGCACACTGATCGTCGCCGAAGAGGGTTCGTACGTTTCGTATCTCGAAGGCTGCACGGCGCCGAAGTTTGATCGCAACCAGCTTCACGCGGCGGTGGTTGAACTGGTAGCACTGGACGACGCTCAGATCAAATACTCGACAGTGCAAAACTGGTATGCGGGCGATGAAGAAGGCCGCGGCGGCATTTACAACTTCGTCACAAAGCGCGGCAAGTGCCAGGGTCGGAACTCGAAAATCTCGTGGACGCAGGTGGAGACAGGCTCCGCTATCACGTGGAAGTATCCGTCGTGCATTCTCGTCGGCGACAACTCGATCGGCGAGTTCTATTCAGTGGCATTGACGAACCACGCGCAACAAGCCGACACGGGCACGAAGATGATTCACCTCGGCAAGAACACGCGATCGACGATCATTTCAAAAGGCATCGCCGCCGGTAACTCGAACAACAGTTACCGCGGGCTTGTGAAGGTGATGCCGAAAGCGGAAAACGCTCGTAACTACACGCAGTGTGATTCGATGCTGATCGGTTCGAAGTGTGGCGCAAACACTTTTCCATACATCGAGGTGATGAACAATACCTCGAGCGTCGAACACGAAGCATCGACGTCTAAAATCAGTGAAGAACAACTTTTCTACTTGCAGCAGCGCGGTATCTCGCAGGAAGACGCCGTGTCGCTGATTATCAACGGTTTCTGTAAAGACGTTTTCTTGCAGTTGCCGATGGAGTTTGCCGTCGAGGCAACGCGGCTGCTCGGATTGAAACTGGAGGGTAGCGTAGGGTAATCAATGTTAGAAATTCGAAATCTGCACGCCGCAATCGACGGCAACGAAATACTCAAAGGCATCAACCTGACAGTCCGCAAGGGCGAGGTCCACGCCATCATGGGCCCGAACGGCTCGGGCAAATCGACATTGGCGAAAGTGCTCGCCGGCCATCCGCAGTACGAAGTGACCGCCGGAGAGGTGCTCTACGAAGGCAAGAACCTGTTGGAGATGCCGCCGGATGAGCGCGCTCGCGCAGGAGTCTTCATGGCATTTCAGTATCCGATTGAAGTGCCTGGTGTTTCGAACGCGCAGTTTCTACGGCTCGCTTACAACGAGAAACGCAAACATCATGGCGAAGAGGAACTCGATCCGCTCGAGTTCAAAGACTTGTTGAAGCAACGCGCGAAAGTGGTCGAGATGGACGCGAGTTTCATGTCGCGGTCCGTCAACGAAGGTTTCTCGGGTGGCGAGAAGAAGCGCAACGAAATACTGCAAATGGCGGTGCTCCAACCGAAGCTTGCCATACTCGACGAAACAGACTCGGGTTTGGACATCGACGCGCTGCGCGTGGTCGCGGGGGGCGTCAATCAACTGTTGACACCTGAGAACGCAATCATTGTCGTGACGCACTATCAGCGGCTTTTGAACTACATCGTTCCAGATTACGTGCACGTTTTGGCGGGGGGCCGGATCGCGCGCGAAGGCGGCAAAGAGCTGGCGTTGGAACTGGAAGAGAAGGGCTACGACTGGATCACGTCCGTAGACCAGGGCAACAAAGGAGCGGGCGCGCTGACTGCTTAACGGCACATTAAGCGCGAATGGAGCAATGGTCACAGAACTGGTCAAGTCCGAAAATCAATACCTGAGTGCGTTTCGCAGCATCCGCGAGTCTAGCCCTACTGTTCCTTGGCTCGAGCTGGTCCGCTCGGGTGCAATCGATCGTTTCGAGCAGCTCGGGTTTCCGACGGTGCGAGATGAGGAGTTTAAGTACACGAACCTCGCATCGCTCGCGAAGGAGAGTTTTCAACCCGCGGTCTCGCCGGTCGAGTTTTCCGATGCGAACATCGCGCGATTCGTATTTCCGGAAACAAAGAACGCGCACCTCGTAGTCGTCGATGGCTTTCTGCGCGAGGATCTATCGACAAGGATCGGACTCGACGAGGTCGTCGCGATCGATCTTTTCAGCGCCGTTGCTGACGCGAGATACAACAAGATCGCTCGCAAGTACCTGGCGCGCAACGCCAATTACCACGACAACGGATTGAAGGCGCTGAACACGGCGTTTCTCCAGTCGGGCGTGTTTCTTTGGATTCCGAAGAATGTGAAGCTCGAAACGCCGTTGCAGATCACGTTTGTGTCCGACGGCGCGCAGGCAGCGAGCTTTCCGCGGCTTCTCGTGGTCGCCGAAGAGAACAGTTCGGCTACGTTGATTGAGAGCTTCGTATCCAACGGCGACGAGAGTCATTTCACAAACGCGATCGCCGAGATCGTTTTGAAAGACGGCGCGCGGTTAGAGCACTATCGTTTGCAGAACGAAAACAAGAGCGCTTTCCATGTCGCCGCTACGGCGGCTGAACTTGGCCGTGCGAGCAGTTACGCCGTGACGTCGATCAACCTGGGCGCGAAACTCGCCCGCCACGATGTTTCGGTCGTGATGGACCATGAAGGCGCCGAATGTTGGGTCGACGGGTTGTACGTCGCCGGTGCGAACCAGCACACCGACACGCATTCCGTCATCGATCACAAGCAGCCGCATTGCACCAGTCATCAGTTGTACAAAGGCATTCTCGACGGCAACGCTCACGCGGTATTCAACGGCAAGATTTTCGTCCGTGAAGGGGCGCAGAAAACTGACGCGATGCAGACGAATAAGAACCTGCTGTTGTCGGCGCAGGCGCGCGTTGATACGAAACCGCAGTTAGAGATCTACGCTGACGACGTAAAGTGCGCGCATGGCGCGGCGGTGGGCCAGATCGACGAGGAAGAGTTGTTCTACCTGCAAGCGCGCGGTCTGAATCCGGAACTCGGACGCAGCCTGCTGACCTATGGCTTCGCGGAGGAAGTAATCGGCAAGATCAAGATCGAGTCGATTCGATCTCAATTGGACGAGGCCGTCCTGACCCGTTTGCACACGACACTCGAGGGTTGATGTGAGTACCGAAGTAGCTTCCATCGTTAATTCCGAGCCGGCAACAAAAAGCGAGTGGAACGTCGACCGCATTCGCGCCGACTTCCCGGTATTGCATCAGACTGTAAACGGCAAGCCGCTGGTCTATCTCGACAACTCCGCTTCATCGCAGGTCCCGCAGGTGGTGATCGATCGCTGCACGGTCTACATCGAACAGGAACATTCAAACATTCACCGGGGCGTTCATTACCTGAGTCAGAAAGCGACGACTGCTTACGAAGGCGCTCGTGAAAAGGTCAAGCGGTTTATCAACGCGCGCGAGAGCCGCGAATGCATCTTCGTGCGCGGTGCGACCGAGGGCATCAACCTCGTGATGTACGGTTACGGTCGCAAGTTCATCGGGAAAGGCGACGAGATCGTCATCTCAGCGATGGAGCATCATGCGAACATCGTTCCCTGGCAGATGCTCTGCGAAGAAAAAGGCGCGCGGCTGCGCGTGATACCGATGAACGACGCGGGCGAGTTGCTGCTCGACGAGTATGACGGGCTGCTTAATGAACGCACGAAGTTTGTCAGCCTGATCCACGTCTCGAATGCGCTCGGAACGATCAATCCGGTGAAGGAGATGATTGCGCAGGCGCACAAGTATGGCGTCCCAGTGCTCATCGACGGCGCACAGGCTGCGCCGCACATGCCGGTTGACGTGCAGGATCTCGATGCCGACTTCTACGTGTTTTCCGGTCACAAGATGTTTGCGCCGACCGGTAGCGGCATCGTTTACGGCAAAGCTGAGCTGCTCGAAAAGATGAATCCGTTCCAGGGCGGCGGCGACATGATCAAGACCGTCACGTTTGAGAAAACGGTCTATGCCGACCTGCCGAACAAACTCGAAGCCGGCACGCCGGCGATCGCGTCGCAAATTGGCCTGGGCGCGGCGATCGACTACCTGAACAGCATCGGCCGCGAACAAGCAGCTGTGTACGAAGCGGAGTTGCTGCGCTATGCCACCGAGCGTGTTTCAGCTATCGAAGGTGTGCGCATCATCGGCACCGCGAAGAACAAGGCGAGCGTGCTTTCGTTTGTGATTGACGATATTCACCCGCACGACATCGGCACGATCCTGGACCAGGAAGGCATTGCTGTTCGCGCTGGACACCATTGCGCGCAACCGGTGATGCAGCGGTTTAATGTGCCGGCGACGGCGCGTGCGTCGTTTGCTTTCTACAACACGAAGGAAGAGATCGACGTGTTGGCGCACACGATTGAACGAGTTATCGAAATCTTTAGTTAATTTATGTCCGAACTAAGCGAGCTGTACCAGCAGGTAATTCTCGACCACAACAAGAAGCCGCGAAACTTCCGCAAACTGGAGAACGCAAACCACACGGCCGAAGGTTACAACCCGCTCTGTGGCGATCAGCTTACGATCTATGTGAACGTCGCCGGCGATGCGGTGCAGGAGATCGCGTTTGAGGGTTCGGGGTGCGCGATTTCGAAAGCGGCCGCGAGCATGATGACGCAGGCGGTGAAAGGTAAAAGCAAGGCAGACGTCGAGGAGTTGTTCAAAGAGTTTCACTCGATGGTTACGGGTGAGCTTGACGAAGAGACTGAAGAGAACAGCCTCGGCAATCTGAAGATCTTTGCCGGCGTCCGCGACTTTCCGGTGCGCGTCAAATGCGCGACGCTCCCATGGCACACCATGCAAGCCGCGCTGAACAAACAAGACCGCGTCTCAACCGAGTAAAAATTAATCCTGACTGGGCTCTTGCTTTCGTTTAATCCGCGTTACAAGAACCGGGAGTGGTAGCGATCGGGGTTGCGCCGATTCAACCGAGCCGAAAGGTTGGCTCAGCGCAGTGACCCGGTCGCTATCACTCCCGGTTCTTCTGATCCGTTACAACAACCCGCTACTTAACCTGAAACTCCACTGCGTGCAGCGTTGGATCGTCGCCAACCGTGAAGTACAGCTTGTACGTTCCGGTAGCGAGTCCAGTGGTCTTCAGATTGAA
>CBFGMX010000100.1:0-19526 GCA_965649955.1 uncultured bacterium
CTTGCACGAAGAGTACTTTCTCGTCGAGATTTTGTGAGTCCTGAACTTTGGTATGGAAGAAAGTTCGCCGGTGCGAAATTTTGAGATTACGTGCTAATATGTCGCTCCAATTTTGCCCGCACAATTACCCACATTTCAGTGCGGAACAGGGCGGTCAAAGCGGGACAAACGGACAACGCGGAATTAGAAAAGGTTCGTTTTTCCTAAGGTCTTGAAAATCCTGCGATTTTAGGCGCGTAGCTCAGGGGTAGAGCACTACCTTGACACGGTAGGGGTCTGGGGTTCAAATCCCCACGCGCCTACCAATCCTTCCACAAATACGCGGTACAACTTGTTTTCGCTCGCTCCAAACGCAGCGGTTATGAGTTTGGCGGACGGAAAGGTACTTTTGCATTCAGGGCGCGCTTTGCAGCAAGCGCTGCAAACTGTAAATTACAATCGATGCTCGCTACTGAATTGATTGATTCCTTATTTAATACTGCACTGCCAGAGCCCTCCGAATGGGAATCGCACTATCCTCAGCGCGAGCTTCCAGCCGGCGCGATCGTCACTCGCTTTGGTCCAAGTCCGACAGGTTTTTTGCACACGGGCGGCGTCTATATCGCCATCCTCGGCAAGAATCTGGCCCATCACTCTGGTGGCGTGTATTTCGTTAGAATCGAAGACACTGACCGGGCGCGAGAAGTCGCCGGTTCACGCGAGCAGTTTGCACGCGCTTTCAAGTACTTCGATATCGAGTCAGACGAGAACGACTCTTCAACATGGGGACCGTATGAACAATCAAAACGCGAGCAGATCTATCATACGTACGCGCGAGAGCTGCTGCGGCGCGGTCATGCGTATCTCTGTTTTTGCACGCGTGAAGAGTTGGCCCAGATGCAGGAACAGCAACAGGCGGCCAAGGCTCACACCGGCTACTACGGCGACTGGGCGCGCTGCCGGAATCTGTCAGAGGCTGAGGTAATCAGTCGTCGCAAAGCTGGACGGCCGTACACGATCCGCTTTCGTTCGCCGGATGGCCCACCAGGGCGAATGGAGTTCGTTGATTTGATCCGCGGACGAATCGAACATCAGGACAACATAAACGACATCGTCATCTTGAAGAGCAGCGACCAGTCTCCAAGGCTTCCCACTTATCACTTTGCGCACGCCGTTGACGATCATTTAATGAGAGTCAACGTTGTGCTTCGCGGCGAGGAGTGGATCTCTTCGGTGCCGGTTCATCTGCAGTTATTTAGAGCGCTTGGTTTTGAACCCATACCCTATGCTCATATTGCTCCTCTGATGAAAGTTGAAGGGTCGAGCAAGCGGAAGTTAAGTAAGCGAGACAACGAGGCTGATGTAGAGTTCTATATCAAGTCGGGTTATCCGGCAGGTGCGGTGCAGCATTATTTACGAGGACTCGCCAACAGCAGGTTTGCTGAGATGACGTTCGAAGAGTCTGCTTCATCGGCGCTCAGCCTCAGCGATTGCGGAGTAGCCGGCCCGATCTTCGATCTCGTGAAACTGGAATCAATCAGTCGCGAGTTCATCGCGCAACTGCCGGCTGAAGAAGCGTTGCACGGTCTACTCGCCTGGGCCAGGGATTACGATCCTGAATTGCACGAAATACTATCGACGAATCTGCCGATCGCGCGACGTATCTTTGCGAACGAGCGACGGCCGGGCGTGCTGCAACGAAAGGATCTGGCGAAGTGGTCCGAATTTCGAGCGTCGTACGGATTGTACTTCCAGGAACTGTTTCAGCTCGTCAGTGATCCATCAGACCCGCGCTTTGCTCCAGTCGCACCGGAGATGGTGCTTAAGCTGGCCAAAGACTTCGCTGACTCATATCGTCATGAGGAAGATAAAGAGACCTGGTTTCAACAGATCCGCAGACTGGCTGACGTCCATGGCTTCGCACCAACCGCTGGACAATACAAGAAAGATCCGGGACGTTTTGCCGGGTCGATTAGTCACGTGAGCAATGTGATCAGGATCCTGCTGACCGGACTGGTACAGAGTCCGGAACTGTTTCTGGTCGCGCATAACCTTGGCGAGGAGGAGTTGTTAAGACGTGTCAGAGCACTCACCTGAAGTACAACGTGATAGTGGGCCCTCGAATTTTATCAGGGATATCATCATCGAGGACATCAAGAGCGGTAAACATGGCGGGCGCGTACAAACCCGATTTCCTCCCGAACCAAACGGCTACTTACATATCGGCCACGCCAAAGCCATCTGCCTCGATTTCGGATTAGCCGCGGAGTTTGGTGGCAAGTGCAATCTGCGTTTCGACGATACTAATCCGTCAAAAGAAGAGACAGAGTACGTTAACGCTATCATGGAAGACGTGCAGTGGTTGGGCTTTCAATGGGACGGGCTCTTTTACGCCTCAGACTACTTTCAGCAACTGTACGAATGGGCCATTCAGTTGATCAACGCCGGAAAAGCCTACGTATGCGATCTCAGCGCTGATGAAATTCGCGGGTATCGCGGTACGTTAACCGAGCCGGGCAGGGAAAGCCCGTACCGCAACCGTTCTATTGAAGAGAATATCGATCTGTTTGAACGCATGAAGAAGGGAGAGTTCCCGGATGGTTCCCGAACCCTGCGGGCCAGGATCGACATGAGCTCTCCGAACCTTAATCTCCGCGACCCGGTCATGTATCGAATTCTGCACCTGGACCACCATCGTACCGGAAATCAGTGGTGTATTTACCCGATGTACGATTACGCGCACGGGCAGTCGGATTCGATCGAGCGCGTAACGCACTCCATGTGTACTCTGGAGTTTGACAATAATCGACCTTTATATAACTGGTTCATCGAACAGCTCGGCATATTCCCGTCGCGGCAATACGAGTTTGACCGGCTGGCCCTCACTCACACTCTGCTTAGCAAGCGCAAACTACTGAAGCTGGTGGAAGACGGGCATGTAGGAGGTTGGGATGATCCACGTATGCCCACGCTCTCAGGCATGCGCCGGCGTGGTTATACCCCCACAGCCATCCGCAACTTCTGCGCGAGTGTTGGCGTCTCGAAGACGAATGGCATTACTCAGTTACAGCAGCTCGAATATTTTCTGCGCCAACATCTGAATCAGATTGTTCCGCGAGTGATGTGTGTGCAAAAACCATTACGCGTGGTTATCGAAAACTACGCGGAAAATCTCGTGGAAGAAATGGATGCTATCAACAACCCCGAAGACAGCGCAGCGGGAACCAGAAAGATCCCTTTTTCGAAAACGTTATATATTGAAGAGGACGATTTTCGTGAAGACCCGCCGAAGCAGTTTTACCGGCTCGCTCCCGGTCGCGAGGTGCGCCTTCGTTACGCTTACTTAATCACCTGCAAAGAAGTTATCAAGGATGACAGTGGCAGGATTGTAGAACTTCGTTGCACTTACGATCCGGCTACACGCGGGGGTAACACGCCTGATGGCCGGAAGGTAAAATCCACTATTCACTGGGTGTCAGCGGCTCACGCTTTACCAGCAGAGGTTCGTCTCTACGACAACCTTTTTGTTAAAGAGGATCCGAATGAGGTTGAAGAAGGACAAGATTTTACCGCCAATCTGAATCCTGACTCATTGCAGGTGCTGCACGATTGCAAAATAGAACCAGGCATGCAAGATGCGGAGCCTGGCACTAAGTATCAGTTCGAGCGCCTTGGTTATTACTGCGTTGACCGTGACTCTGGGCGCAAATTGGTCTTCAATCGAACCATTGGCCTGCGCGATACGTGGGCGAAGATCGAAAAACGCGCGAACGCTTAAACTTTTAGCGGTTGTTGTTGTTCTGGAATTTCGTGAACAATTTCTGGGTGTTTTTCTCGACAAGTTTCTAAGTCATTCTCAGTTATTAGACCCGAAACCGCGTCGATGTACCCAACCGCTATTATTCCGCTGTCCGTTTTCCACCAGATTACTTCATCCAAGTCGCCTACCCAGTATTCTTCTGGTCCAGTCCTCGTTTGTAAATTAATCCACGACACGAAGAGAGTTTAGCACTTTTATCCGCCGGTGGGGGCTTGGAACGAACACGCAGTACGCGCGCTGGTGTGTGACGATGTTGACACGGTAGGGGTCTGGGGTTCAAATCCCCACGCGCCTACCAATATTTTCAATAAGGCATTTAAATTGTCAGGAATACAGCCAAACGCACAGAAAGCACAACATCACGTTTGACGCCGTAGGTGCGAGGGCAATTCAACGCCGAAGCGTGCTTCGAGCAATTCCATGTCTCGCAGATCCTTCTCCTTCGGCACATAACCGTGCGCGTGGCAAAGTACCTGCACTTCCGGCGAAAGGCACCGAACGTTGAAACCCAGAATCTGGCCACGACCCGCAAAACCGGGTGCAGGGAATACCCAATCCTCGCCGTTGCTCATGCGGTACACGCCGTTACCTGTTTCGTCAAAGACAAATGCGTGAACGTCAACCTCGAGCCCGTTGCTGTCGGCGAGTACAAAGTTCGATTCTGTACCCCCTTCCCTAATCCCGAACCCTCGAGCGCCGAGAACCTTTCGCAACCGCGGCAAGGCGGAGATCTGCACAATGATGTCGAGATCCTTATGTGATCGTGTCTGCTCACCTAACGCTGCATCGACAGCCCAGCCACCGTCGAGCCACACGTCGATTCCAGCGCCTTCGAACAACCGAAGAAGATCTACCGCGGCTTCAGCGGGCATTTCGGGATTCATCATTTGATCGGACTTGGCAGACTTCTGACAGACTTCGCTTCCAATTCAATCAATCTATGCGCAAGTGTGACTTCTCTAGTCGCATTGGTCAATGTCTGACGCGTTGGGAATGAATACGCGCTATCCGATGCCACTTGGGACGGCGTTGACACGGTAGAGGTCTGCGGTTCAAATCCGCACGCGCCTAACAATATTGTCAATAACTTAGCCAGTACAACCACGCTTTCCGTTGCTCCAAAACGCTCCACTTAGCCATTCTAGTTCCCGTAATTCATCATTAACGGTTGCAGCGAATCTTCCTGGGAGTCGCGTTCGGTATGGTCTTTCTTTTATTTCACAAAGCGGACGTACTCTTAAGGTTCGGGGAGGGTCGACCATTCTTGTTATACGCGACTGCGTTCGTTGCTGGGTTTGGCGAACGTGTGATTCCAGAAGTGTTAGAACGGTTCGAACGTCAAATCGTTGCCAGACAAACTTCTTAGTCACGCCCTGGCAGGCGTCGTCGAAAATCTTAAGTCGTCTTCGCGGTTTGTTACTTCGCGTTCCGAACTTGGATGTCATAACGGCACATCAAGTCGGTCTCCGTAATGCGTCTGAGGGTTACGCTTGTCGTAACGCGCTAGGATCGTTTATGGTTGACGTGTGATTGTCAGCTATCGGGACGAACGCACCAGCGACTTCGCGCGCGGAAAGCGAGTCAAAGCGTTCTCTGGTATTGAACGTTCAGCACGCTTGAAACTCGATCGTCTTGACGCCGCCACTTCAATATTGGATCTGGCAGCGTTGCCTGGTAATCGATTTGAAGCACTAAAGGGAAAACGCAAAGGGCAGTACAGCATCCGGATCAACGACCAATGGCGCGTGTGTTTTGAATGGCCCGACAGGTCGCCGGGGCCAACCAGCGTGGAAATTGTTGACTATCACTAAGTAGGAGAGCTTTATGCCAATAACAGCGATACATCCAGGCGAGCACTTGGCCGAAGAATTGGAGGAACTAGGGATGAGCGCCAGTGAATTGGCGCGACAGCTAAAGGTGCCAAAGAACCGTATTACTGGAATTCTCAATGGACAGCGCGCCATCACCGGTGACACAGCATTACGCTTGGGCCATTTCTTTGGTACCAGTCCGCAGTTCTGGCTCAATCTCCAAGGTCTGTACGAACTGCGCCTGGCTGAACAGAAGGCAGGAAAAGCAATTAAGATTCTTCCGACACTGAAAAAGCAAGCACCAGCTCACCCATGATTTGATCATTACGATCTCACCCATAGTTTCTCCTTGTCCTTTCTTAGTTTCCTCACTGAATTGGTCGGGTAATTGGTCGGATAGAAGAGGAAAGAAGAGAAAAGGCCCGTTATTATTGGGTTCGTGAGGGTAAAGCGGTGCTTTGACACGGTAGGGGTCTGCGGTTCAAATCCGCACGCGCCTACCATTCCTTCCGAGCAGCACCCGGTCACTGGGACAGATCGGGTCGCGTTAGGGACGCGCTTAGTGGTGAAAGCGGCTCCCAATCAAAACGGGCGGGGCCTGAATAGTGGTCACCTGAGGTTGGGCTTGATTTTGACGGCAGTGACTTTGTATTCCGGACTTTTCACATAACGATCTCGAAAAGGACCGGTTACGCGATTAAGGAATACCTTCGCGGTGTGGAAAGTCGCGAATAACTCTCCCGACTTCATTGTTGATGTAATTCTAATCGGTATTATTGCTTTGCCATACCGACTGCCAATTTCCACTTCCTGTCCATTGTGAAGTCGTAACCGTTGAGCGTCGTCCGCAGAAATGTCGAGCAAGTCTTCGGGCCTCAATTCTTCATTGGGCGTTCTCATTGTCATGGTGCCGGCATTGAACTGCTGAAGAGTCCGTCCGGTCATCAACAGAAAGGGAAACTCCTCACTGACCGATTCTTGCGTCGGCCGATAAGGAACACGGCGAAGCGCAGCTTGTTTGCCAACAGGAAAACTTTCACCGTGCATCACTTCCGTTCCAACATGATCTTCACTCGGACAAGGCCATTGCAACCCATCATGGTCCAACCGCTGATAGCTGATGCCGCGCCCAGCGGGCCAAACAGAACGGACTTCCTCCCAAATCTCTTCAACTGAGTTGTAAGCGAAAAACTCGCCCTTTCCCATTGCCTGTGCAACAGCACAGATGATCTGCCAGTCCGGCTTTGAGTCGCCCGCTGCTTCGATCGCCTTCCGCACGCGCTGGATGCGTCGCTCAGCATTCATAAACGTCCCGTCTTTTTCAAACGATGAAGCTGCCGGCAGGAAGACGGAGCCAAATCGCCGTGCCGTTTCGTTCAGAAAGAGATCCTGGACGATCAGAAAATCAAGCGAGTTCAACGCGCGCTCAGTTACAGTCGCATTGGCGTTTGTTAGGGCAATGTCGTACCCGATGGCCCACAGCGCTTTCAACTTTCCCTGTTCCGCGCCATCCATCATTTCCAGCAGGTTAAGTCCCGGTCGCGATGGAACAGGCTGCCGCCAAATATTCTCGAACAATGCGCGCCCATCATTTAAGGACACACTGCCGGTAAGAATGCCGGGATCGCACCCCATGTGGGCCGCTCCCTGCACATTGTTCTGACCGCGGAGTGGGTTAATGCCGGATCCTCGTGTACCAATATTCCCTGTGAGGAGCGCGAGATTCACCAAACACATTACGCCTTCCGTACCCTGCGTGTGCTCGGTGACACCCAGACCGTGAAAACACATCGACGGTCTTGCCTTTGCATAGAGTCGCGCCGCCTCACGAATGAGCTCGGCGCTTACGTGGCAGAACTCCTCGGCGCTTTCAGGTGAAAACTGTTTTATGAAATCGCAGAACCGATCCCATTCCGTTACTCGTTCCTCGACGAATCGCCGGTCAAATAATTGCTCTTGCACGATCGTGTGCGCCATTGCATTCAGCAGTGGAATGTTGGTGCCAGGCTTTGGCTGCAGGTGAATTGTTGCGTATTCAGCCAACTCGATCCGTCGCGGATCGATTACGATCAGTTTCGCACCCTCCAATACCGCCTGTTTGATCCGTGCTCCTATAATGGGGTGATTTTCAGTCGCATTCGCTCCAACCACCATAATGGTCTTGGCTTTTTCGATATCGTTGTAAGAATTTGTCGCGGCGCCTGTCCCCAACATGTGTTTCATCGCTGCCGCCGTAGGCGTATGACAGACTCGCGCGCAACAATCGACGTTATTCGTGCCGAGCACCACGCGGGCAAACTTTTGCGCGAGATAGTTTTCTTCGTTGGTGCCTCGCGCGGAGCCCAGGACGGCGATGCTGTCTGGACCGTATTCATTCAATAATCGGCCGAGTTGCTTCGCCGTAAAAGTGATCGCTGCATCCCACGAGGACGCACGCCAGCCGTCGTTTGTTCGAATCAGAGGCTTCGTTACCCGATCCGCAGCGGAAACAAAATCGTAAGCGTAGCGGCCTTTTACGCAGAGGTGCCCGGCATTTACCGGCGCACGTCGCACCGGTTTGATCGACACAATCCGGTTCTCGCGAGTGCCGACTTTCATTTCGCAGCCAACACCGCAATAAGGACATGTTGTTCTGGTCCAACTTGTCGGTTGTCCGCTTTTGATTATTGACTTGTCTTCAAGGGCGCCGGAAGGACAGGCATCGACGCAGCCTCCGCAGCTAACGCATGAACTTTCACGCAGGGTCGTTCCGGAGTCAGGAACGATCCGAGTCTCGTGACCTCTATTCACAATTTGCCAGACGAACTGACCCTGCACTTCATCGCAAAATCTCACACAGCGGTAACAGCGAATGCACTGCGACATGTCGACGTGGATATATGGATGAGAGTCGTCAATAAAGGGTCCTTTATCTACGTGCTTGAAGTCGCTTTCTTTTAGCCCGTACTGAATTGCGTAACGATAAAAGAGCTTGTCTGGCGTGTGTCGAAGTCCGTGGCTGGGATGGTCCTGGGCCAGCATCTTCAGTATCATGCGCCGCTCGTGCTCGATCACTGGATTGTGAGTTGAGATGACCATGCCGTCTTCCAGCGCGGTGAAGCACGCTGGTACCGGTCGTGGTTGGCCCTCGATCTCAACCAGACATAAGCGGCAAGCGCCAACCGGTTTCAGCCGCTCGTCATGACAGAGCGTAGGAATTTCGATACCTATGGCTTGAGACGCTTCAAGGATCGAGAGTGGCTTCTCAAACTGATGGGCTTTACCGTTGATTATCGCGGTAATCAAGGTGTAATCCTTCGCTCAAGGAGTTTTAGCCTTCTTATGCGAGATCGTCGTACTTCAGCTACACCATAACGCAGCGCTTCGTCCGGCTCAGACGTAAGATCCGTTGGGCAAAGAACTCGCTCAAAGTGATCATCAGAACTCCCTTCAATGAATCTTTCGCGCAACGTCCGTGCCGCACCGGTAATCGGTGTAGTCGAGAGGTTTAGTTCTTCGCAAGGGAATTTCCCGCAAGCGATGTGGAAGTTTCCGCAGAAATGAGTCGAAACGGCCTCGTAAAACGACGCGTGCAACCCTGTTTCCGTCGGTCCAAATATTGCTCTCTTTCCAAGCGGAGACATGTGTAATTACATGAGACACTTATGCGTAGCAGGAAACCATATACCAATGTAACGTTCACGAAACGAGTCGATCATGAAGCCGGTCGTCATCGCGGCCCTCGCGCTATGCGTGAACCCGCAGTTTGCCGTGCGTGCGGAGCTCTGTACGTCAACCGGCGCTGGCAGATTGCATCCGAACCGATTGATACGCAGCACAAACCACGGGCCGCGCGACTAATCGTTTGTCCGGCATGCTTGCAAATGCGGAATGGCAGCCCGCGCGGGTTCGTCTATCTCGATGGATCGTTCTATGCCACACATCAAAAAGAGATCGAACAACTGGTGCGGAACGAAGCGGCAAGGGCTGAAGCAGACAATCCATTGGCTCGCATTATGGAACTCACGCGAGGTAAAGAACACAAGCTCACGATCAGCACGACGACTGAACACCTGGCGCAACGCCTGGGCCATGCCCTTGAAAAAGCTTTCGGAGGCCAGACTCATTACGACTTCTCCCATGAGAACAAGCTCGCGCGAGTGACGTGGCAAAGATCACAAAGTAACGAGTCACGCAATTGATTTTCGCGCACGTAGGACGACCTGAAATTAGAGCGATGGGAGGGGTCGAGCGGCCGGCCTTCGGTATTTCGGTTCGGGCGGTGAGGTTTACAGTTTGCTTAACGGTCGCATTAGAAGCAATCCCAGTACCGCACACATGTCAACTTCCTTTCCGGTCTGACTGCTATCGCCTGCGCCGTTAAATCCAGCGGGAACGCAAAGTGTTAAGATCTGCAGTGCAACTCCTGCCTGGTCATCAGGCGGAGTCTGATGTGCTTCGACGCTCGTTGAGTAAATTCATGCAGACACCTACACGGACAGAAACGTTCTGTGAGCGCCTCGTTGAGGCAGCCAGCATTCGTCCGGACAAAGTCGCGATGATGGTGATTGGGCCTGAGGGTAAGGACACAGTCACCTTTGGCTCGATGCTGGCGCAAATCCGCAGCATTGCTTACCGCCTTATTCAGGAGAAGATTGAATTCGGCGATCGCGTGGCGCTCATCGGTGAAAACGATCCGACTTGGGCCATAGCCTATCTCGGAATCATCTATCGCGGTGCAGTCGTTACACCTCTGGATCCAGCCGCGACGGTGCAAGCGCTCGGCGAGTTCCTCAAAGGGTCTGAAGCTAAGCTCGCATTTGTTTCACCTGCCTCAATGGGTAAGTTCCGCGCCGCGTGCGAACTGGTCGGACACAGCATACCGGCCGTCGCCCTGGGCCGGTTCACTGAACCGAATGGCGTCGGTCGATTCGAAGAATGGATAGAGACGCCGGCGCCGCCGGCATTCAATGAGAGTCGACCTTCAGCGAAAGCAGAACATCTCGCCGTTCTGATTTACACGTCGGGCACGACCGGAATCCCCAAAGCTGTACCGCTGACGCACGGGAATATCTACGCCGAAAGCACCAAGGTTCAAGAGGTGATGCAGATCGGCGACAAAGAGGTTGTGCTCAGCCTCTTGCCACTTTTTCATGCATATTCACAAATCGTGAATCTGTGGCTCGCTACGATCATCGGAGCACGAGTTGTTTATCTTTCGGAGTTGAGCAGTGCCGGGATCGAAAAAGGATTAAAGCAGAGTGCGGCAACGGCGCTTATTGGCGTGCCACGTCTCTGGTACTTGTTTCACAAGAAGATATTTGATGCCGTGCGCAAGCGAGCTTTGCCGATGCGGGTGTTGTTTCGCGGACTGTTATTGCTGAATGGCTGGTTGCGCGATTGGTTTCGGTTAAATGCCGGCAGGGTTTTCTTCAAGCCCGTTCACCGATCCTTTGGAGGAAAATTAAGGCTCGCGGTTTCGGGTGGTGCTAGTTTCGATGAGGATGTCGCACGAGACTTTCATCGATTGGGATTTACGATACTGCAGGGCTATGGCCTGACAGAGACTAGCGGCGCGGCAACAGTTACTCGCTTTGAAGACAACAAAATCGGTTCAGTGGGGACCCCGCTCAACGGAATAGAAGTCAGAATTGATCAGCCAGACGCGGACGGAATCGGCGAAGTGTTGATTCGAGGTCCAGTCGTAATGTCCGGCTACTACCATAATCCGGAAGCAAACAAAGAAGCATTCAATGCGGAGGGATTCTTTCGCTCCGGAGATTTGGGACGCTTTGACAAAGAGGGCCACCTTTACATCGTCGGTCGCAAGAAAGACGTGATCAAGTTGCCATCTGGAAAAAACGTCTTTCCCGAAGACGTCGAAGCGCACTACGAACAGTCGCCGTTTGTTAGCGAGGTGTGCGTGCTCGGCGTAAAGGATGAATCGAGCCAGTTCAAGGGGGCGGAAAAGCTCTGTGCCGTTGTTGTTCCCAATTTCGAATTCCTGAAGACGCAGCACATTGGCAGCGCTCGCGACTGGGTCGTATGGGAACTGGAGAACCTCGGCCGTGAGTTGCCAGAGTACCAGCGCGTGCATGACTTTGTCCTGCGAGCTGATTCGCTTCCGCGCACAACAACGCGCAAGATTCGCCGCTTCGAACTGCGGAACCAACTCGAGGCACTGAGAAAAGAACAAGGCAACGGGCGAGGTTCGAAAGCCACGGTTCTACTCCAGGCAGATCAGGAATTGATGGAATCTCCCGCAGGGCAGGCCACAGTTGCGGCGGTGAGTCAACATGTGCCGGATATTGGGCCACTTCAACCCGCGACTAACTTTGAGATCGATCTGTCGCTTGATTCGCTTGCGCGCGCGGAATGCTTCGCGAGTGTGGAACAGATGCTCCGTATCGAACTCACGCCGGAAGAACTATCCACAGTTCAGACAGTAGGCGAGCTGGTGCAGATCGCTAACGCAAAAATCAGCGGTAAGCCATCAGCATATGGGGCGGCCGCCGCAGGATTCCACTGGCGCGAGGTGTTGGCGGAAAACCATGAACAGCTGCCGGAGCTGGAACAACTGCTCAAACCCAAACCGGCGCTGGTGTGGCTGGCGTACACTCTGTTGCGGGTCATTTATCTTGCAGCACGTCTGCTATTGCGCATGGAGGTGAAGGGCAAAGACATTCTGACGCAGCTTCAGCCACCATATCTAATCTGTCCTAATCATCAGAGTTACCTGGATCCGTTTCTCGTATGTTCGACCTATCCGCGGCAAGTGTTGCGCAACATTTTTCACGTGGGTGCAAGCATGTACTTCACGAATGGGCTGATGGCCCAGCTCGCGCGCCTTATCAATGTCATACCGATCGATCCCGACCTGCAACTACTGCGGGCGATGCGCGCTGGTGGCGCCGGCCTGCGCGCAAAAAAGATTCTGAATATCTATCCGGAGGGTCAGCGTTCTCTGGATGGAAAGCTACAGGAATTCAAAAAGGGTGCCGCCATTCTGGCGACTGAATTGAAGGTGCCGATTGTGCCGGTGGCTTTGGATGGACCTTACCGAATCTGGCCCAGGAAATCCTGGCGTGTACGTCTCGCGAAGGTGAACATTACTTTCGGTGAACCGATCGACGCTTCACTGATCGCTGCGACGGACACAGATAAAGAGGTCGTCTATGCGAAGGTGACCGCGATTGTTAAACAGCGCATTCAGGAAATGCTTGACGCAACCCGATTGTCCGACAGCGGCAATACCGAATCGCGTCGCCAATAGACGATCCAACCCTCCGCCGTTTCTCCAGCTACGAGCGTCCAGCGGAGGCTATCTCCTCATGGTGCTCTGCCTGTCTTTGCTAGTTTCCGACCTCCGCAAGGCTGGCGTTTAATTGCGATGTAACAGTCTGCTCAGCAGACCCCGCTTGCCCGGCGCCGGCTTGGCAGGGAGCCCATTTAATGTTGCGCGGTGCCCGGTCATTTTACCGATGTGGATCCGGTAAAAGACTGGCGTTAAGGAGTGAGGCTGGTCGCGATGTTCCTGCGACATGTATGCAGGCTCCCACCACATTTTCCGTTCTTGCAGAACCCGGTATGCCTGAAGGCGAGCGCACTGACACTCATTCGTGTCGGGTAGTTCTTCGTATCGGCCAAAAACGACAATGCTGACCCACTCGTGCTCGCTCTCAATCTGATCCATCTCAAAACAAACCAACTCGTTCGAACGCATCCACTCAACCTTCTGGCCGACTGTGGTGAATCCGTAGATGTAGTCCCCATCAAATGCAAAATAAATCGGAACTACGTAAGGCTGGTTGTCGCGAGCACACGCGAGCCTGCCGACGTTTGCGCCCTGCAAAACGTGGCGACACTCAGCGTCACTCATCTCGTGGATAAACACAGAACTCTCCTGGTCGACTACCTGGAATTCGGCAATAGACGTTCCGTTCCGGCGCTCGTTTTTGTGGTGATTTATGCATGGTTTTACCCATTACACGATTGAAACTGCGGAAACCTACGCAAAAATTGAGTGAAAGCCCGCGGAGTGTTTCTCTACAGGTAAATTGGTCTCTAGCAGATCAGGGCTAGGTGCGGTTTTTCGCATGTATTGGAGTACCAGATCGCGTGGATGAAGGCACATGCATTGCCTATCTACGAAAGCGGAGAAAGCAAAAACAGTGGATGTATGCCTATGAAACTCACGAAGTTTGCAAACCGGAACCAGGCTGGAGCATTACTCGCGAAAAAGCTCGCCGAATATTCCAATAAGCCGGATGTGGTCGTGCTTGCTTTGCCGAGAGGCGGGGTGCCAGTTGCCTACGAAGTGGCGCACGCGCTCAACGCGCCATTAGACGTTTTCCTTGTTCGTAAGCTGGGCGTACCCGGCCATGAGGAATTGGCAATGGGCGCCATTGCTACGGGCAATGTGCGCGTGTTGAATGATGACGTTATTGATTATCTCGGGATTGATGATGACTTGATCGAGCGAGTTGCGGAACTTGAAGAGTACGAGTTGGAACGGCGTGGAAAGCTTTATCGCGGTTCTTATCCCGCGGTTCCCATAACCAACCGCACCGTGATTATCGTGGACGATGGCTTAGCAACCGGATCGACGATGCGTGCGGCTATCGCCGCGCTCAAGAAGATGCGGCCCGCCAGGATCATCGTGGCCGCGCCAGTAGCGGCGCGCGATACATGTGACTCCTTTAAGGATGACGTTAACTCGACTTGTGTGTGCGTAATGACGCCGGAGCCATTTCAGGCAGTTGGTTTCTGGTACCGCGATTTCGCGCAAACATCGGATGAAGAAGTTTGCTACTTGCTCAAGCATGCAAGAGAGCGCCGCCAACAGCGTGTTGCCTGATAACCGCGAGTGGCGGTGCTAGGTGTCCTATGCTGAAAGAAAACGCGATTCTTTTAACTGACGTTGTACGCGCCGCGGCTCATCCGCTTGTGGGTGAGATCGACGACTACGATCCACTATTGAATCTCATCGGCGACGCATCGCTTGTACTAATTGGCGAAGCCTCACACGGAACGCACGAGTTCTATCGAGAACGCGCGCAAATCACCAAAAGATTAATTAAGGAAAAAGGTTTTGCCGCAGTCGCCGTAGAGGCCGATTGGCCTGACGCATATCGCGTTAACCGGTACGTTCGTGGACTTGGCAGTGATGCTGATGCGGTCGAGGCCCTGGCAGGATTCAAACGTTTCCCGGCGTGGATGTGGCGCAATGCCGACGTGCTGGATTTTGTGGGCTGGCTTCGGACGCATAACGACGATCTTGCTCCTCACGCAGCTAAAGTAGGGTTTTACGGTCTCGATCTTTACAGTCTCCATAGCTCAATTGCCGCCGTGCTTGATTACCTCGACAGAATTGACCCCGATGCGGCGCAAAGAGCACGTGCGCGTTACGCCTGTTTTGATCATTTCGGCAGTGACGAGCAAGCCTATGGCTACGCAACAGGCTTGGGAATCGCTAAGTCATGTGAAGAAGAGGTCGTAAGTCAACTGGTCGAACTGCATCGACGCGCTGCCGAATATGCCAGGCGCGACGGCCGCATTGCCGCCGACGAGTATTTTTACGCCTCCCAGAATGCTCGTCTGGTGCTCAACGCCGAAAGGTATTACAGGTCGATGTTCCGTGGCCGTGTTTCCTCCTGGAACCTTCGCGACAGACACATGGTCGAAACCCTTGAATCGCTCCGCCAATATCTTGGGGCACAAGCGAAGATCGTGGTGTGGGCGCATAACTCGCACCTCGGTGACGCCCGGGCGACCAGCATGGGCCAGGAGGGCGAGTGGAATGTTGGCCAGATCGTCCGTGAGCTGCATGACCGAGATGCGGTCCTTGTCGGTCTCACTACACATCACGGCACGGTTACGGCGGCGTCGAACTGGGATGGTCCGGCAGAACGCAAGCGTGTTCGTCCTGCCCTCGTCAATAGTTACGAGGCGCTCTTCCATGATGTGAGCATTCCGCGTTTCTTTCTCACGCTTCGTAATATGGGCCATGCAACCTCTGCTCTTAACGAGCCCTTGCTCGAACGCGCGATCGGCGTCATTTATCGGCCCGAAACAGAACGGGCAAGTCATTATTTTCAGGCTCGTTTATCGCCACAGTTCGACGCAGTGATCCATTTCGACGAAACGCGGGCGGTGGAGCCGTTGGAGCGTACTGTTGAATGGCAAGAGGGCGAAGTGCCGGAGACATTTCCCACGGGTATTTAAAGGAGGGAGTTGAAATGAAAACGAGAGAGATTCCAAAAGGTGAATGGCGAAGATTCTTCGACGGCTTCAGCCGCCAACATGAAGGATGGTTAGTGACTTTGGAGATTCTGGCCGAGGAAATCGGAGCGCAAGTCGAAGAGCGAGAACTGGCTTTCCAGGGTATTGTGGACGAATCGGATGAAATTCAAGTTAATCGGATTATGATCATGGTCGGATCGACGCCGGATGATCACATTACGCACAGTATCAGCAATCCGGTACAGGTGAGCCTGGAACAAACAGACGAAGGCGCCGATGAAGCGCTTGCGATCAAATCGTCGGACGGGACCACTGCGCTGTTGCGTTTCAGATCACCAATGCTGCCGGAAATGGTAGACGGGCTCGTGACAACAACCATGACTCCGAGCACGTAGAGCATTAGTCGGAAGGAAGAATGGAGGTGGAGACGTTGCGAAACACGCTGCTGTGTCTTTCATTCGTCATCGGCCTGACGCTAACGGTGAGCGCGCAAACTCAATCATTCTCAAGAGAGGGGGTCGAGTTTGAGATGCAGTTTCCGTCCCCTTCATGGCGAGCTGTCACGCGCGTTGATGTGCATGAGCATGTCGAATTCATCAACGGCACCGAAACAGGTAACGGCTATTTGCGTTTGCGGAAGAAACTGGTTGCAACAGGCACCACCGCCGCAGCTCTGTTTGCCGAGGAAGAGAAGTTGAACTTGAGCCGGTTACGCGGTTATGTCGTTTGTAGCGCCGGCAAGGGAACGGAGTTCAGTGGGCTCTTGAACGGAACATGGTATTCCTATGAATTCGTCAAAGACGGCACGAATATGGACGGCCGAATCTATTACTTGCGCGCCGATGACCGCACTTTCTACGTGCTCCATTTCACAGTTAACAGCGAAAAGCTCCCTCGGCTCCGTCCGGAAATGGATTTTATCGCACGCAGCTTTCGCCTGAAGTAACGACCCTGTCGAAAAATCGAAGGAGAAATAGAACGAATCGATAAGAGTAAGAGGGCGGCCTTTCGACTAACATTCTCATCCCAAACACGAGCCTCCTGCACGTGTTTTAGTCTTCAGAATAACGAGTTTGGCGTGCTGTACCTCTCATATCGTCCTGGTCCACCGCTCAATGAGTTTATCGACTATCTATGGCTCATCGAGGGTGGTCAAGCGCCACGTTTGGAAAAGATCCTGCCATGCGGGATGAGTGAACTCGTCGTCAATCTGAAGAACGACGAGATAAACATCCACGACCCAACCCAACCAGAGCGATACCGCCAATTCTCCGGGGCGGTGATTTCGGGAACCTATTCACAGTCGTTCATCTGCAACGCCTTGCAGCATGAGTCGATCCTTGGCGTTCATTTCAAACCCGGCGGCGCATTTCCGTTTCTGAACGCCGAGGCCAGCGAACTCGCGAATGCGCACGCGGATCTGGAGGATCTGTGGGGTCGATCCGGCGTGGAATTGCGCGAACGTTTGTGCACGGCCACCACACCGCAACAGCGTTTTCGAATTATGGAAGCTGCTCTGAAAGGTCGTCTCCAACGCCGTACTGCATGTCAGCGGCAACTGAACGTTGCGCTGAAGATGCTTTCGACGGGCGGCGACGAAATCTCGGTCCGAGAAGTTTCGCGAGAGCTTGGTCTATCACAGCGAAGGTTTATTCAGATGTTCAGTTCCCACGTGGGAGTCGCGCCAAAGTTGTTCTGCCGAATACTACGATTTCAGCAGGCGCGCGTTCTGGCGGAAAGGCTCGAAGCGCCCGAGTGGGCGGCAGTCGCCGTGACCTGTGGTTATTTCGATCAGTCTCACCTGATCAAGGACTTCAAGGAATTCTCGGGTTCAACTCCGAAAACATATTCGGCACAGCAGCAACGTAAGGACGCTCGCTTGAAAGACAATCACGTGCCGCTAAGCTCAGGTAAATTTTTTCCAATACAGCGATCGGCCCAACTTGTACATTGAATGTTGGAGCCCCCATTTAATCGTCAAACAACGTAACTGAAGAACAGCGCGTGGAGATGACACCGCGCAGTCTTCATCCTGAATCTCTGGATTCGGAAGGAGTAAGGAAAGTGAAAGCGCATGTGTTGTTTCTTTGTTTGATCGTCATCGTGACAGGAGGTTTTATGAGTCAAACAGCATCGTCTCAAAAGTCGAATCAGGGCTCGTCCGACGCCGAGAATCGGAGCTTCGTCAAAGGTTTGTGGGGTGTTCGCTATCAGGTCAAGGACGTCAGTCGCTCAGTCAATTTCTACACGCAGCAGCTTGGTTTGAAGTTGGACCACCAGAATTTGCCGGCGTTCGCTCAAGTTTCAGTAGGCAATCTCAAGCTGGTGCTTAGTGGTCCTGGCGCGTCGGGTTCGCGTGCGATGCCCGATGGCCAACAGCAAGCACCGGGTGGATGGAACCGAATAATTCTGCAGGTCGATGATTTACCCGCTCGAATTGAAACGTTGAAAAAAGCCGGGCTGCGCTTTCGAAATGAGATGGAGGCAGGCCCGGGCGGAAAGCAAATTCAATTGGAAGATCCGGATGGGAATCCTATTGAGTTATTCGAGCCGGCACATTAATGCCGGCTCTGGCGCGCGATCAATGCGAGTCAAGTCGAACTCGCGATTCATTAACGGCTCGGCACGCTCACATGAGTACGTCATCAATAAAGGGCCACAGTCGCCCTTAGCCAGTTGTGATCACTCGGTCTCACTCCGAGGTCGTCGGTGATTCCCCAGCGTTGTTGGACAGCGGGACACTGCCCGTTGACCAACGCGCAGGGTTTTCTCAAGTCGGGAAGGTCGACGTTGACTAATCCGACAGCTCCCTGAAGAAAAACGTAATCGATCCTGCGCGTGTCGTGGGTGCGCGTAGTTAGTTCGCCGAGCGGCATGTCCGGTGCGCCATCGTCATCACGATCCGACCATGCAGCGGTCGCTGTTCCTGTTTGCAGGCCGAGCTTCCACGCATCGATGTAGTTTGCGAATAGCTCGTACTGTGGAAAGGTCGGAGTCATATCGAAGTCGCCGGCGAGAATGATGGAGTTGTTACCGAGCGTCGCGATCCAGGCGAGCAGCTCGCGAGCCTGCGCATCTCGCTGCCAGGATTTGCCAGTGATGATGTCGGCAGCGGAGTCGGCACATTTGGACCAGCACAGGTGCGTATCGACGATCAGTGCGCGTTTGTCGGCGACGGTCACGTCGATTGCGACGGCGCTCTTGTCGACGCTGGTGCTTCCGTCAAAACTGATGAAGCCTTCGCTTAGTTTATGGCTGAAGGTGGCATTCACCGTTAGTTTCGATGATCGATACCAGATTACCTGGCCGTCGTTGATCTGCGTGGAGTTTGCGACGTAGAGCGTGCGGTTGTAGCCGAGACTTGAGAAGGCGGCATCCCAATTGGGCAAGTCGCCGGGACTGATTTCCTGAGCAGAGATGACGTCTGCAAGTGATGCCAGCACTGTTGCCTGACCAGCATAGTCGAATGTGCCTGCGGTGTTCTGGCCGTGCTGGAGGTTGGCCGTAATCACGGTTAGTTGAGTATTTGAGTCAGGTGTTGGTGACGGTGTCGGATCTGGCGTCGGTTCGGGCGTTGGATCCGGTGTCGGATCGGGAGTCGGGGTTGGTGTTGGTTCGGGAGTTGGCGTTGGTGTTGGTTCGGGTGTCGGAGTCGGAGTTGGTTCGGGTGTGGGAGTCGGAGTTGGTTCGGGTGT
>CBFGMX010000101.1:0-19083 GCA_965649955.1 uncultured bacterium
TTTTTGCAGACCGATGCACCAATCAATCGAGGGAACTCCGGAGGCGCGCTGGTCGACAGCAATGGGGACCTGGTGGGCATCAACTCGCAAATCCTTTCGCCTTCGGGCGGTAGTATCGGGATCGGGTTTGCGATTCCTTCTAACATGGCGCGCAACGTTTTAGACCAGCTCGTGAAGAATGGAAAAGTTATTCGCGGGCAACTGGGTGTAGTGGTGCAGCCTGTAACGGAAGACATTGCCGCGAGCTTGAGAATAAGCAATGCCAGGGGAGTGATCGTAAGTCAGGTTCAGCCCGGCAGCGCCGCTGAGCGAGCCGGCTTGAAACGTGGTGACGTGATTCTGGCGCTCAATGGAACCATCGTTTCGGATCCAAACAGCTTTCGCAACGACATTGCTGGGACACCACCGGACCGCACCGTTACATTGAGAACCTGGCGAGATGGAAGCGAACAGGAGTTGCGAGCGACACTCGGGGAGTTTATTTCCGAAGAACGCCCGGCGAGACCAACTGAACAAGACTCACCTAAACCAGGCACGACTGATGACGGGCGGCTCGGTCTCGCAGTGCAGCCGCTGACGCCAGTAATCGCACAACAATTGGGAATCGGCGCCGATACGCAGGGATTAGCAGTCCTGGAGGTCGCTCCGTTTGGTCCAGCGGCGGATGCGGGAATTGAACCTGGCGACGTTATCGAGCAGGTAAATCAGCAGCCAGTCCGCTCAGCGGCCGATCTCCGAGCGGCGGTTGAACGTGCCGGGAAAGTTCCTCTGCTGTTACTTCTGAACCATCGCGGCAGGACGATATTTGTCACCATTCGGGCTCGTTGATCAGAGCGACTTAATCAGCGGAATTGGTTTGCCGACTGAGATCGATTGTTCCGCTACGAATGTGGATGTCGCGCTGTGGATAAGGCACCTCGATCCCGTGCTCTTTGAGTTTGTCGTAAATGGCGAAGTTGACCTCACTCGTGAATTTGCCGCGACGGTGAACTAGCGTTGTGGTCCATGCACGCAGCTCGAACTCCAGCCCGTTTTCGCTGAACTGGATAAACCTGACAACCGCGGGCGGAGTTTCCAAAACGTCGGGAACGGCTTTGGCGGCTTCAAGCAACGCTCGCTCGGCTTTCCGAACATCCATATTAAAGGCAACGGTGACCGGGACTCGAAAGCGAACTTTGCGCTCGCCGTGCGTCCAATTCACAACGTTTTCGGTGATCAATTTCGAATTGGGAATGATGATATCGATGTTGTCGTTGGTTAAGACTGTAGTGCTCCTGGCGCCAATTCTTACCACGTCACCCTCAATGTCTCCCACGGCGATGCGGTCACCGATTCGGACGGGCCTTTCAAAAAGGATGATGATGCCGCTAATGAAGTTGCTGGCAATATTTTGCATTCCGAAGCCTATGCCGAGGCCAACGGCGCCCGTCAAAATACTCAAGGCGGTGAGATCGATTCCAATCGTCTGAAGAATGACCAGCAGACCAACGAATAGCAACAAGTAGCGAACGATCGAACCGGCGGCTTCGCGAATGCCCAAATCCATTCCGCGCCGGGCCAGTACTCTCTTGACGAGGGTCTTGCCTTTACCGGAGATGTAAACGAGCAGAATCAGAAGCAGGAGAAAATAGAGGACGGAAAGGAGCGTTATCTGCGCCTCTCCAAGTTTGAAGAGAGGCGTTTCCAGAAAAGCCTTTATACTCGTGAGGATTCTTTTAACGGTTTCCATGATCCACCTCGCCGCCACAGACTCTCATTGGCCAGTTGAATCTGCAAGGTGGGCCACGAAAAAGTACAAGGTCTCATTCGTTGGCTTGTTTCGTCCTTTTCAGCAGATTATTCGAGCACCGGATGAAAACCTTCGAACATATCGTAAAGATTTCCTACAGTTCCGTCTCGCGGTTCTAAACCGTGGCCGCCTCACTCAAGTTCGCTCCCAAGAAAAAGTCAAGATTAGAAAACGAAAGTCAGGAAGAGAAAAGAACGCCGATAAAAGACTCGGCTAAATTCGCAAAACCCGTTCCAGGAACGTGCTTTAAGGCGACTGGTTATAGACCGTATTTCGCGCCTTTTGATCCGGCGCTTAAAGCCGGACTGCTAATCTTCAGCCTGTGCGCCGGCGCGCCGTTCCTAATCAAGCTGACGCAGACGGCGAAACACGACGTAGCGCTTGGGGCGGCAGTGATGATGCTTCTGATGGTGGTGACGGTGGTCTATACGCCAATCGTGCTGCCGTTGGTTTTGTCCGCCAACAGCGTTGATGCCTGGGCGGTTGCGAAATCCTTGTTACTGCAATTGCTCTTGCCGATTGCCGTGGGGATGGTGGTTGTTCACTTTCTATCTGGCATTGCAAAAAAAGTGCAGCCGTGGGTCGGATGGTTGGGCAACATCGCCCTTTACGTTCTGGTTGGCGCAACTTTAATCGGCTACGAGGAGTTGATATGAACAGGAGGAAGACGAAGAGCGACGCGGGCGGTAGCGTTTCGACAAGGCCGAATTTTGTATTCATCCTGGCCGACGATCTCGGCTACGCGGACCTCCATTGCTACGGCGGCAGGGAAGACTGTTCACCGAATCTCGACCGCATGGCAACCGAAGGTCTGCTCTTTACGAACGGGTACGCCAACTCGTCGGTCTGCTCGCCTTCGCGGTTTGCAATTGCGACGGGACGTTATCAGCACCGACTGCGCGGCGGGTTTGACGAGCCGATTGCCACTGTTTCACCTGCATTGGGCCTGCCGCCGGAACATCCGACGATGGCGTCCGTTTTGCATGACGCCGGTTACGCCACAGCGCTTGTCGGGAAATGGCATCTGGGTTCGTTGCCCTGGTTCAGCCCGTTGAAAAGCGGTTACGAGGAGTTCTTCGGCCATCGCACCGGAGCCGCCGACTTTTTTTCGCACTGCAGTTTGGGCGGACACGATCTCTGGGAAGGTGACGAAGAGGTATTTAGAGAGGGCTACCTGACCGATCTATTTACCGATCGAGCAATTGATTTTGTGAGACGCCAGTCGGCAGAAAAACCGTTCTTGCTCTCATTGCATTACAACGCGCCGCACTGGCCGTGGGAGACGCGTGACGACGAAGCAGAGTCGAAACGCATCGGGAAAAACATCGCGCATCTCGACGGCGGTTCGGTAAAAACGTATCTGGAAATGATTCGCATCATGGACGAAGGCATCGGGCGCGTTTTGGCGGCGCTCGACGAAATCGGCGTGCGCGAGAACACGCTCGTCGTTTTTTCAAGCGATAACGGCGGCGAGCGTTTCTCCGACACTTACCCGCTCGTCGGTAAGAAGATGGACCTGCTCGAAGGCGGCATTCGCGTTCCGTACATCGCGCGCTGGCCCGCAAGTCTCCCTGCCGGTGGAACGTACGACCGATTGGCAATCGGAATGGATTGGATGGCGACGTTCTTAGCTGCGGCAGGCGTCGAAACGCATCCGGAGTATCCACTCGACGGAATTGATTTGTTCGGCGAGAAGGTCGAGCGAAATCTTTACTGGCGGATGGTATTTCGCAATCAGAAGGCGGTGCGTTCGGGCGTTTGGAAATATCTTTCGATTGAAGGCAGCGAGTTTTTGTATGACTTGTCGCGCGACCAGCGCGAGCGGGCGAATATGCGCTACCGCGAACCGGAAAGATTCGAGGAACTCAGAAGAGCTTATTTTGAATGGGACGCCTCGATGCCGCCGCGCCCGGCAGACGCCGCGGTTACTTTAGAGTACACCCCTGAAACGATGGCAAGATCCGACGGTTAGTTTCCACCGCCGAAAACGAAATGTGACAGCGGCGCTCAGGATGATTAGATGGAGCCGACGCCAACACCCGACGTAGAGCCGGAGGTTAATCAACCGGGTCTCCGTGAATTACGCGAGGCGGTGGCTAACCGGCTCGGACGGCGGTTGCCTAGTGGCACCTCCCTCCGAGATGACGGCATCGCCGGATTGAACAGCGCTGTCAGCAGCGTGCCGGACGGGATGGCAAGCGGCATTCTCGCCGGCGTCAACCCGATCTACGGCCTGTACGCCTGCATGGTTGGACCACTCGCGGGCGGCATCTTCTCCAGCACCCGGCTGATGATCATCGGCACCACCAGCGCCGCGGCGCTCTCGGCGGGGCAGGCACTCGGGAGTTTGCAAGGGGAAGCGCGTGACAATGCGTTGTTTCTCCTGGTGGTATTGATCGGTGCCTTCCAAATTCTGTTTGGTCTGGTTCGGACCGGACAGTTGACCCGCTTCGTCTCTTACTCGGTGATGACCGGATTCATCATCGGCATCGCGGTTCTGACAATACTTAGCCAGCTTCCTACCATCTCAGGTTATGGGCCGACGGCAGGTAACAATAAGGTCACTCAGACTTTCAACCTGCTATCCAATCTGGACCAGGTCAACCTGTGGTCCATTGGCGTGGCGGTCGCTACACTTGGGCTGGCCGTGACGCTGCCGCGCACCCCTCTCGGCAATTTCGGCAGGCTGGTGGCGATCATCGTACCGTCGGTGGTCGTCGCGCTCTTCAGCATTGACACCGTGGCCGTCGTGCGGGACATCGGCGATATTCCCGGCGGAATACCGACGCCACATGTTCCGTCGTTCTCCGACATTTCGTTTGAGGTGGTGACGGGAGCGCTGGCCATTGCCGTAATAATCCTCGTTCAAGGCGCAGGTGTCAGCCAGAGCGTGCCCAACCCGGACGGCTCCCGTCGCAGCATGTCTCGCGACTTCTTCGCCCAGGGGGCGGCCAATGTTGCTTCGGGTTTCTTCCGGGGGCTGCCGGTGGGCGGTTCATTGAGCACAACGGCGCTCACGGTCATGTCAGGAGCGCGCTCACGATGGGCAGCGATCTTCGCGGGCGTGTGGATGGCACTACTCGTCGTGTTCGTCCCTGGTTTGGTGTCGTATGTGGCGATGCCCGCGCTCGGCGTGCTGCTCATCCTTGCCAGCCTTGGCACGATCAAGCCCTCGGACGCGCTCGCGATCTGGCACACCGGCTGGCCGTCACGTTTGGCGAGCATCACCACTTTCTTTTCAACTCTCTTGCTGCCGATTCAGGTGGCGGTCGGCATTGGCGTCGTACTCTCTGCGTTGCTCTATGTGAACGAGTCCTCGACCGACATCTCGGTGGTGGAACTGGTGAAGCGAGCCGACGGATTCATCGAAGAGCACAAGGCGCCCAGGGAACTACAGTCAAACAAGGTGACGGTGCTTGATGTTTATGGGCACCTGTTTTACGCGGGCGCTCGGACGCTGGCGCGGCTGCTGCCCAAGCCTCAAGCCGCACAGAAGCCCGTGGTGATCCTTCGCCTGCGCGGACGTACTAATCTCGGCGCGACACTGGTGGATGTGCTCGCCAACTATGCAGACAAGCTACACGAGGTGGAAGGACGCTTGTATCTCACCGGAATCAGCGAGGGAGCGTATGAACAGGTGGTCCGTACGGGAAAACTCCGATTGACAGGGCCGGTGCGGGCTTATGAGGCTACTCCCGTTCGCGGGCAATCAACGGAGGAAGCAGTCGCCGATGCGCGAACATGGCTGGTCCGCACGAGCGCCGGCGGCTCGCCGGACGAGCCATAAAGTCAGGATTAGAAAACAAAAGTCAAGATTACGAAAGACCATGTAAACGCGGTCGGGTTAGATTGCTAACTCCTTTCAAAGATCAAAAGTTTCGACCGCAGACGAACGAGTAAGGAGGGAAGGTTATGCGAGCAGTAAGATTTGCCGGTGTAGGTCGCTCAGCTCAAATCGCCGATGTCGCGAAGCCGAAGCCTGGTCCGGGACAGGTTTTAGTGAAGATCGGCGGTGCGGGCGTGTGCCATTCGGATTTGCACGTGATGGAGGAAGACTTAGGTTTCACGCCTCCGTTTACGCTCGGCCACGAGAATGCCGGATGGATCGCTGAGCTTGGACAAGGAGTCACGGGTTTCAAGGAGGGCGACGCGGTGGCCGTCTATGGTCCATGGGGATGCGGTCGCTGCCACGCTTGCCAACTCTCGATGGAGAATTACTGCGAAAACTGGGCTGAGGTGGGTGGCTTCGGCGGCGGCCTCGGTTTCGACGGCGGAATGGCCGAGTTCATGCTGGTTCCCGCAGCGCGTTTGTTGGTTCCTCTCGAGGGGTTGAGTCCGGAGAAAGCCGCGCCTTTAAGCGACGCTGCGCTCACGCCGTATCACGCTATTAAACGAGCTCTCCCGCAGATCAACGCCGACTCGACGGTTGTAGTAATGGGCGTCGGGGGATTGGGACACATGGCGATCCAACTCCTGCGCGTGCTCGCGCCTGTGCGCATCGTCGCCGCCGACGTCGATGATCAGAAACTGGAGCAGGCGAAGTCGCTCGGCGCAGATGACGTTGTTAATAATCGCAACGCCGACGAAGCGGCCGATCGGATACAGAGAATCACCGGCACGCGCGGAGCAGGTTTAGTCCTCGACTGCGTGGGCGTGCAGCCGACCGTTGATCTCGGTGCAAAACTTCTAGGGCGTAACTGCGTTTGGACAATTGTCGGCCTGGGTGGTGGTCATCACGACTTCCATCACGGCAGCACGCCTTACGGCTGCTCGGTGAGCATTCCGTACTGGGGGTCGCGGGTCGAATTGATGGAGGTGATCGCGATGGCGCGCGATGGGCGCATCCACGCGGAGACGATTGAGTTCCCGCTGGAGCAGGCCGTCGCAGTGTACGATAAGCTCAAGGCTGGTCAAATCAGAGGCCGCGCCGTGCTGATACCGGATGGCGCATAGCGGGTACGCTCAAGGAACGAAGCGAACAGTCAACTAAAGTGACGGAAGTCGATCGCCGATCAACAGAACAGGCGCGGTCCGTCACTTCAAGGAAGCATTTACGATGGCGAAGATAGCAGCGCGCGGTTTGTTGCCCTCTGACCATTTCAAAGGCAGTTCAAAGGCCACAGTCATCCTCCTGGAGTACGGCGATTTCGAGTGTCACCGCTGTGTGGAAGCGTTTAACATTTTAGATTCCGCATTGCGCTGGTTGGATAATTCAGTTTGTTTTGTATTTCGTCACTGTCCCGATGTTGAACGACATCCGCGCGCATTTTCCGTAGCGCAAGCTGCTGAAGCCGCGGGCTCCCAGGGAAAGTTCTGGGAGATGCACGAATCTTTGTTTTTACACAGCCCGAACCTTGATGCTCCCGAGGTAATTGGCTATGCGAAACAGTTAGGAGTGAGCCTGGATCTCTTCAAACGCGAGCTGCTGGAACACACTCACGCGAGGAAAGTAAATGCGGATTGTGCGGCCGCCGTTGAACACGGAGTTCATGAAACGCCGGCTTTCTTCATAAACGGGGTTCGGTACACAGGTAACTGCGACCTGGATAGTTTGCTGGACGCAATCGAAGATGCCGGGGTATGCGTTTTTGAAACCGCTGAAAAACCATCAAATAAAACACAAGTGGGGAAAATATTAACAACATAGTCCCGCTACCGTGAGCAATGTTGGACCAAGTCTGGGGTGTGGAGTAGTGGTCGCTCATCGCCCGCAACTTAAGTCAACCCAACTGAGGAGATGCAAGAATTCTGTCAAGCTCCCTGGTTGGGTTTCTTGTTCCTTATCCCTCAATGGTTCCGATCACGGTTAGAAGACTCTGATTGAAGAATCGCAGATCTTAAGCCTCACGTGCGGAGAGGTGGCGCGGTGCGGAAGCCGACAGAAAAAAAACCACGCCTATACGACTCCAACAAACGTCGCGGAGCGCCCGCAAGAATCGCTCAGAACCAAATTCTAATCTACTTCAAGAGTGGAACACCTGAACCCTTGTTTCCTCCGGACGACTCTGCTCAGCAGGGATCATGGACGGGACTTTTTGTTGAAGAGCATCACTTACCGCCCACGGCATTTCCGAACGGGTTTCCCCGTAAACATCTTGTCGCGATGCACTACCGTCGGGCCGCATCGAGCCCGTTTCGTGGCGGGCTCCCGCGGAGCAAGCCGGTAAGGCACGGCAGCCTGGACATTGTTCCCCAGGGAACGCCGATGGGAATCTACGGTTACGACGAAACCGAGTTCATGATGCTTGCGCTTGACCCGGGGTTTGTTCATCAAATAGCAAACGAATCAGGAATTTCGGGCAGTGAATTAGGGAGACATCTGGGTATACGCGACCCACAGATCGAATACATCGTATTCGCTCTAAAATCGGAACTCGATGCTGGTTGTCCATCGGGAAGAGTTTACGGTGATGGACTCGCCGTTGCGCTGGCAGCGCGTTTACTCTGGAAATATTCGGCGCACGCCACCACCAATCACAGTTGCAACGCGGTTCTGTCGGGGTACACGCTACGTCGGGTTACTGACTATATCGAGGAGAATCTTACCGAAGATTTGACTTTGGCAAACATCGCGGATGTTGCTCACATGAGCCCTCACTACTTCTCACGGGCGTTTCGAAACTCCACCGGAATCCCACCACATAGATACGTTATCGATCGCCGGATCGAGAAAGCGAAAACATTGCTCTCGGATAACCATTTGCCGCTGGTGGAAGTCGGACTAAGTGTAGGTTTTCAGAATCAAAGTCATTTCACGACTCTGTTTCACAAGCGGACCGGCGTCACTCCCAAAGTGTACCGAACGCGCGTTTAGAACGCTGTGGGCGGACTATTTATGAGATCAAGTCACGGTGAAACCGACGCCAGAGTCTTTACCGCGGTCGACGACCAAACGCGCGTCATACCGGCAATCGAATTTCGAAATGTCACCTTCGCTTATGACGACCAACCCGTACTCAACGACATAAGCTTCAGAGTATTAAGGGGCGAGTTGCTGGTCGTTTTAAGTGCTTCCGGCGGCGGTAAATCAACGATACTGAAATTGACGCTTGGTCTTATGAAGCCGGACGCAGGTCGGATTCTGATCGACGGTGAGGACATCACGGATCACGACGAGGAGGCGCTTAATCGCGTACGACAGCGAATCGGAGTGGGATTTCAGGAGGGCGCACTCTTTGATTCGCTTTCCGTTTACGAAAACGTCGCTTTCAGATGCCATGAAAACGGTGTTCCCGAAGAGATCGTTGAGCAGGAAGTACGTCGTCTGCTGCGGTTCGTTGATCTTGAGGATGCAATCGACATGATGCCTGCACAACTTTCCGGCGGCATGCGCGTCCGGGTCGGTATCGCGCGTGCGCTTGCCGGCAAGCCTCGAACTCTACTCATGGACGAACCAACTGGCGGGCTCGATCCACCAACAGCATGGTCCATGTGTGAACTCGGCATCAGACTTCGCGATCTGCGCGACGTGTCAGCAATTCTGGTCACGCATGCCTTAGAATACGTCCGTTTTATGGCTTCAACTTATGCAGCTTATGGACCAAACGACGAGGTGATCTTTATGCCGGAGAATGATCGTCTCTGCCTGATAAATACAAAAATCATGATGCTGCGCGAAGGCCGGATAATCTTTAACGGTTCCGATGAGGAGCTCTTCAGATCAAACGACATCTACATCCGCGAATTTCTGTTGCTGTGATCGCTGCTTACCGCCTATGTTGGGTTAGCGTTCCATTACTTCAATGGCCCACTGGCCATAAAAGTTGATGAAGTGACCGTTGTGAGCCTTCAATATGTTTCGTACTTTCTCACGTGCTTCCGGTTCTTTAGCGCTAACCCCAATGCAAAAATGACCTGCCAGCACTTCCTGTTCGTACCGTTTGACATGTTCTGATTCCATGTCGCCCGCCTTCTCGATCCAGCGTGCAAAACGGGCCAGTGGTCCATGCTCCTCTCCGGTCGGATCAAGGCGGTGAGCACCCTCTTCGCCGCTCAACACTCCTATGTCATCTGCGGTAAACCCCGCTGCCTTTAAATCCTCCAGAGCAGCTTTACAATCCCCGGCGTCATCGATAATGCCGATGACCTTATTAGTTGGGTAGATAATAAAATCAGAATCCTGGTGCACGTCACTCGGTTTGTGGTCCATAAATCGTCCTCCTACCCTCTGTTGGTCCATTAACTTATCGATGGTTGTTTGATTGGCTGTGCCACCCATCGCCGTAAACGGAGTGCAACCACCACCAAAAAGAGCCCGATGGTGACTGCGCGTGAAGGTCTGTAAACACGAGTGAAGATTGCCCGTTACGCACTCACTTTCTCCGTTGCTGGTTCAACCATCTAAATGCGGCTTCCGTGTTCTTATCGTGCGCGCCGTCGAAAACGGTGATGCGTGTGTTGCCGGATTGCCGGCGGTAAAGAATCTTCAAGCCTCCGTAATCCGGGTCGGTTGTCTCACTTCGCAAACTGGCTGGAACTTGTGATTCGCGCGTGAAATATTCGATCTCTTCTTCGCTGAAGCGGTGCTGCGGTTCCGCGAGTAGATTAAACGCGCGCAAAGACTGACTGATAGGTACGGGATCGCCATCATTACGCCCATCATATATGCCGTGATTGATGTCGATCGGAATAGCTCGAGCGCGTTCAAGAAAAGCGAGCGGCGAACGCTCCCGGCACTCCAGTGCGGCGGGCGTCTCACCTGCCGGACGGCCGCCACATGAAGCTTCGATGTGGTTTACGTACTTCGTTCTGAGGCGCCTGCTCTCTTCGTACCATGCGTTCAGATCCGAGATCGGAACCCACGCGGAGATGCCGGCCCAGATTTCCGGCGCTCGGCCGGCTAGTAACAGTCCGAGATACCCACCACCAGACCAACCAACTGCGTAAATTCGGCTCTCGTCTACCAGCGCATTCTTTTTGGCGTATTCAATCGCACTCAACACATCTCCAATGACCAAATCCGAACCCGTCGCTTCCGGTCTTACGTTTGGTCCTCTGAAGTGTGGATGAATAAAGATCCAATCGTTGGCGATGGCCCACTCCGAATAAACAACGCTTTCTGTTTGCCTGTACCCCTCACTCCATGAGTGCAGTGCGACCACGAGTGGTCTGGGTTCGTTAAGATTCGGTTTGTAGAACATCATCGGCTGCTGCGTGTTGTCAGCGGAACTTACGTACGTGATTTGTTGGACCAGTGAACTCCATGTGCCGCGAGATTCCGTGACCTGGCCTGATGCCACTCTGTCGGGAGTTCTTAGTGGCGCGACCGCCGCCGAGGGGCTGGGCGAGGGAGTTGGAGTGCTCGCTTGATCCGACGATGTTCTCGAAGCTTGATTACCACTCTGAGCTCTCTCCGCATTTTCAGAACACGAGGCACAAACAAAGCAGATGGCAATGCCGCATGCTAGCGCGCGTGTATAGAGCGTGAGCGTCATCCGGTTTTTTAGTGATTGATTGCTCAAGAGGTCCAGATAAATGGGCTGCGACGTGCGTTCAGCTTACGTTTGCGGTAGCCGTTCTAATCGCTTCGGCAATCCACGTACGCGGAAGGCCAGGACGATCATCATCACCCCGAACGCGAGCGCGAAGGCGCCAATTACCACAACCATCGCCAACGCACCCGCACTGGGATTGGAGATGAGGACAATGCCAAAGATGATCGAGATGAGACCGCCGATGATCAGGGCCCATTCGTAATTTATCTCCTTGCGCAATTGGATGGCGGTGATGATTTCGAAAACACCGCGGACGATTGCCCACGCCGCAATCAGATACAGCAGCGCTACGGCGGCGATGCCTGGAAAGAGGAAAACGTAAATACCGACGATAACACCCAGTACGCCGAAAAGCAGCAATCCCCAGGCGCGCGAACCGGCGCCGACCCAGATTGCAGTCAGTCCGTCGACAAATGCATAAGCGCCGTAGAGCAGTACCAGAGTCACGAGCGTCAATGCCGGCCATGCGAAGGCCATTACGCCGAAGAGCACTGCGAGAATGCCTCTGATTAGTAAAAGCCACCAGTTGCGTGCCAAAGCAGTGGCTATCGGAAGGGAAATCACGATCGTCCTCCATTCTTTTGCAGGACCATCAGCCAGTTAAACTCGGCCTTCCAACATACGCACAATTCACTTTTGGGTCTTTTCTCTTTTTGACTTTTATTTTCGAATCTTGACTTTATTTCGATAGACCTCGCTGGTCTTGTTTCTATTGTCGAAGGCCAACGCGACAGCAGGCGCAAAAAAGCACAGACGAATCAACGCCTGAGCATCAACCCGTTTGTGCTTCTTTGGGTTATCTAGCGAATGTCGCAGTGCGCAGAGGAGCCGTCGCGCGCCTTCTGTAGATGTTTAGTCCCGCCCGCCCATCCGCTGGTTCGTTGGAACCAAATTGAACAAACCGTTTACGGTTTGTGGCGGGATGCTTATTTCGATAATTGGTTGTGGTGAGTCGCGATGAACGCGCACGACCGGGCCTGTGGGAGTCGGATCTATGTCCAGAACCGTAATCTGATCAAGGTTCAACAATACATCGCCAATGGAAATCAGCTGCATGATGTCTCCTTCGCTTTTGTCGGGCATTAAAAAATCTCCATCTGCTATGAGCTTCAGCAGCGATTTTGTTTCAGTTGAATCATGGTTCTTGGGCAACGGTGTCAGAAGTTTGGATGAAATACGACAATCGATAAGAGGATTTGCGTTTATGAGATGCGCGTTTGAGATCACTGCTGGTCCAAAACTCGTTTTAAAGTACTTGAATCCGTGTTCGCCTCAGTCCCTTGAGCTAATCCGAGCGCCTTTTGCAGCTCATACCAACTGAAATATATGCGATGCTGCGGCTCCCGCGAAACCATGTCGTTCTGGTCACCGTCCCAGAGATATTTATAAGGGAGATAGACGTTGAGGTGTTTGGCCAAGTGCTCGCGGCGCGCGACGAACACCACCGATCTTCCTGGCCGCAGCCACGCGCGCGAGGTCGTGGTGGGCACTCTGTTGACGATTGGCGCCTTAACGTCAACCAACTTAGATTCTCTGCCGTTTGGTCCCTCCACCCATTCCCACACGATCTCAGCGTCCACCCTGTACCTGACCCTGATCTCCGCACCATCTTTGAAGCTTGTAACCAATTTGCCGTCGGGCAGCTTGTAAACATCAACCAGCGGTCCGACGTACGCGCTAAGCACGTCAAAGTTAATAGGCCACCGGGAATTATTTCGCACGCGTAGCCAGACAGCCTCAAAAGGTTCCGATTTGGCAGCTTCAGGAGGTCCCGGGTTGACCTCCTGGTTTTCCGGTACACACGGACTCCACGTTTCGACAGTGGTTTGGAAACTCGGCCGGCAAATGCCGACCTTCATGAACTCGAGGTAGACCGACGGCTTATCTGCATTCAAGCGAACAGACTTCTTCGTATCGGGAACCTGACGACGTTGTGCAAACGCTTGCGCGCCGCATGTTAAGAGGACAACTGTGAGAACGGTAATTATTCGTGCCATCGGTTACCAACCAGTCTTCATAAAGTTTAATCGGTCGTGATCGATGCAATCAGGGACTTCAAATTCTTTAGCGATGGGCGAAATGAGTCGTCAGTAAAACTGTTGAGCAGCTTTTCGTCTTTTTTAAGGTAGTTTCCTTTGCGGTCCACCGTGGGATCTTTCGTGTAGTCGATACCCCTTGGAAGAGACGGATGTGTTATCGCCAGGCGTGCGGCGACGTAATACTTGCCGTCGTTCGTTAAGCCCTGAAAGTTGCACGTAAGTTCTTCGTTGTTCAGGGGAGTAGGCACGGCGTCCTGCGAGTACTGCGTCAGGAAAAGGACTCCTTTGCCGGTCTTGAAATCAAGATACTGGACCTTACTTTGCACCGTTCCGCTCGAATTGTTGTACGGCAAATCGTTTAGATCGGATTGAAACTTAAACTTTGCCGGACGTTTCGCCAGCAGCTTTCGCAGTTTCGCGGCCGCCTCGTGGATGTAGGGATAAGACTTCGCGAAATCGGCGACCGACGGGTCCGTGAGCGGAATGATGCAGATCGTGCTGTGCGCCGGATAGAAATAGCGCGGGCCTTTGTCCAACGCCGGCAGCGGGCGTTTATCTTCGAGATGGAAACACGAATGGGCCGGAGCTTCGGTTGGGGTACTGTCCGCCTCGACAACGGCTTTCGGAACACTTTCGATCTCTACCTTGCCGTAGTCGTTTGTGTTGTAAACGAATGGAACTTCGCCAGGTTGGGCCTCTCTTATGTTTGGATCGCGCTGAGCTGGTGTTCCAAAAGAAGCAGCCATCACGATCGCGACACCAAGGAGTAGTGATTTGTTCTTCATGAGTTGTATAGATTCTGCAAAGCGGAACCTACATCGGGGAAGAGAAACTCGAAACCCTCTTTTTGCAAGCGACGTGACACGCAATAGCGGCCGTAGAGCGCCAGGTCGGGATCGGAGCGCAACATCAACGGAGCCGCCAGCCGGACCATCCAACTCGCGGCGGGTAAGCCAATTGGAACACGCAGCGCGTTCCGCATCTCGCGCATGAATTCCGCGTTCGAAACCGGCTTCGGTGCGGTGGCGATATATGTTCCGCGCATCGAGTCGTCAGATATGGCGCGCGCGAAGAGCCGGTCCATGTCTTGTTCGTGAATCCAACTGATTCCCTGTCGGCCGTGGCCCACCGTTCCTCCGAGACCGCGGCGAACTAGTTTACTGAGTCGACTTAACGCGCCGCCATTCTTTCCCAGCACGAAGCTGGTACGCAAGACGACTTGCCTCATAGACGCCGGCACGGCGCCCGCAAAAGCCTGCTCCCATTCGCGGCCAACAAAGGGCGCCAGACCGTAACCGAACGGTGAATCCTCGTCGCACACGAGCTCAGGCGGATCGCCATAGATGTGGGCCGTCGACATCTGGACCCAGACGCGTGGCAACGTCTGCACGGATTCCAGTGCGCGGCCGAGCACTTCGGTCGACTCGACCCGCGATCGAAGTATCTCGTCACAATGATCCGGGGTCTTCACACAATCGACAGTGCGTCCGGCCAGATTTACGAGCGCGCTCGCGCCATCGAGATGATGCACCCAATCTCCGACCGTGCGCGCATCCCACGTCGAATGCCGCCAACGCGCTTCGTCTTTTCGCGTGTGGCGCGACATCACCACCACATCCCACCCAAGGTCCACAAGATGGCGGGCAAGATTCTGGCCGAGAAACCCGGTCCCTCCCGCAATCACAACCCGTCCTTTGGGCGTTTCATGTCTTTTAGCGTTCATTAGGAATTTCCGAATTGGCCCATGACGTCATCTCGGCCCATTGCAGAGGTGGCGGCAAAGAAACACCCGCGAATTCCAAATGTATAACGCGCCGCGGGCGATTTGACGTGGCTTTGCGCGATGAGTGCAACGTCAGTGGTCGAAACAGAAGCACGTCTCCCGCATCGACTGCGCATAAATGCGTGCCGAGGCGTTTCGCGGCGCCGGCCGCTTCGCTTGCTGGTAGTCGTCCAAAACAATGTGAACCCGGTGCTACCCACAATGCACCATTTGTTTCGTCAGCATTATCAAGATGCACTCGCACGTTAAGCATCTGTTCGAGAATCTCACGAGGCGGTTGTACGTGAGGTAGGCCATCCTTAGCAGACCATGACACGAATCCCTTAATCTCGACTCGCTCTCGAACGGCGATGGCGAGATCCTGATGCCATGCGACCTGCCAATTGGCGTCTTCGTTCTTGTTGAAGAGAATGGACCTCACCAGTGTGGCGCCTGGTCCGAGCACAGGCTCGACGAGTGACCGGACCGTCCGCGATCGCGCAAAACGTCCCACGCTCTCGATCTTTTTCGTGAGCCCGCGAACGCCGGCAGTTGAAGGAGAACATGATTGCTCAACGTCGCGAAGCAACTCCAAACGCAGCGACTCGCCCACCACTCCGCGGATGATCGCAAATCCGTCGTCTTCAAGTTTGCTCAACACCGCTCGAGTTATCGGATCTGATGACATTATGAGAATACTAGTGTCCTGACCCAAACAGGCTCTTAGTATATCCTCACTGCGTTCGTTGAGAACGTGGTAATAATCCCAACTGCATTATCAATTGCCGAACCAACAGATCG
The DNA here is from genome assembly GCA_965649955.1 of uncultured bacterium. Classification (GTDB taxonomy): domain Bacteria; phylum Acidobacteriota; class Blastocatellia; order Pyrinomonadales; family Pyrinomonadaceae; genus PSRF01. Next base: position 15,886 of record CBFGMX010000101.1, read on the forward strand.
GTGGCACAATCACGTTTGCCCTCTCTCCCGAAACTTAAGCTGGTCCCCGTAAAATTCCCGACTACCAGCAAAACAACACCGACTGCACACGGTGCAGGGAGGGAACTGTCGCGCGGCTGCATGGGGGGTTCATGAATAAGCGGACAATCATGGTTGTCGAAGACTACGACGATACCAGAATGCTCCTGAGGCAAGCTCTCGAAGGATTGGGTTACACAGTCCTGGAGGCGTGTAACGGACAGGAGGCGGTCGATATTGCCGATCGCCAACGGCCCGATTTGATCCTGATGGATCTCGACCTGCCGATCCTCGACGGCATCGCCGCCACCCAGTGCATTCGCCAGAAACCCAAGCTGGAAAACGTTCCCATCGTCGCGGTCACCGCGTACCCGATGTCTTACTCACACGTGAAAGCGTTTGCCAAAGGATGCGACGAATACATGCGCAAACCGATCGACATTACTGAGCTGGCGCAACTCGTCAATCGTTATCTTCCAATGGCTTGATTTCGAGAGACAAAGCCAACTCATTTCGTTATGATTGCGCCAACCTCAAACTGAAAGGCGCGCTCACTATGACCTCCTCAACTCTGAAGATCATCGGTTGTTTGCTGGTCATCTCTCTCATCGTTCACGCCCAGAATCAGCCAACGAAAACGGTCCCGGCAACTGTGAGCGGTAAAGTCACACACAAAGGCAATGGCATGGCGAGAATCGTTGTTGGCGCACGTCGGGTGAATGGCCCAGCCGGCACGGTTGTAGCGACTACAGACGAGGACGGCAATTATCGAATGTCGAATATTCCGGCGGGTGAGTATGAGATCATGCCTGCCTCGGCACAATTCGTGATGCCGCAGGGGATCGGCCGGATCAAAAGGCTGATCGTCAACGAAGGCGAAAGTGTCGAGAAGATCGACTTCGCACTCGTTCGTGGAGGAGTAATTACGGGCAAGGTCACCGACGCCGAGGGAAGGCCGGTCATCGAGGTACCAGTTGAGGTCGTACCGGAAAGCTTTTCCGGAGATCCGATGGCGGATCTGAGACCAGGTGATTATGCAACTGACGATCGCGGTATTTATCGGCTTTGGGGGTTATCGCCAGGCAAGTATAGAGTTGCGGCCGGTGCATCCGAGGACCGCATGTACTACGGCCGGCGCCAAGCTTTTTACAGTCAAACGTTTCACCCGTCAGCTCCCGACCCGTCCGGCGCCACCGTGATCGAGCTAACTGAAGGAGGCGAGGTAACGAACGTCGACATCACACTCCGTCGTACGCAATCTGTCTTCACGGTCACGGCGCGAGTCGTGGATGGCGACACTGGGCAGCCGATCCCGGACCTTACATACGGGTTGCAAAAGTTTCGAGAGAATGCAAGTTCGTCGACCAGCGGCCATAGATCGAACCGATCGGGAGTAATCACACTCGAGAACGTGACACCGGGAAAGTACGCGCTCTTTGTGGAATCATCAGCTCAGCGCCAGCTCTACGCCGAGCCCGTGCAATTTGAAGTTGTCGATCAAGACATAAAAGACCTCGTGATCAAGACGTCCTCGGGAAGCACCGTATCCGGCGAGGTTGTAATCGAGGGCATGGAGGAAAGGGTCGCGCGTGGGAAGCTCGATGGACTCGTGGTTCATGCCTTCGTCATGATCGCCGATGACCGCTTCGGACATGGCGCATCGCGATCCGGCAGAGTGAATGCGGATGGTAGTTTCACGCTTTCCGGCTTGCGACCAGGAACAATCAATTTCTCAATCTGGCATCAGCGCCCTGTCCCGCGGGCGGATTTAGACGTCGCTCGTATCGAGCGTGACGGCGTAGTCCTACCGAGCGTTGAGATAAAAGCTCGCGAACAGATCAAGGGTTTGCGTTTGATACTGAGGACACGCAGCGGCCGGATTCGCGGAATGGTGAAGTTTGAAAACGGCCCGTTACCTGGGGACGCGCCAGTGCAGGTTCACATCAGAAAGATTGGCGAGGAACGTTATGAAACATATGCCGAGGTAGATGATCGAGGCCGCTTCGTGTCGGATCATTTGGCAGCAGGCGTTTACGAGGTGTCGGTCTTTGTGTACGGGTTACCGGGGCGGCCGCGGACGTCAAAGCAGGAAGTAGTTGTTTCCGACAACCAGGTGAGCGATATCACATTGACGCTTGATTTGAAGGCGGATGTTGGTCAGGGCCGGCCATGACCCTTGCTCAATGGATTCCAGCAAAAGGGGTGGCCGCTCGAGCCACCCCTTTTCGTTTTCAGTGTCTACTTGCGGCGACGTGAAGCAGCACGCAACTTGCGGATCTCGCGTTTGAGTTCGACGATCTCCTTCTGTTGCTCCTTGATCGCATTCAGCATGGTCCAGATGATCGGATCGTTATTGATCATCAGGTATCCCTGACTGTTCTCGCTGACGGCTTCCGGAATCACCTTCTGCACTTCCTGGGCACCAAAACCGACGTGCTCACCTTCGTTGGGCAGGCCTAATGCGTTTTTGGACCGGTATTCATAGCGCACGGGCTGCAATTTCATCACAGCGCTGAGTCCGGTGGTGAATGGCGCCTTGATGTTCTTGAGCCGTTTATCCGAGAACGTTGCCCACGAACCGCCTCCCACCTTGCTGGCGTTGCCGTTTACCGACAACAACTGATCGGGTGCGGTCGTGCCGATACCTACGCGGCTGTTCGCCGTCAGGACGAACGGCACCACGGTGAAGTCAGCGTGCGCATTCGCGAGGGACGCATCAGTCGCATAGCCGAAATACAGATTGTTGTCGGCGCCCGTGACGATGCCCCACGTGTCGTTTGTTGTTGACCTGCGTAGCTGAAGACCACCGATAAACTCTTCGCTGAATTGTTTGATATCGAGTCTTGCATTCGGACTCCCAGTGCCGAGACCGACGTTTCCGCTGGCGGCGATGTCGAGCGAGCTTGTCGGTGCACCGGGACGGATACGTAAGGAAAGACGCGAGCCGGCGGTGACGTCGCGGATGAAGAAGTTTGCTTCATTCGCGCCGATGTCCCACGTTTGGGCGGTGAAGCCACCGCTGTTGTTCTGTTCGAGTCGAATGGCCGGGGTGTCGGTAGTGTTGGTGTGCATGTCGAGCACGGGCGTCGCCGTTCCGAGTCCGACGTTACTGCTGCTGGACACACGGAGTGCATTGGCAATGGCGCCGGCGTCTACGGCAAACACGATCGTTCCGGTTTC
>CBFGMX010000102.1:0-18508 GCA_965649955.1 uncultured bacterium
TGACCCAAGCACTGCAGACGTTGACCAAAACACTGCAGGTATTCGCGATAGTGCATCATCAAGGCTGGCCGACTGCGATTGGTGTGCCGCCGAGTGTGGTGACGGCGATCGGCTGATCACCTCGACCGCCGCGCAGGTACTCGTTGGCGAGTTCGCGCAGGGTTTGGTCGACGTCAGCGTTTTGCGAGATGCGCAGCAGTTCGGTGCGGGCTTTCGAACTGCGGATGCGCGAGAGACTATCGAGACATGTGCGTCGCGTCTCCTCGTCTTTCGTGCGTGCAAAAACTCGTGCAGTGACGGCGGCAGCAGTCGAGTCAGCATGCTCGCCGTGATCGGCGATGAAGTGCAACGACCGTTTCACGTCGTCGAGGTTCCAGGTAATGTCGACTTCTGCACTCGACTTCGCAATCTGCTGCAAGAACCTGGTGTGATACTGAAGACGCCGCGCGATGTCGAGCCGGTGTTCCATATCGACGTCGTGCTCTTCACGATGAACATACCTGCCGAACGTCAGCACGTTAAGTACACGAAATGCAATCTGCGCCTTCGAACCATGTTGTAGCGGAGTCATTTCCGCCCGCCGGTCTCGTTCAATTTTCGCCGCGAGACCCTTCGGATCCTTCGCGAAGGCGACCAGCGCGGCGTACTGTTCGAGTGCGATGTCTGCTTCGGCGTTTATATCGTTTTCAAACGGGTTGACAGAAATCGTCTCGATTCTCCCGCTCACTTCATCACGCAGCGCGGGTTCCATCGAGTTGTTCAGGGCCAGCAACAGTTTTAGTTGAGAATAAGTAGCTAAGCGCGACGGCTGATTGATATCCATGCCGCGCCGGCCCGTAACGAAGTCAAACACCGTCTTACCGAGGAAGTACGGCAGGTTTCCAAACTTCGAAACGGAAAGAATATTGCGAGTAATATCATTGATAACTCGCCGCGACATTTCGCGCTTCTTCGGATTGTAGTTGTCCCGAAAGTCCACGAGCAGCATCGGGATCTTCGGATTATCGAGACCGTACAACCCAAGCGGAATCATCTCGACCGCCTGCGCCCCCGGGGTGTCGCTGCTGACCGGTTGATTGTCCCCATCGAAGTAGCGCGTTTCGACGTAACCATCCCAATTCAAGAGCCGCTTGTCGGTCCACGGGTTCGCGATGTTTAAGAAGCGCCCGCTGAACCGCGCGCCTTGTTGCTTCAGCAGATCACGCTTCGCAACCCAGATAAACGCGTGCGTCGCGCTGCCGTCGGGCATCACCAGCGGTTCGAAATAGAGCGACTCCGCTTCCGCTCGTTGGCGCAACAACTCCCAGTTATGACCACGAGCGTCTCTCGTTTGCGCTGTTCGCTTGGTGTAATAGGTTTGTAGGTTTGAGTCGTCGACAAGACCGCCAAACGTTTTGTCGGTCAACATCATACGTGCCTGGATGGTGGCCATCTCGGCTTGTGAAAAAGCTGACTGGCCTTCAACCTCCTGATAAAGAGCGAGCACTGAGAGCGCGCGAATGATGTGCGACTTGCGATAGTCGCTCGTGTTGCGGCGATAACTGCTGGTCGACGCTTTGATCGGCGTACCGTATGGATCGAGCAGAATGTTTTGCAGCGCGGTCCAGAAGATCTTGTTCCACACGTCGCTTTCGGGCGAAGCGAGGTCGAGCGCCGGCGGTGGCGTGCTCCTGGTCCCTCCCTTGTTGCCGACGCGTGCGTAAAAGAAGGGAATCGCGGCCGCGAGACGTTGCTTCAACGACGGGCGCGTGTAGGTCAGGGGCCAAACGTACCGCAGCCGGTTGTTCTCGACTGTCCGGTCGCCGAGAGTGTCGCGAAGAATAGACACCAGCGGGATCCATTTGTCGTTGTTTGTGGATTCCAGGCCGTCGAGTCTGGCAAGTACTGTGATGAGTTCGGCGCCACCCTCGACCTCGATCCGCTCGAGTCGCATGATTTGCGAAAGCGCGAGGGCGGGATTTGTCGGATCGGCGGCGGGGGAAAAGACATTTGGGCCGTTTGGGTCATTTGACCCAGCGGCCTTGCTAATCGTCGGGAATATTGGCGAGATAACGAGCAGAAAAGCAAAAACTAAGCTCGCCCTCTTGTGCCAGCACCTAAACCTTTGGAACGTCATCCTCGTTGATTTCGATAAGCAACAATATCTGGCAGATGGGGAGTTTATGCTGCATTCCTAACCGCAGGATTTAGCAAAAGATCAAATAACTTCCCTGACCGTCATCTCCTTCTGCAACAGGTATGCCCTTCCGCGGGCCAATTTAATATACATCAGTCTGAACGCGCTTGGACCGATTTTGTGGCGAATGTGTGACAGCCCTTTCATTGCAACAATCCGGTTAAGTGACGATCTTGGACATTCAAGCGTTATCCGAACCTGTCACTTTTACCAGCCGGGAAAGAAAAGTTCCGCGGCGGGCCAGGGTTACGCTATCAGATTACCTCGAGGCTGATTCGGTTGGATGCGAGGATTGGCCGGCGGTCTCGACCTCTTTTGCTTCTTTCGGAGATTGCCAGCCGTTGCGTTCGAGAAGACTTACGGCGAATCGGATGGGAACGGCAAAGTTTGAGGCCTGGTTTTCTGTGAAGACGGCAAAATTGACACCAATGACTCGTCCGGTTGGGCCAAAAAGAGGCGCACCCGATCCACCTTCCGCTGTTCGTGCGTCATAGACGATTCGTCGGACGTCGAGATCGGTGATGCTGCCTTGCGTCGTTAAAGGTTGAATGCGTTTGGTCTCGGCGAGATATCCGAGCTGCGCCATCGGTGTTCCATATCGTTGCTGAATGCCACGCGATTCGGCATCGTCAAGTAAGGCCAGCAGTCGATCCGGTCCGGATGGGTAACCCATCATCACTACAGTCTTACCGACGGCGACCGCATCGGGATCCGTTTCCAATGGAAGCACGGGAATGTTCTGCGGAATTTCCGGGAGGTCGAGCAGGCAAACAGCGAGGTCGTCTCGTTGTGCGGCCGCTTTGAACTTCAACGGAATGGCCTGCGCGTGTTCAGGAAAATACGCAATCAGCCGCTTCAGCCGGGGTTGGGCCTTCAAACTAATGCTCTGCGCGCGATCGTCCGCGATCCATGGTTGCGCGATATGACGGTTCGTCATCACGAAACCGTTTCCGACGTGGAACCCGGTGCCGACAAACTCGTATTCGGCGACTGCTGCATTACCTTCCGGCGTCAGTGATTCTGGGGCGCCACTCTGCACCGCAGTGCCGCCGTCACTCATTTGTGCTTCGGCGTAACGAAGCGGGCGGCCTGTGCCTGTTTCGACAAAGTAGTACGAACCGGCGATAAGACAAACACCGGAGCCGTAGTCGCTGCGCAACTTCACGGCGAGTGAAAGACTGTTTTGGAGCACTTCGGTGCGTTTTCCGATGTCGGTGAGTTGGTTATTGGTCTTCGAAACCTGGTCCTGCATGTTACCGAGTTGCGTGCCCTGCTGGGCGATCAGGTCACGGCTTCGGCGTATCTCCTTGAACATCGCGACGCCGAGGTACAGAACACCGCCCACGAGAATCACGACGAGCGTCAGCGCAACCAATTTCGTGCTGATGCTGATCTCGCGTACCAGTTCGCGCGTGAATTCGCGGAGGAAGACTTTGGCATCGTCGCGACGCGCCGTCGCTGCTGATTCGATTGCCGCGGCTTCAATGAATGGCGCAACGTGAGTTCCACGAGATCCGGCTGGAACGACGGCCGGAAGCGCGCGCACGGGGAAAAAGTGGAGCAACAAATCGGCATCGGCAACCCGCAGCTCGTCGCCGTCGCGGATCTCCGCGCCCTCAGCAATCGGGTCGCCGTTCAGAGTCACCGGAACGGATTTGGCGAAGCTCGCCACGCGGTAGGAGCCATTGGTGCGCGTTAACTCGAGCACCATGGCGTTCGCCAGCGTCTTGGGCAAACTCGAAGATCGTAGCCGCAGGTCACAGTTGTCGCAGGCGCCAATGCGAATCTGATCGTGCGTGAGGATTTCGGTGTGCCGGTCGTCGCCCGAGGAGATGTGGATAACCAGGCCGGTAGCCATATAGTTCAGAACTCAAACCTCGATCATCAAAGCGGCGGCCGAATCAGACCGCTTAACTGCTTCCTGCGCGGTTGTCTTCGGTCGCCCACGTTCAGCATTCTACAGGAAGTCGAGCTAAAGGGTTAGCGGTAAAAGGGAGGCGTCCGTGTTAGCATGACGTCGAAGTGAGGTTGTACACGTTTGGCTAATGTGGATTTCATCGACGACTGTGAACGGCTCATGGAATTGGTGCCGATCGCTTCCGCGAACATCCAGCGTCACGTCTTTGTCTGCACCGGAACGTCGTGTTCGAAGAACGACAGCGCGGCAGTCAGGGATGCGTTTGCGCGCGAGTTGAAGGCGCGCGAGCTTCAATATGGGAAGGTTTCGAAGGGTTGTAATCCGAATGGTTCGGTGGTCCTGACGGAATGCGGATCGGTCGGGTTTTGCGCGGTCGGTGCGGCGGTGATGGTCTATCCGGACGGTGTGTGGTACGCGCAAGTTCGCGCGTCAGACGTGCCGGAGATCGTCGAAGAGCACATCGTCAACGGCCGTCCTGTTGAACGTCTTGCGCTACTCAGAGTTCCCGCTACGCCTAATAGTTAGGTCCATTCTCTTCTGGTAATTTGCCTCTAAAACAACCGGTGGTCGGAAAAATTCTTTTTCCATGAGTGTTTGATCAGAACACCGATAGTTCAAATACGCACCTAAAGGTTATTCGGCTTTACGGTTTCCAGCGGAGCACGGGTCTGCGTGCTGCGGCAGCTTCGTCGAGACGCCCTATACGCGTACTGTGAGGCGCGTTCAACACCAACTCCGGATCCTCCACAGCCTCGTTCGCGATCGATCGCATCGCGGCGATGAACTGGTCCAACTCCTGCCGGCCCACTGACTCCGTCGGTTCGATCAGCATCGCTCCCTGAACAATCAACGGGAAGTAGATCGTCATCGGGTGGAACCCGTAATCGATCAAACGCTTCGCGATATCCAGTGTGTGAACACCTTTGCGACTCTGCCGTTTGTCGGTGAAGACAACTTCGTGCATCGGCGGACTATTGAATGGTTTGTCGTAATCAGACGTCAGACCGTGTGCGATGTAGCGTGCGTTGAGCACAGCGGCTTCGGTTGCTTCACGCAAACCGTCATTGCCGTGCGTCAGAATGTACGCGAGGGCGCGCAACATCATGCCGTAGTTACCAAAGAACGCCTTCACGCGACCGATCGACCGCGGGCGATCGTAATCGAGCCGAAACGTTGGTTCGCCGACGGTCCAGTCGGTCTTTAGGATCCGCGGCACGGGCAGAAAGGGTTCCAACTCCTTCGTGCAGCAACATGGACCGGAACCTGGACCACCGCCCCCGTGAGGTGTCGAAAACGTCTTGTGCAGGTTCAGGTGAATGACGTCCACGCCCATGTCTCCAGGACGTGCGATGCCGACGAGGGCGTTCATGTTCGCACCGTCCATGTAAACCAGGCCACCTGCTTCGTGCACGATGTCGCAGATCTGTTTGATGTTGCGTTCGAAAAGGCCGAGCGTGTTGGGATTGGTCAACATCAGTCCGGCGACGTCGCCGTGTGAACAGAGTTCACGTAAGTGGTCCAGATCTGTAAGCCCTTCGCTGGTCGAGCGAATCGTCTTGACTGAGAAACCTGAAAGATGTGCCGACGCGGGATTGGTTCCGTGCGCGGAATCGGGAATCAGCATCGTGCGACGGCCGGAGGCGGCTGCGCCAAGCCGCGCGTCGAGAAACGCGCGAATGATCATGATGCCAGTCATCTCCCCGTGCGCGCCCGCCGCGGGCTGCAATGAGACTCCCGGCAAACCGGTGATCTCGGCGAGATGCTGCTCGAGTTCGTAAATAACCTGCAAAGCGCCCTGCGCGTCCTGCTCTTCGGTAAGCGGGTGTACATTCGCGAACTCGGCGATGCGCGCAACTCGCTCGTTCAGTCGCGAGTTGTACTTCATGGTGCACGAACCCAATGGATACATCCCGAGATCGATTGAATAGTTCCAGGTGGACATGCGGACGAAGTGTCGAATGACGTCGACTTCGCTGACTTCGGGCATACCCTCGAGATCGTCGTCGCGTTGGAATTCCCGCGGCAGGAGATCGTCAACCGGCGACTCTTCAACGTCCAAAGCCGGCAGACGATACCCGATACGCCCTTGTTGCGAGCGTTCGAAGATCAACTGTTCATTGGAACTTATATGTGAAGTGACTTTTGTGATTCCGTCGGTCATAAAGAAACTATTGATTCGAACACTCGCTCAAACCGTCGACGAGCGCGTCGATTTCCGCGCGGCTGTTGATCTCGGTCACGCACACGAGAAAATCGTTTGGCCGGTCGGAAAAGAAGCGCCACAGCGGGATACCGCCTTCGATCCCTTTTTCTTTACCCAGACGCGATAGCAGGTCGCTTGCGTCGAGTGGACCACGAACGACAAACTCGTTGAATCGAGGTCCGGAGAAGGGAAGCGAAAAACCTTTCAGCGAGCCGATGCGTCGAGCGGCGTAGGCGGCTTTTTGTAAACACTGGTGGGCCGCTTCCTGAATACCACGACGTCCCATCGTTTCCAGGTAGACGGTGGCGGCGAGAGCGATCAGACCTTCGTTGGTGCAGATGTTTGACGTCGCTTTTTCGCGCCGGATGTGTTGTTCCCGAGTCGCGAGTGTGAGCACGAAACCGCGCCGCCCGTGTTTGTCGTAGGCTTCGCCGACCAGCCGTCCCGGGATTTGGCGCGCGTACTTCTCGCGCGTTGCAAAGAGCCCGACGTATGGTCCACCAAACGACAGCGGCACACCGAACGATTGACCTTCGGCGAGGACGATGTCGGCGCCGCACGCTCCCGGAGATTTCAGCAGCCCGAGCGACATGGCTTCGGTCACTGCCACGACGAGTAGCGCGCCTTTCGCATGCGCTGCGTCTGCTAGTGACGAAAGATCTTCGACGACGCCAAAGAAGTTGGGCGACTGGACCACGAGCGCCGCCGTGTGTTCATCCACGGCATTTGCGAGCGTCGCTCCCGCCTGACCGGTCTTCGGGTCGAACGGAACGACTTCGAGATCGATGCCCGCGTGTTGCACGTAAGTCTGCACGACCTCGAGATACTGCGGATGAACCGCGCTCGACGCAATCACCTTCGAACGTCGTGTGACGCGTTCGGCCATCAACACTGCTTCGGCGAGTGCGGTCGAACCGTCGTACATCGACGCGTTCGCCACTTCCATACCCGTCAACTGGCAAACGAGAGTTTGAAACTCGAAGATCGTTTGCAGCGTGCCCTGCGAGATCTCGGGCTGGTAGGGCGTGTAGGCAGTGAAAAACTCAGAGCGCGAAATGATGTGATCGACGATCGTCGGAATGTAGTGAGAATAGGCGCCGCCGCCGAGGAAACTCGGCCGGCCAGCGCCGGCGTTGCGTCTACCCATTCGTTCGAAGCGATCGAGTAATTCGATCTCCGAGAGGGCGGCGGGTGTATTGAGGGGCCGCTTCAACAGCAATTCCTGAGGAATGGAGTCGAACAGGTCTTCAGCCGATTTGAGCCCGATGGCCTCAAGCATCTCTTTGCGCTCTTCCGGCGAGTTAGGAATGTAGCGCAAGATTATTCGCTCTCAGCTTTCGTAAAATCTTCATACTCCGCGGCGGTCAGCAGGCTGTCGACCTCGCCGCGGTTTGACATGCGGAGTCGTACCATCCAGCCTTCGCCGTACGGATCGGAATTTACTTTTTCCGGTTCGTCCGCCAGCGACTCGTTGATCCGCGACACGACGCCGGACACGGGTGTGAAGATCTCAGACACTGCCTTTACCGACTCGACCGATCCGAATGATTCACTGGCGCTAAACTCGTCGCCCGCTTTTGGCAACTCGACATACACTACGTCACCGAGTGAGTTTTGGGCGTAATCGGTGATGCCGATGATGGCTTCATCACCGTCCACCCTGACCCATTCATGGTCCTTACTGTAGTGCAGGTCTTCTGGAACGTTTGCCATGGTTCCTCCAACTTTCAAAATTTTTACTCTCTCTGCGACTCACTTAGCGCGCTTGTAAAACGGTGTCTTGACAATCTGCGCGCCGACGAGCCGGCCGCGCACGTCGATCTTGATCTCCTGTCCGACGGACGCGTATTCAACCGGGACGTACGCCATACCGATGTTCTTTTTCAGGAATGGCGCAGGACTACCCGACGTTACTTTTCCAACTTTTTCATCGCCGACGAGCACATCCTGCTCGTCGCGCGCGATGCCGCGTTCTGTTACTTCAAAGCCGACGAGCCGGCGTTTGACTCCTTCCGACTTTTGTTGGGCCAACGCCTCACGGCCGATGAATTCGCCCTTGTCGAGTTTGCAAATCCAGCCGAGGTTTGCTTCAAGCAGCGTCGTGCTCTCGTCGATTTCGTGACCGTAAAGCGCCATTCCTGCTTCGAGTCTCAAGGTGTTCCGAGCGGCGAGTCCGCAGGGAAGTACTCCGGTCGGCGCGCCGGTGTTTCCGGCGTCGAGGATTTTGTTCCAGAGTTGTTCGGCGCGATCCGCGGGCGCGTAGACTTCAAAACCGTCTTCACCGGTGTAGCCCGTGCGCGAGACGATGCCGCTGACGCCGTCAACTGTTCCCGAACGGAAGTGGTAATACTTGATTTCCGAAAGCTGTAAGTCTGTCAGCGTTTGCAGGATTGACTCAGCATCAGGACCTTGCAGCGCCAGTTGGCAGTAATCAGCACTCGCATTGCGCAGTTCAACTGACTCGCTGTTGTGATGCGACTGGATCCACTCCCAGTCTTTGTCAGTCGTTCCGGCATTGACTACGAGCAACAGGTGATCGGGTGCGAGGCGATACACGAGTAGATCGTCGATTACTGTTCCCGACGGTGTTGTTAGTGCGGAGTACTGTGCCTGACCATCGACGAGTTTTGTAACGTCGTTCGAAGTGAGGCGATTCACGAAAGCGATTGCGTCGCGGCCATGGACGTCGATCTCGCCCATGTGCGACACATCAAACAGACCGGCATGTGTGCGTGTGCGGAGATGTTCCTCGATTGTACCGGCGGGATACTGCACGGGCATATCCCACCCGCCGAAATCAACCATTCGCCCGCCGAGTTGCCGGTGGGCGTCGTTGAGTGGGGTACGTTTCAGTTGCGGCGCTGTTGCGGTCAAATTAGTCACTCGCGCGGCTTGCTTCGAGGCCTCACGTTGTTTTTATCAGTAAATAAAAGGTGAAGCCGCAAACTAGCATGCGACGTGCGGTGCGTCAAGCGAGGGTGATTAACCGCAATGCTGATGACACGAATGAAGGTAGGACTTAGTTCTGATCGGCGACTTCGACCCTTTGAACCGCGCCGCCGCGACACCAGAAGACGACGCGCATTGTGTCGGGACGATGGTCGAGTGAGGCTTTGACGAAGGCAGCATTCTGGCGCAACGCAGATTCGAAGTCGTCCAGCATCCGGCGGTCGCGCGGTGGATGGACCACGTCGGCCAATGATGCAGCACCATTACTAAAGACGTCAGCAACGACAAGCATGTCGTCATCGGGCGCGTAATAGCTTTCGCTCGGTCGGGCGTATGCGCGAGTCAATGCTGCCAGCGCGCCGGCGGGATCGATGCTCGGCGATTGCGCGCCAAACGGAGCACGCTCGGCCGCGAGAGACTCGGGCGTGACGGGCTTGGTCAAATCGTAAACGCCAAGCGCTATCATCTCTTTCTCTCCAAAGTTCGGACTTTCTAGCATGAGAACCGCATGTTTTTGGGCCGCTGCTTCACGTAGCGCGACGAAATGCGGGCGCAGTGCCGTAAACATCAGGAAGAACATGATGACAGACGCAAAGGTACCGACCGTGTACGGCATCACGCGCGGCTGAAGGAATTGCGCGATACGTTGAACAAGTGGAGGATTAAGTCTCTGCCTGGAAGCGGCTGCTTCTATGTACAAGGCGTCGGAAATCGAAATTGCGAGATCGGCAGGAGGGGTCGGACGAGACAAGAGGCTGAGGCTGCGAGTCAATGATCGCAGTCCTGCAACTTCGGCTCGACACACCGGACAGCGATCTAAATGCTCATCGATCGCCACCCGCATCGGCAGAGACACACAATCGTCAACGTACAACGAAAGCGATTGTCTGATTTCTTCGCACAACATAGGACTTCACAATCCGTGTTGCCTGTAACTCGGCAAAACACGTCTTTAAAAGAACAGTTTTGGATGGCTCACCGACCCCGGCTGCTCCCTTTTCGTCAAAAGAAGCAACTCCGACAAGTTAGGGCAACCCCTTCCGGCTTGAGTGAGCGATGCTCCAACGGGTGTTGCTGGCCACGTTTTCAATACGCCCTCATCATGCCACTTCGGAAGCCTTGATCCCGCCGTTTTCTCACTTCGACCCATTTGGCACCGAGTTTCGTGAGCCGGGGCGGATCAGCCATCCATTTACAAAGACCCTTCCAGCTTGCGCCGGAGTTCCTGGCGTCCACGCGCCAGTCGAGACTTAACAGTTCCCACGCTGATGTCGAGTGCGACCGCTATCTCTTCGTACGCAAAACCTTCTATGTCGCGCAGCACTACTGTTTCTCGATAAACACGCCGCAAACCACTCAACGCCTTTCTCAACACTCGTTCACGTTCGTGCGCGAGTGCGCCTTGTTCGGGATTAGCTGCGTTGCCGGAACTCAGCTTGGCAATCAGTGCCGCATGTCCGCTCGCATCCGCGTCATCGATCGAGATTGTCGAATCACGATGCCGCCGCTTCCACCAGCGCCAGCGATTTCGGGCCTGATTGATGGCGATGCGGTAAATCCAGGTGCGTAGATCGGATTCTCCGCGAAACTGACCAATACTCTGAAACGCCCGCAGGAACGTCTCCTGAGTCAGGTCGCGAGCCTCTTCGGTGTTCTCGGTCAGGCGATAAAGCAGACCGTAGATTTCGCCCGAACGCTCGTTAACCAGTGTTTCAAAGGCGGCCGGGTCGCTGCGCTTCAACCTTTCAATGAACTGATCTTCAACCGAAGGCCGAGCGTCGACCACGGTCGCCGGTGCAACCTGCTCTAATTCCATTTGCCCGCGGAGGGCTATTGGCTCTCCGTAGCTCACTGATTACCCCCTGGGGCGGGAATCCGAGCAGTTAAATATTGTTGCCCTTTCCCGGACAGGCTGGCCTTTAGACCCCGTGACCGCTCGTTTTGTTCCCAAACAAAATTCATCAGTCTTTTAGATGCATTTCCTGGACGAAACAGAGACAGTACGGCTGCCTTGACAACTTTTCATACGCGCCATTAGAGTGACGGTTTTCGTTATCATACACCCAACAGAACGCAGCCGACTATGCAGGCTTGCAAGAGGAAGATAAGTGGCAAAGTATAAAAAGAAGCGCGTCCGGGAACTGCAACACGACCGGTTCCGCGATACCACCATGGGTTTGTTTGACCGCCTCGGTAATCTGCTGGAAGGCCGGGGACGGACGATTCTTTACGGCCTGGCCGGACTGCTCGTCGCGGGGCTCCTCATGCTGTTCTTCGTCAAATGGAGCAACCGCAAAGCGGATGAGGCTCGCCAGGCACTCGGACGCGCGATCACTATCTCGACGGCCAATGTCGGCGCACCGCTGCCCGGCGCCGATCCGTCGGCACAGACTTTCAACAGCGAGCAGGAACGATCGCAGCGAGCAATCGACGAGTTTGAGAAAGTGGCGGCTAAGTACGGTGACCCCTACCGCGCGCAGGCGCGCTACTTCATCGCATCAAACCGTCTGACTACCGACCGCCCGAAAGCCATCACCGAGCTGAGTGAATTGCAGAACAGCAGTGTGCCCGAGGTCGCGGCGTTATCGAAGTTCGCGCTGGCCCAGGTGAAGGAAAGCGACGGCAAGCTCGACGAAGCCGCCCAGATTTACAGCGATCTCGCGCGCTTGAACGGCTCGACCATCACGGCCGACACTGCAAATCTCAAGCTTGCCAAAGTCTACGAGAAGCAGGGCAAAAAGAAGGAAGCCGCTGATATTCTCTTCAACATTGTCGACGCTGCCAGAAAAGCCAAAGGTGTTGACAATCAGCCGGCGCCGGTTTCCGCGGCTGCGCGCGAAGCTGCGACTGAGTTGAAGAAACTCGATCCGGATCGTTACGCCCAACTCCCACCCGAGGCGCCCCCTTCTTTACTCGGCTAATGCTTCGACACAACTGACACCCGGGGAATGGACAACCTAACGCATTCACTCGTCGGACTGACTGCGGCCAAGGCGGGTTTGGACAAAGTTTCTCCCGGGGCGACCACGCTGTGTATCCTCGCTGCCAACGCCCCCGATGTGGACGTGGCAATTCTGCTCTTCGGGGATCGTTGGACGTATCTCCACCATCATCGCGGAATCACTCACGCCATGGTCGGCGTTGCCGTCCTCGCGTTGCTTCTGCCGCTGATCGTCCACGGCGTCGATCGCCTGTGGGCGCGGTTTCGCAATCAGCCCGCTAAGACGAAGTTGCGCGGTTTGATGCTGGTCTCAATTATCGTCACGGCTACGCATCCTCTCCTCGATTGGACCAACAACTACGGGGTCCGCTTTTTTCTGCCGTGGAGTTCGAAGTGGTACTACGGCGATCTTGTTTACATCATCGATCCTTATCTGTGGCTGATTCTTGGCGGCGCATCGTTTCTGTTGTCGGCAAAGACCAGGAGCGGGAAAGTCATTTGGGCAGTGGTGGCAGTGGTGCTGACGCTTTTGGTAATCGGAGTTCCCGTTAGTCGAAACATCGTCAACACGCGTTTCCTCACCGTCGTTTGGATCAGCGCAGTTGTGATCTTCATCGCCCTATTTGCATTGGGTGCAAGCCAGAAATTTGGGAACAAGATTGCATTTGCGGCCTTTGCGCTGGTGCTTTTTTATTGGACTTTCCTCGGTTACGCACATTCACGAGCCGTCGCAAACAGCCATGCCTACGCATCGACAATCGTCGCGACGGGTGAACCGATTTACCGGCTGGCGGCGATGCCGACGCTGGCCAGTCCGCTGCACTGGGATTCCGTATTCGAAACTGATCGTGCGACGTACCGTTTTACCCTGCGGCTAATGAGCGACAATTTCCCGACCACGAAAGTGATCCGTTACGAAAAGCCTTCGGGGCCTCTGGCGGAAGTGTTGGAAAAAGTCTCGCAGGAGCGGCCGGCGCGAATCTTTCTGGGTTTCGCGCGTTTTCCGGTGGCGCAATTGGCTGACCCCCACTGCACGACGCAGACTCTCGTTCAATTGGCTGACTTACGCTACACTGAGCCGGGCCGCAGACGAGGCACTTTTGCGCTCGAACTGCCGGTTGATTGCCCGACGAGCGATGAGGGAGGCAGATGAACGAAACGAACGAATTTGCCAAGGATTTTGACAGCCTCCCGGCTCTTTCGGAAGTCAGCGAGCAACGAGAACGCGCACGTAAACGATCGACGATCGCGAGTGTGCGTGTTTCACCCGGACCTTATCTCACGGTTGCGGCGGTTCTCACCTTTTTCGCCGCACTGTTACTGCGCATTCAATTCGATGGTTTGGCATTGCTGCTTGTCGCGGCTGCCTGGCTGGTTCTTCCGCTGCTGGCGTTTACAGATCGAATCGTTTTCGACGGTCTTTCGTTGCGACGACAAGGACCGATTTCGTCGCTCCTTCATCTGCTTACTGGTTATCGCAAGCAACTCTGGATCGACGACTTCGAGAGCGTTGAGACACACGCAGTGCGAACGTTACGCAGCGGCGGACGGGTGCGCTATCGCTATCGAACGCAGATCTCCGGGAAGGGCAAAGAGTTTGTCATCGTCTCAGGCGGCCGCGAGTATCGAAAACTCGTGCGCGAACTATTCCCGCTGATTCACGAAAACAAACTGGACAATCGCAGCCGCGATTTACGCGACTATCTTCACGAGCCGGGATTTCTGAATCGAAAAGCGGAGCTCTCGCAGCTTGCTTCATCGGCAGTACTCGACGTCTCCGAGTCAGACTTCAAGCTCGGCGGCAAAGCGCAAGACCGTCGCGACACGGACAAGCCTGAACCCACGCCCGAGGAGCTGGAACGCGCGCGGTTGCTGCGCCGGTTAGGCAATGAACTGCGCGTCTCGGGACGTTTGCGCGAAGCGGGTGAAGCGTTTCGGCGGGCATTGAATGTTAGACCACATGGCGCATGGTTGATTTACGACGTCGCCCGTTTGTTGCGTTCACAGGCAAGTGCGAACGCAGATGCGCGTTTGTTGTCGAAAGCACGGGCCGCGTTGCGACTGGCGAGTATTCGCGGACGGAACGACGTGGTCCTGCTGCCTCTGATTGGCGAGAGTTTTCTCGAGTGTGGCGATGCGCGGCAGGCGAGACAGACGTTACAAAAGGTAATCGAGATCGACAGCGGAAACTTTAAGGCCCGCGTTGGGCTGGCGGATATTGCGTTGCGCGAAGGGAAGTTGGCCCACGTTATTCACCATTACCAGGAAGCCGCCCGCGATGCTTCCGAGCAGGCGCTGGGGCGCTATGCTCGGAACGAAGGTGAGTATTACATGCAGCTGAACAACGACGACGACTACCTGGCAACGGAACTGCGGAGAATCAGTTGGCTGCAGAGCATTACGCGAATCCGACGCCTCGCCTTGCGCGTCACGAACAGCAGTGTGTTGCTTGCGCTGATTGCCGGGATGATCGATCCACTTGCAGGAAGCTTCGCGTGGTCGTTAGCTTCTTCAGCGCTCTTTGTCTGGCTCGTTTCGCTGCTCGGCACCCGAATGCTCTTCAGCCGTAGCAAATACTCCTAAACTACTTCCTCTTTTTAGACGCAGACTTCTTACCGGCCGCTGCGACTTCCGGTTTCGGCGTGATGGTGCGCGCCTGTTGCTCTGCTGCTGAGGCTACGGCGAACGCCTGTACCGGCTCGGGATTGAGCAGCGCATCCCAACGATATCGCGGACGCTGAGCGGGCTCATTTAATCGTTTGAACACGAGGTTCATAACCGCATTCGTGATCCAGTTATGATAGAACTCGCCGACGGACGCGAGCTCGGCATCAGGCGCCGGGTTCATGAAATCGATCGCATACGGCACGCCGTCTTTGATCGCAAACTCAACCGTGTTGATGTCGTAACCGAGGGCCGTGCACAGCGTGCGCACGTCGTTTCTGACGCGCTCAGCGAGTTCGGGAGCAAGATAGTCAGGATTGTGGATGTACTGCTCGCCCGACAAGTACGGCTTGCGAGGGTCGTAGGCCATGATCATCACTTCTTCCTGGCCCACGCAGTAACAGCGGACAAACTGATCGAAATCGATTGCTTCCTGAAGCGTCATGCAGAGCGTTCCGGTTTTGTTGTACTCGATCAGCAGCTCTTCGAGTGAATTGATCTTCGAAACGTTCTTCCAACCACCACCGTCGAACGGCTTCATGAATGCCGGCAATCCGACGTAGTCGACGATGCCTTGCCAGTCGATGGGGAATTCGAGGTTGCGCAGGCTCTCGCTGACGATGCCTTCGATGTAATCCTTCTGCGGCAACAGGACCGTTTTGGGAATCGCGACGCCGAGTTTTTTGCCGAGGGCGAAGTTGAAGAACTTGTCGTCGGCCGTCCACCAGAACGGGTTGTTGATGATGATGGTGCCTTCGAGCGCCATTCGCTTGAGCGTGGCGCGGTAGAACGGAACTTCATGCGAGATACGATCGATAACGAGATCGTATTTGGGCGGTGCGTCGTAAAGAACACCGCCGAGCTTGATGTACTCGGCGACGACTTCACCGCGCCCTTTTTCATTAATGCCTTTGATTATGGCTTCCGGGAACGTTTTTTCCCGGCCCACGAGGAGTCCGACCCGCTTCATATGTTATGGATTTTCCTTTCTGCAAAAACAAAGGAACATACGCACGGAGCGGGTTCTTGTCAAACCGCCTGGTCTGAACAGGAGTGGTGCGGTTGTATTCATACGTACGTCCCGCTTGCGGGACAAAACTGGCCCCAGAACCGCAGTTTGTACCGACATGTGTTACAATCCGCCTCTCCCTAGTTTTAGCCAAATCCAAGGAGACCAGTCAGTTTGCGTCGTTTAATTTTCGCCCTAATAGTCCTCCCTGTGATCTTCATCCCGGTTTCCTTCGCCCAGGAAACGAAGCCCACAAAAGAGACGCCGGCTAAAGAGACTCCCGCAAAGGAGAACAAGTCCAACCAGGACGTTAAGTTTACGGCCGAGCAGATTGTGGAGTCGGTCATCCTGATCTACGGCACCCGTCCGGGACTGGACCAGATCCGGCGTAACGGCGTCGAGCGCGGCCGCATAACCCGCTTTAACGCTGAAGGAAATGCCGAGGAAGCCAACTACGAGCGCCGTTTCGTGCGGGGTGAAAACCTCGATAAAGACAAGATCCGGCTCGATCAGAAGCTGCCCACGATGGAGTATTCGCTGATTTTTGGCGAAGGTAAAATGTTCGGCCTGATTAACGGCGCCGCCTTCACACCGCGCCAGGATGCAATGGCCAGTTTCATTTCCCAGCATCATCACAGCATCGACTCGCTGCTTCGTTACAAAGAATGCGGTTCGACGCTGACGCTCGTCGGTAAGGACCAGCAAAAGGGGCTCGATCTGTTTGTCGTGGATCTTACCGACAAGGAGAAGCGGAAAACGCGTTACTACATCAGCGCGAGGTCCCTGCGGATTCTGTGGCTGGAGTATGAAGAAGGCATCCCGGGCGGCGCTTCCGTGAAGTACACTAAGAAATTCCTGGACTATCGTCCCGTGCAGCAGACCCTCGTTCCGTATCGAACTTTGCTGTACGAAGACGGCCGCCAGAGCCAGGAAGTCCGCGTACTCACAATCACCTACGGCATCAAAGTCAGCGATTCGATCTTCAAAGGCCCCGAAGCCTAGACCTCAATTTCGGGACGGTGAAGTTGTTGGTTCGGATTCGTTATATCCGTGTCTGATGGCCCCTGTGACCGCTGTCGGGGTTCATACACAACACTGACAAACCCCAATATCGATGGAACCCACCGGAAATACGGGCGTGTATTCCTGTCGGGTGGCAGCCGGTGTGGGTATAATCAAAGCCCGGCGCTAACCTTGAAGAGCCCGCGTTACTTATCGTTCGAACCGAGGTTCCTCTTTGACGAGGCCTGCCTCGCTTTATAACGCATGAGAGCCTGCCTGCCCTGATGAATACGTTGACGACCATCGACGAGCTGGCCTTCGCCCCATCGCTACAGCAGGAGGTGGTGGAGGACACGACCTCCGATCATGCGTTGTTAGAGGCGACCCGGACCGGCGATGAGGATGCATTTGCTGAATTGGTCAGTCGTTATCGAAACCAGATCACGAGCTACATCTACCGCATGACCAGCGATTATGACAACGCCGTGGATCTGGCCCAGGAAACGTTCGTCAGGGTCTACCGCGCGAGAGATAGGTACCAGAGGAGTTACGCCTTCTCGACTTACATCTATCGCATCGCGACAAACCTGGCCATCAGCGAGTTGCGAAAACGGAAACGGCGCAAGCTTGTTTCGCTGACCGGCTTTTTCCAGCCAAGCGACGGCGCCGAGCCGAAAGAGTTGAATCCGCCGGACTGGCGTCCATTGCAGGATTCGGAACTGGTCGATGCCGAACGTCGCAACGCAGTGCAGCGCGCGATCGGCACGCTGCCCGAGAAATATCGCGCGCCGTTAATTCTGCGCGACGTCGATGGCCGAAGCTACGACGAGATCGCGAGAATCCTCGAAACGAGCGAGGGCACGGTCAAGTCGCGAATCAGCCGGGCGCGAGGGTTCCTGCGAGAAAAGATGCGGGCTTATTTGTAGGTGAGGAAATTATGAGAGAAACAAAATGTGAAGCAGTTCGTCGCGAGCTCGAAGAGCTAATGCTGGGCGACGAGTGCAGCATGAGCACGACGCAGCATCTGCGGGAATGTAGCGACTGTCGCGAGTTTCACCACAAGCAGACGAAACTGCGGCAGATTGTTGGCAGTTTGGGCACGGTGGAAGCGCCGCCTGATTTCGACTTTCGCTTGCGGGCGCGTCTCGCGAGTGAGTCCGGTAGTGCCGGGTTTCATCTGCGAACCGTACAGTGGTCCTTCGCTACGAAGGGCTTTGCCGCTGCGACCATGATGCTGTTGTTTGTCGGTGGCGCCGTGTACGTGCGAACCATCGTGAATCAACCGGCAACGACCGAGGTCGCCGAACAGAGGAGTGAGCCGGTCCAGCCAACGCCTGCTCCGGTTGAGGAGAAAGCGTTGGTTTACGATCAGGCTCCGGTCGTAAGTTCATATAGTGACTCACGCCGAGCCGTCACGGACCGTCGCGCTCCATCAAGAACAAAAGCTCCGCTCGTCGCGGTTGAGTTCAGCAGTGAACGCGCGCCCGTAATTTCAGACGCGCAGCGACATTCGGCAATCTTCCCGATCGATGCTTCGCTGCAGTCACTCAAAGTCTCGGTTGACGATGGCCATGGCAATGCGCGCACGATTTCGGTCCCGACCATCACGTTTGGATCGCAGAGAGTTTTGCCGGGCACGAATCAAT
>CBFGMX010000103.1:0-18416 GCA_965649955.1 uncultured bacterium
GCGGGCCTCGCCATCGAGCGTAATCTGATAAGCGGAGAAGCCTTTAGCGAAATTGCCTTTCACCTCCGTCGTGACGTTGGCCACACCGGCAACGACAGGCATCCCGGGCCTGCTGGCGAGCGCGGCCAGACGGGCCAATTGAACGTTTTCAGCCTGGCCCTTGAACTCGAAATCCTGCGTCTCCGTGTCGAAAGTTCCGCTGCCGAAGATGTGACCGGCAACGAGACGAATATCGACGCTTTCAACGTTAACGTTCGAGCCGCTGAATGTTGCGCGCGCCGTCATCCCTTGCGACGGTTCGCCGCCGATCTTCCCTGGTCCAAGGCGAAGATCGGCGCTGCCGCTCATGGCATTGGGAATACCGCTAATCTTGATATGGCCCGAGAGATCGCCTTCCGTGTCAGAAGCAAGCTGTTCGCCGCTGCTCGGCGACAGGGCCAGCAACGGTCGAGCGTTCATGCGATCGAGCGTCGCCTCTATCGACGTGTTGTTTTCGCGCCGTAGCGTGACGAGATAAAACTGCATACCACCGCCGTCGCGTTCCGTAAGACGGCCGTCGGGAATGCGGATCTCGTGGCTGTTCACCGTAACCGACGCCGACAACGAGCCAAGCTCGATTCCCTGGATCATCAGCGAGCCGAGCGAGAAGCGTCCGTTTACGTCCGGCGACTCCAATCGTCCTCGTATGTTGCCGTTGAATGCGAACTGCCCCGCGATCGCCATCTTCAGATTGCGCATTTCGTCGTCAATCGACGGTAACAGACCCGAGGAGATAAGCACGGCTTGCAACTCGGCCGCGTCGGAAGACGCGAGATCGACGGTGAGATTCGAATCGCCTTCGAAGGAGAACTGTCCGGTTGCATTCAGGCGCGTTGCCGGTGTTTGCAGATTCACAGCCTGGATGTCGAAGAGTCCGCGGTTCGCACGTAATGAAACTTCGCCGGTGATCGGGATTCTATCGGCGCTTGTTTCGCCTGCCTCGGCGGTAAATTGCGTCGTGAGTGTGCCCGAGGCGAGTTTGACTTCAGTGCCCGGGAACGTCAGATCGACTCGGCCGGTAGCGCGACCCGTCAACGGAACGGCGGCGCCCGCGAACGCAGCCAGCGGTCCAGCCACGTCGACGTTGTTGAAGTCAGCGGTGACCTGCGACGTGCCGCCTTTTGCGAGTGCGATGCGAGCGTTGCCACTGGCGCGACCGTTGAATGCGTCGGCCGCGAAGTTGTTCAACTGGATCTCACGACTGGTCGCGACAACCGAAGCTCGCGCCTGGCCCAGATTCATCTGGCCCAACACTCCGCCTCCGATGCTCAAGTCTGCTGTTGCGCGATAACTTCCGGATGGCTCGATCACAAAAACGGGTCTCGCGAGCTTCACGTTCTCAGCCTGGCCGTCCGCAAACTTCACCGTGCCGGCGTCAATGTCCGCCGTCGAGCCTTCGATGCGTCGATTGCGCACTGATAAACGAACGCCTGCGATGTTCAGACTCCCAATCTCCGCGCCCGCTGCATTTGTAGCGCCAACCTGCACGTTATTCACGACAACACTCGTCACACCACCACGATCGACGACGTCAACTCCGTTTGCCGTAACACCTTCAACCCGCGCGCCTGAAGCGGTGACTGTACCCGCTTTGACAGTCGCGACAGTCGCCGTCGTCACGTCGTCCTGCTTTCGTACCCGCAGATCCGAGGCAGTGATTCCATTCACTTTCGCGCCCGACGCAACGAGCCCGTTTGCATTGAATTGGCGTGACGAAGCGGTAAGCACGCCATCGTTCATCTCAGCTCGCGCGTCGCGAAGGATCAATCCGGTGAGCGTCGTGCCAAAGCCTCTCGCGGCCACGGCGCGGAGTTCGCCTATCCAGCGGAAATCGGTGCCCGTACCCATCACGTTGCCCATTAGTTGCACCGAGTCGATCCGAAAATCGCCCGCGTTCAGCAGATCGGCGACGGCTTTGCCGTTGATCTCGTAACTGCGACCATCAATCGATCCGCTGGCGCTGACATTCAGTCCCTGCAACCGAACGTTGTCCGCTGCCAATGCGTCAGACTTCACTTCGCCCGTGATCTTGAATTGATCGCCACGCCCGGTGACGGTGCCGGCGAAGTTTCCCGAACCGCGCAATGTCGGACCCGGCCGTACGACTTCCGAGAGTTGCGTCAAATCGACTGACGACGTGATCTGCATCTGGTAACTGAGCGCGCGCCAGTCGTCCATCGTTCCCTGCAAACGCGCTTCAGCAACCGGAGATCGCAACACGAGCTCGTGAATCTCCGCGCGTGTTTGATTCACCCGGCCACGCGCGTGCAACTCGATGTTGTTGACGGGCCGGCCGTCGTAGATCAGATTCGAGTCAGTAAGATTCAGCGTGACGGTGTTCATCCAGCTTTCAGCCGGAGCATTCGGGTCGTCGGGTTGAACCGTCATTTGAAGATTTCGCGCGTCGCCGGAGATCTCGTGACGTGCGTCGCCGTAGTGAATGACGCCGTCGGTTATTTGCACACTGGCGGTGGAGTAGGCGAAGAGGATGCGCTTGTTTGGTTCAGGGGGTGGAATGTGGATGTTACGAAAGTTGGACCGTCCCTGCTCGTCGAACGTGACCCACGCTTCGAACCCACGAATCTTCAGGTCCTTCAGGTTGATGTTGCGCCGAAGGTTGAGTGCATACAGATCTTCGATCCTGATCGTTGCGTCAAGCTGATCGATCTTCCCGAGTTTCTCGCCAGTCTGCGAGTCGTAGAGCTCAACGCCTGACATCGTTACGGTCTGCGGCGGAACGTCCGCGTGAAACTCGCGAATCTCCGCGCGGATCCCATAGTTGGCGAAGGTTCGTTTGATCTGGTTTGCGATGTAACGGTCGACGTAGCCGAGGCGGTAGAGGAAAAACGCAAGGAGGACCAAGAAAAGGGCGACAGCGGCGACGATCAGTCCCGCGAGAATCGCGTGACGCCGCGTGAAATAGCGCCAGCGCCTCGCGACTGAAGGAGTTTCAGGCTCGGGTTGAGGGAGATCTTGCCGTTTATCCGTGTTCTTGGGATCTTCTGCACTCATAACACACAGCCGCCACGCGGCTCAGGAACTTTCGAATGCTTGAGGGAGAGAACCGAACAGGTGTCAGCTTTGTACTGCACCGCTTCACACGGATTTTTCAATCCTGGACCACCAAGTTCGGATGGCCGAAACGTTCAGGTTCGTTGCTCTGTGCTGTCGACCGCGGGCGCCTGCTGGTCCTTCAAAGAGGCGGGCTCACCAAGCGGCACGTTGCCGACAACCGAAAGCTCAAAACCTTCCAGTGCTGCTACTTTGGGGGGATGATTCGAAAGCAGTAATATCTGCCGCAACCCCAGGTCGTGGAGAATCTGCGCCCCCACGCCATAGTCGCGATCAACTCCGTAACCTGTTTCCAAACTTGCCTCTCGCTTACTGACCCCCTTCTCCTGCATCACGCTGTACGTACGCAATTGATTGACCAAATCAAGGCTGTGCTCGCGCTGGCGCAGGTAAAGGACCACTCCGCGCGCCGCGGCCGAGATCTTTTCGAGCGCCGTGTGCAGTTGAAAGCCGGTGTCGTCGATCAAGGAGCCAAACATGTCGCAGGTGACGTTTTCAGTGTGGACGCGTACCAGAACGGGATCGTCGGTCCTCACGTCGCCCATGACCATCGCGAGATGCACGTCGCCATTCATGACGTTTTCGAAAGCGACCGCGCGGAACCTGCCGTAAACGGTCGGCAGATCCGCTTCCACGACACGCCGAACGAGCGTCTCCTTGCTGATGCGATAACGCACCAGGTCGGCGACCGTAATCATCTTCAGATTGTGTTGTGCGGCGAAGGCTTCGAGCTCAGGCATTCGGGCCATCGTGCCGTCTTCGTTCATGATCTCGCAGATCACACCCGCCGGGTACAGACCCGCGATACGCGCCATGTCGACGCTCGCTTCGGTTTGACCGGGGCGGACCAGCACACCGCCGTTTTTGGCGCGCAACGGGAAGATGTGACCTGGCCGCGCGAGGTCCCTGGGGTGACAATCCCGATCGACCGCGCAAAGGACCGTAGTTGCGCGATCCGCAGCGGAGATTCCGGTCGTGATTCCCTTACGCGCGTCGATTGAAACGGTGAATGCCGTGCCGAGGTACGAGGTGTTGTCGGCGACTTGCGTGGTCAGGTGCAGCTCGTCGCAACGCTCTTCGGTAAGAGGCATGCAGATCAGACCGCGAGCGTGCCGGGCCATGAAGTTTATGATTTCAGGCGTGACCTTCTCGGCCGCGCACACGAGATCGCCTTCGTTTTCCCGATCTTCGTCATCGATGATGATAATCATGCGGCCGTCGCGGATGTCGGCAACGGCCTCGTCGATGGTCGCAATCGCCATAGGAAGGGTATGTTAACCGAAAGCCCGCAATTGATAAACCAGCCGTCATACCGGTGTTTCCTCCGCGCCTTTAGCTGTGCTGAACCAGGCGTTCAACGTATTTCGCGATCACGTCGACTTCGAGATTTACACCGTCACCGGGCTCCAGGTGCGACAGGTTGGTGACTTCCCAGGTTTTGGGGATGATTGCGACTTCGAAGTAGTCGTCTTTCAGGGCTGCGATCGTCAGGCTGATGCCTTCGACGGCGACCGAGCCTTTGAAGACGAGATAACGGCCGATCTCCCGGGGAAAGCCGATCCGAACGGTCCACGACTCGCCGTGATCCTCGACGCCGGCAAACGTGCCTCGCGCGTCGACGTGCCCCTGAACGATGTGGCCACCGAGCCGGGTCGCGGGCGTGACGGCGCGTTCGAGATTCACGGGCGTGCCGGGTTTTAAATTTCCGAGAGTCGAACGCGAGAGTGTTTCGCGTGAGACGTCGGCGGCGAAGGAGTCGGGTTGAATGTCGAGTGCCGTCAG
This sequence comes from uncultured bacterium, assembly GCA_965649955.1. Lineage (GTDB taxonomy): Bacteria > Acidobacteriota > Blastocatellia > Pyrinomonadales > Pyrinomonadaceae > PSRF01. The sequence goes on from CBFGMX010000103.1 coordinate 4,894, forward strand.
GCAAACTCCGTTCACAGCGATCGAATCGCCGTGTTTCGTTCCCTCGGTGACGATGCTCGCGCCAATGATCATGCGCGCATTCTCGCCACGCATTTCGATACTACGCACGGTTCCGAGTTCTTCAATGATTCCGGTGAACATGTTCCATCATCCGCTCGAACGTCGCCTGGATCGATAAACCGGTCGAATCGACAAAGATCGCGTCACTGGCGATCTTCAACGGTGAATCCGCGCGCGTTGAATCGCGGCGATCACGTTCCGCGATCTCGGCGAAGGTGTGCGCGAGAGTCGCGCCGGGATTCACAACCTGATCTTCCTTGAAACGCCGTTCAGCTCTCTCTTCCGGCGCCGCATCGAGAAAGAATTTTATGTCTGCGTCGGGGAAAACCACCGTACCGATATCGCGGCCGTTCATGACCGCACCGCGTTTCCCCAACTCACGCTGGCGCGCGACCATCGCGCGTCTGACGCCGGGAATCGTCGAAACGATCGACGACATTTCAGTTATATCGTCTTCGCGAATTCGTTCGGTGACGTCCTGTCCTTGAAGCCATACTCGCATCGAGTCGGGATCACCTTCAAGATTGATGTCAACGCGTTGGGCCAGCTCGGTTACCGCTTCGGTGTTTGCAGGATCGAGCGCGGCATTGATTGTCGCCAGCGCCACGGCGCGATACATCGAGCCGGTATCGATGTAGAGCAGGTTTAATGCCCTCGCCAGCATTCGACCCAATGTTGATTTGCCGGATCCGGCGGGACCGTCGATGGCGATGATCATCGTTGCTCTATACAAACGCTGCAAACACTTCGTTCGACATCAGCGCGCCGTTTCGCGTGAGTCTGATCAGGTCGCCGTCGAACTCCACCAGGCCTGCGTCCCGAAAGCGATCGAGTTCGTCGCGATGTTCGGCGCGCAGATCCACTCCAAATAACTCGTTGTACTCGCGCACATCAACGCCGCGCATTAACCGCATTCCGAGGAACAACGCTTCCGCGCGCAGATCCGCCTCGGTTAGTTCCTGCTGTTCGACAACCGGCGACGCGCCCTGTTCGACGTGCTGCACGTAACGAAGAACGTCGCGTTCGTTGGACCAACGATGCGCCTGGCCGTCAAAAGAGTGCGCCGAACAACCGAAACCGTAGTAGGGCGCGCCGGTCCAGTATTTCGTGTTGTGCCGCGATTGAAAACCGGGTTTCGAGAGGTTCGAGATCTCGTAGTGTTCGTAACCGGCTGCGGCAGCGCGCTCGATCATCCACTCGTACATTATCGCCGCCAAATCCTCGTCGGGCACTGGTTGAAGACCACGGCGGATGTGGTCCGCCAACGGTGTTCCTGAATGAACCTCGAGCAGGTAAAACGAGAGATGCTCCGGTTCGAGCGCGAGCGATTGCTCGATGTTTCGTTGCCAACCGTCGAGGGTCTGTCCCGGAAGTCCGGCGATTAAGTCGAAACTCACGTTATCGAAACCGGCGGCACGAAGCTCGTGAAAAGTTTTTAGTGTGTCGGCGGACGTGTGTGAACGACCTAGCTTCGCCAACTCCGCATCGTCGAACGTCTGCGCGCCGAAGCTCGCGCGATTCACGCCGAGTTCGCAAAACGCACGCAGTTGATCGGGGCTGATCGTTCCCGGATTCATCTCCACAGTGACTTCCGAAGCGCTCTCGATAAGAAACTGACGATGCAATGTCGAAAGGATGAGATCCAGTTGGCGTGGCGTCAGCAGCGAAGGCGTACCGCCGCCGAAATAGATCGTGTCCACATGCGCGCCGGCATGTGGCGACCGCGCGATTTCATCGACGAGAGCGCGAACGTATCGTTCAGCAAGTTCAGCTTGATAAATTCCCGTGGCGAAGTCGCAGTATGAACAACGCGAACGACAGAATGGAATGTGGAGATATAACCCTGCGTGAGTCATTTCAATTTCAACGAATAATAACACGCACTGTATCATTTCATTTTGTGTTGTATCGATTTCAGAACTCACAACCCGCAATTGGCTACGTGATCTGCGCGGTTTCGAACTGGCACACCTGTTGTTTATCCCTCAAGTGGCTATGAAAACTGGCCGGAGTAACGAGGTCGTCGTTGCACTCCGGTCAAGGCCATCAAAATCACCATTGGGGAGGACAGAGAAACACATGGCACATGACAGAATGACGAACGACGATCTTGATCGGAACATGGGTCGCGCGGGTCAGGATGATGATCTTAGTGGCGGCAAAGATTTCGGCCGGCAGACACCGGGCCGCAACGTGAATGATCAGCAAACCGGACAGAAAGGCGCGGGCCAAAAGAACAACCCCGCTGGCGAAGATGATGACTTTGACACTGGCGGACAGGGCCGTTCCGGCGGTCAGGACCGTTCGGGCGGTCAGAATAGATAACGAGTAACTCTCTTCTTTACTGCTTCAGTTGATATCCGTGTCATCCGTGGTTTCACGATGACACGGATTTTTTTTACTTGAGTCGTCGGGTGCTGCCGTCGCCGCTGATCGATTTACTCATCGAACGCGAGACGCGTTCGGCTTCGGTCATCGCGCGTAATAGGTTTTCACCAAGAACTTTTCGAATGTCGCGCTCGCTGTAACCGCGCTTCAGCAGTTCGTACGTGATGTTCGGGAGCATCGAAACATCTTTCGCGCCCTCGGGCATGTCGTTCGCCCCGTCGAAATCCGCACCAATGCCGACGTGATCGATACCGGCAACTTTCACGATGTGATCGAAATGATCGATTAGTTTCGAGATCGGAAGCGGCGGCAACGGGTTCGCCTGCTCGAGTTTGTCGCTCTCTTCAGCGCGTCGTTCGGGATCGTCTTTGTATTTCTCGTTGATCGCGTCCTGCTGCGCTTTCAACCGCGCATCGCGTGCCTCGCTTTGCGGCGTCACGGTTTTAGTATCGACGAAAGCACTGTAAAAGTTGACATGGACGACACCTCCATTCGCAGCGATCCGTTTCAGCAGATCGTCGGGAATGTTTCGCGCCATGTCGCTAAGCGCGCGCGCTGAAGAATGTGAAGCGATGATCGGGGCTTTCGAGATGTCGAGCACGTCGCTCATTGTCTCGTCCGAAACGTGCGACACGTCGACCAGCATGCCGAGACGATTCATCTCGAGCACGACTTCCCGGCCAAATTCATTCAAACCCTGGTGCTTCTTCTCGCCGCGTCCGGCGTCGGCCCAGTTGTTCGTGTTGTTCCACGTGAGCGTCATGTAGCGGACGCCCAGCCGGTAGAACTCGCGCAGCGCCGGCAGCGAATCTTCAATGGCGTGACCACCTTCGATCCCCATCAAACACGCGATCTTGCCGAGTCTCTTGGCGCGGCGAATGTCGGCAACGGAAGTCGCTATCATCAAATCGCGGGGATTTCGTTCGACCGCCCGATAGACGGCGTCGATCATGTCCAGCGTGCGTCGGGCTGAACCGCCGTGCTCGACGTACCAGGGACGGATGTAGAGTGAAAAGAATTCGGCGGTCAGGCCGCCCTGCTTCATGCGCTCGATGTTGGTGCGATATGGAACCGGCGGCGGACCGTTGAGATCGAAGTAGTTGTTGGTCATCGGCGTCGTTACGTCGTTATGGGTATCGATGACGATGGCGCGACGATGAATTTGCAGGGCACGCTGCCAGAGTTTCTCGTCACGGGGCTGAGCCTGGATTGCAGCGCCGCTGAATAAGACCAGACAGAGCAACGGAAGTAGCGTTCGGGTTCTCATAAGTGCGCTCATAGTACACAGATTACACGGATTTTGGGTATGATCAGGCCGTCATGTCGATACTCATCGCGGAAGACAACATGGCCCAACGTCACTACCTGCGCGAGATTCTCGAGAAGGAGTTTCCGTCGCACGTACCCGTGTTCGAGGCCAGCGACGGCGAGGAGACCGTAAAACTCGCGCTCCACGAAAAACCGGAAGTCTGCATTCTCGACATCCAGATGCCGAAACTATCAGGCGTGAAAGCGGCGCGTGCGATCTGGCGGGACTTCCCAACCGCCCGGATAATCTTCTGGACGCAGTTTCCGCACGAGATCTACATCAACGAGATCCGAAAGATCGTCAAGTCGGTCGACCCGCCGCCTGCCTACGGTTTCATTCACAAGAACAATCCCGAGTCGAGGTTTCTGCGTTTCGTCGCGGCGGTACTTGAAGACGGCGCCGACATGATCGATCCGGCGTTCAAGGATTCATTTAAGCGTCCGTTGTTGACGGAGTTTGAAGCTGAAGCGCTCTACTATCTCGCGCTCGGTCTTTCTAACTGGGCCATCGCGCGCAAGTGTTCGTTGAGCCTGCGCGGCGTCGAGAGCCGGCTCGCGACTCTCTACGAAAAACTGTTCGTCTCAGTCGCCGAAGGTACCGACCAGGAGGCGTACGAAAAGCTGGCCTACAACATCCGCACCCGCGCGTTCTTCGAAGCGTTGCGGCGCGGCTTGCTCAACAGCGACGAACTCGAAAAAGCCGCTCACGATCTCGAGGCCTGGTTGCAGAAGGACCAGAAACGTTTCCAGGAAGAACAGAAACGAGAAGCGGCCTCAAAGAAGAACCCCAGATAGGACGGATGTACAAAAGCAGATCAGAATGGTTCCTGCCGATTCTCTTCTGCCTCTGCGTTTTTACTGCGCTGGCCCAGACCGAGGACCCGCAAGCGCAACCGTCACCTTCGCCTTCACCGTCACCTTCCCCATCACCCTCGCCGACACCTATCACCGGCCTGCACCAGTGGGGCGCGGTCACGTTGTTTCACGGGCTCCCGTCCGATCGCGTGCGCGCTATCGCCCAGACAAGCGACGGCGCGATGTGGTTCGGCACTGAAGCGGGTCTCGCGAAGTTTGACGGACGTCGCACTCAAACCATCAACGATCCCGCGTTGCCCGCCGGGCGCGTGCTGGCCCTGCAAACGGATCAGGAGGGCGCGCTGTGGGTGGGAACGGAAGCCGGTGCTGCGCGATTACACGGCGGCGTGTTTTTGAAAGTGAACGAAACCGCCGGCCAGACTGTCACGGCCATCGTCACCCCCGAAAACGGGCTGGCAGTGATGACGAGCGAACAGGGCCGCGTGTTTGAAACACGCGTGAAAGTAGTGACAACCACTGAAAACGAGGAGCGAGTCACACGCACAGTACTCGAAACGCGCGATCTTCTGAATCAACCACTCGAGAGCAGGGATCGCGATCGTCCCGGCCCGCTACCGATCACCAGTGTCTACTGGTCCAACGATCATCTGTTCATCGGCACACTGAGCCGCGGACTCATGGAAGTGAGAAACGGCGAAGCGACCACCGTCCAGACGCGTCCGCTGGTTTACTTCATCAACGCTCTTGAGCGAGACAAGAACGGGAAACTTTGGCTCGGCGCGCGAGCAAGACGAGAAGAACCGGGTACGCTTACCGGCAACGATACGGCCGCATTGAGACGAACAGAAACGCCGACCGGTCCCGTGCTCTCGTTGAAGTCGATCGGCGATGAAGTGTGGATCGGCACTGACGGTCGCGGCGTGTTTCGCGTTTCACAGGCGAAAACGCAACGCTTCACTTTCGACGGCACGGCGGGCGGCCTGCGTTCGGATCACGTTTACGCGATCTTTCTCGATCGCGAGGGGGTCATCTGGTTTGGAACGGACCGCGGTGTTTGTCGCTTCGATGCGCAGGCGCCGCGCGTTGAATCGCTCGGCGACGGCGGCGAATCCAACTTCGTCCGCGTGCTGTTTCAGTCCGTTAACAGGCGGATAATGGCGGGCACCAACCGCGGACTGTTTATCTACGAAGACCAAACGTCGTCATGGATCAACATGCCGGGTATGGGAACCAACATCATCTACGACATGGCGGAAGATCAACTTCCGAACACACCGCGTTTGCTCATTGCAGCCGTCAGCGGTTTCTACGTCGCGCCGAGACAGCAGGTGAAGTTCGAAGACCAGGTGTTCACACGTATCGAAGCCGGGTCCGCGGGCGCAGACGGCGTTGGCAGCGTGCGCGCAATCGCGAAGTTTCGCGACGCAACGTATTTCGCGATCTTCGGACGTGGTGTCGAGCGGATCGACAGCGGGCGCGCGAGTTTGACGTGGCCCAACGGCTTAGCACGCGACGTGGTCAGCTTGCTCGCCGACGGCGAAGAGCGGTTGTTGATCGGCACGGCCAGGGACGGCGTGCTGGTGTCGGACGGAAAGACGGTGCGCGAAGATCCTGTCTTTGCGGCTTTGAAGGGACAGGTCGTGCGCTCGATGACCCGGACGTGGAGCGGTTCGCTGTGGTTTGGAACCTCCGGCGGCGTCTTTGTTTGTCGACCTCAGCAGGAATGCAACCTGGCCGTACCCAATGTTGACGCTCGGTTTGTCAGCGTCGCCGTGGATGACAAGGTCAGCGAAGTCTGGTGCGGCACTCGCGGAAACGGACTGCTACGCATCCGCGACGATCCGTATCTCGGCGTAGTAGTTGGTCAACTCGACTCCGAACAGGGACTGCCTTCGCAAAACGTCTTCGCTGTTTTGCAACTTCGCGGCGCCGACGGCAACGACACGGTATTGATCGGAACGTCTCGCGGCATCGCGCGTTACGTGCCGAGCCGCGTGGCGCCGTCGCTGGCTGTGACGCTAATTCTCAGTAAACGTGTCCACGCGCGGTCGGAAATGCAAGCCGGGCTCAATCTCGAATACCCGCAGAACAGTTTGTTGCTCGACGTCGCCGCGATCAGCAGCCGCACGTTTCCCGAGCAGTTTCAATATGCGTTTACGTTGAAAGACAGTGCCGGCAAGAACGTGAAACAAAGACTGTCGCGCGAGTCGCAGTTCACGATGGAAGGCCTGAAGCCAGGCAAGTACACGGTCACCGCGCTCGCTTTCAGCAAAGATCTCACAGTGTCAGAGCCGTTGAGTTTTTCGTTCACCGTGGCGAGCGCACCCTTCCCGTGGACCTCGACGGCGCTGGCGATCCTGTTGGCGCTCGCACTACTGGCGCTCCTATGGGCCATACTCGAACGACGGCGAATCGTCGCGACTAGTGCCGCACTCGTCGAGGCCAATCGCGATCTCGCTGATGCGCGTTTGAATCTTGCGAACGAGGCCGAACGCGAGCGACGCCGCATTGCACGCGACCTTCACGATCAAACGCTCGCCGATCTTCGACACCTTGCCCTGCTGACGGATCAGATCAAACCGAACGGCGACTCTTCGAGCAAACAGACGTCGGCGTTACGTGGCGAGATCGAATCGATCTCGCAGGAAGTGCGGCGCATCTGTGAAGACTTGAGCCCGTCGGTTTTGCAGAACGTCGGTTTTGCGGCGGCGCTCGAGTTTGCACTTTCGCACGCGGTGCAAGACGCGCCAGTCGAAAAGCGGTTCGAATACGAGTTTCACTGTGATGAAGCGATCGAGGAGCGCAGCCAACTGCCGGCGAGCGTGCAGATGCAGATCTATCGCATCGTGCAGGAGGCGGTAAACAACATCTGGCGGCATGCCGAACCAACGCTGGTGAAAATGTTTGTTGAAACGTCGCCTGCGGGTGATTTTGCGTTGCGCATCGAAGACAACGGCCGTCCATTCGATTCAAAAAACAACGACAACTCCGAAGGTCGCGGCCTGCCCAACATGAAAGCACGCGCGGGATTGATCGACGCGCGCATCTCATGGAAGCCGCGTGAAAATGGCGGAACAGTTTTCACGTTGATCAGAAATGCATGATTGAAATAGCCCCGAATGTTGCAACAGCCAGATCCGTCGTCGCTTTGGAGTCAACCGTGATCGCTCACGGTCTGCCGCGACCAACAAACCTGCAAACAGCGCAGCGCCTGGAAAAGATCGTGCGCGAATCGGGTGCAGTACCGGCAACCATTGGCGTGCTCGCGGGAAAACTGAAAGTCGGTTTGAACCCGGCCGAAATTCAGAAGCTCGCCGAAGAAGACAACATACGAAAAGTAAGTACGCGAGATTTACCGGTCGCCGTCGCGGAACTTTGGGATGGCGCTACAACTGTTGCGACGACCTGTTGGATCGCTCAACGGGCGGGGATCAAAGTGTTCGCAACCGGCGGCATCGGCGGCGTTCATCGTGGCTCTTTGCCTGACGTTTCGGCCGACCTTCCGGAGCTCGCTCGCACACCGATCGTGGTCGTCTGCTCCGGCGCCAAGGTTGTCCTCGACTTACCCGCCACGCGTGAATGGCTCGAAACGCACGGCGTGACTGTCGTCGGTTACGGATGCGAAGAGTTTCCGGCGTTCTATTCGCGAAGCAGTGGATTGCCCGTCGACGCACGCGCAAACTCGCCTGCCGACGTCGTCGCACTCTTTCGCGCCCAACGCGCGCTCGGAATTAATTCCGCTCTGCTCGTAACTGTCCCAGTACCGGAAGAGTCGGAAGTACCTCAGGAACAACTACTGACAGTTCTGGACGAAGCACTCGAAAGCGCCGCTCGCAATGGCATCGGCGGCCGCGAGTTGACGCCGTTTCTGCTCACGCAAATGGCTGAACGCAGCCACGGCTCGACACTCCGTGCGAATATCTCGCTCCTCGAAAACAACGCGCGCGTGGCCAGTGAAATCGCCGCCGCGATCGGATCTCACATTTGAGAGCTTTGTGCTACTCTTTATCCACACATAAACACTGCAAGTTCTGGGAGGAAAAATGGCGGACGATAATGGAAAGAACAAGTGTAAGAACCCTGCCTGCACCTGCCCCCCGCAGGAGGGTGGCAAGTATTGCAGCGCTTCGTGCGAAGGTAGCGGCAACACGATTGAGCTCGATTGTGATTGCGGCCACGAGGCGTGCGGCGGAAATTTCTGACCCGCGGAAACGATCTGTGTTTATCCGCGGCTTAAGTCGATGAACTCGGAAGCGAGTCGTGGTCCAGTGCCTTCGTCTTCATGCTTGAAAAAGACAAACGTAGTCTTCCAGTCCTGGGCCTTCATCCTGCCGATCCACTCATGTAAATCGACCGTCGAGTAATTCACTCGGCGCAAACGCAGGTAACCCCAATCGGCGGTCTTGTCGATATGACTGACCGGCAGATCATCCGTGTCTGAAATACAGAGGGCGCGGTTGTCGGCGCGCAACAACTGTAGAACGTCGTCGTCGAACCAGGTGGGATGGCGAAACTCGAAAGCGGCCGGCGGATTTGCGGGGAGATGCTTGAGAAACGTCTCCAGTCGCTCGAGATCCTTCTTCATGTTCGGGGGTAGTTGATACAACACGACTCCCAGACGATCTTCGAGCGCTGAGACAGTTTCCAGCATGTATTTGGTTTCATCGGCCGCGTCTTTGAGCCGTTTGAAGTGCGTGATTCGTTGCGACGCCTTCACCGAGAAGCGAAAGTTGTCCGGCACCTGGGCTTTCCAACTCTCCACCATGCTGCGTTGCGGCAAGCGGTAAAACGTGTTGTTGAGCTCGACCGCGGGCAGCTTCGACGCGTAGTACTGAAGCATGTCCTTCGCCGCCAGCTTCTCCGGGTAGAAAATGCCTTTCCATTCCTTGTAGCTGTACCCGCTGGTGCCGACGTAAAGATCCATCAGTGTTTCCAACTCCTAAGCTGTTGTGGCCTCACGCAATTCTGTGATACACAGGCAACTCAAAATAAAACTTAGAAAAGATACCATGTCGACTGTTACCACTAACATCGAATCAGTGCTTCAGGAAGAACGTATCTTCCCTCCACCGCCTGAATTCGCCGCCCAGGCTCACATCAAATCGGAAGCAGAACTGGAAAAACTCCGCGCCGAGGCGAGCGCGAATCCCGAAGGCTTCTGGGCGCGCATGGCAGAAGAACTTCACTGGTTCAAGAAGTGGGACACGGTATTGAAGTGGGACCCGCCGCACGCCGAGTGGTTCGTCGGCGGCAAGATCAACATTTCTTACAACTGTCTCGACCGGCATCTGCCGACCTGGCGACGCAACAAGGCCGCACTGATCTGGGAGGGCGAGCCCGGCGAAACCCGCACCTTCACCTATCAACAACTACACACGGAGGTCTGCAAGTTTGCCAACGTTCTGAAAAGCCGTAACGTTCAACGAGGCGATCGCGTTGCTTTGTACATGCCGCTGATTCCGGAGCTGGCGATCGCGATGCTCGCGTGCGCACGCATCGGCGCGACGCATTCCGTAGTGTTCGGCGGTTTCTCGAGCTCGGCGCTGGTCGATCGCATCAACGACGCGAGCTGCAAGGTGGTCGTGACCGCAGACGGCGGTTGGCGTCGAGGCAATGAAGTAAAGCTTAAAGCCGCAGTTGACGAAGCGCTCAAGCAAACGCCTTCAGTCAACAGCTGTATCGTCGTTAAGCGCACCGGATCGCAACAGCACATGCAACCGGGACGCGATTTCTGGTGGCATGAGTTGATGGCCACCGTCAACGCCAACTGCGACGCCGACGAGTTGGATAGCGAGCATCCGCTCTACATCCTCTACACCTCGGGAACAACCGGTAAACCCAAAGGCATCCTGCACACAACCGGCGGCTACCTGACGCAGGTCCATCTCACGACGAAGTGGGTTTTCGATCTAAAGGACGAAGACATCTACTGGTGCACCGCCGACATCGGCTGGGTCACCGGACACAGCTACGTCGTCTATGGTCCACTGTCGAATGGCGCGACCGTTGTGATGTACGAGGGTGCGCCAAACTTCCCCGAACCCGATCGATTCTGGAGCATGATCGAGCGGCATCGCGTGAACGTCTTCTACACCGCCCCCACCGCGATCAGGGCGTTTATCAAATGGGGCGAACACTGGCCCTTGAGATACGACCTTTCCAGCCTGCGATTGCTCGGCACAGTCGGCGAACCCATCAATCCCGAAGCATGGATGTGGTACCGCGAAGTTATCGGCAAAGGACGCTGTCCGATCGTGGACACGTGGTGGCAAACCGAAACCGGTTCGATCATGATCACGCCCATTCCCGGCGCCACTCCCACCAAACCCGGCTCCGGCACCAAACCTTTCCCCGGTATCGAAGCGGACGTGATGACCCGTGACGGCAAGCCCGTCGAAGCGAATCAGGGCGGCTACCTCGTGATCAAACGTCCCTGGCCGTCGATGTTGCGGACGATCTGGGGCGACGACGATCGCTATCGCGAACAGTATTGGTCGCAAATTGAAGGCATCTACTTCGCGGGCGACGGCGCGCGCCGGGATCAGGATGGTTATTTCTGGATAATGGGCCGCATCGACGATGTAATTAATGTAAGCGGTCATAGGCTCGGAACTGCGGAGGTCGAAAGTGCCCTCGTCTCGCATTCTGCTGTTGCCGAAGCGGCCGTGGTGGCCCGCCCTGACGAACTAAAAGGATCCGCGATTGTGGCGTTTGTGACGCTCGAAGGGTCTCACCACCCGTCGGACGCGCTGAACCAGGAACTGCGCGCCCACGTCACAAAAGAGATCGGAGCGCTCGCGCGCCCTGACGACATCCGGTTCACTGACGCGTTACCGAAGACGAGATCGGGCAAGATCATGCGACGGCTGCTGCGCGAGATCGCAACCAGTGGCTCAGTCGCGGGAGACGTCACAACGCTTGAAGATTTTTCAGTTCTGGAAAAGCTAAGGGCGGAGGAGGAATGAACATGTCCCGACATACCGAGCACGACAATCGTTCCGGACCACGCTATCTGGCCACGCTGGAAGTAAAAGCCGAATGGGACGAACCGAGCGGCGCTCACGTCGTGGCGGAAGGAACGACGGAGAACGTCGGGCCCGAAGGAACACTGGTCCACTTGCCGCGCCACTTGCCCGAGGTTGGTAGTCGCGTGCGCCTCGAAGTGCTGGGCGAATCAGGCGAGAGGCTGCAGGTTATCGCGGAAGTCCTGCGCATCGAACGGCATCCCGGTCACCCCCTGGCGGCGCTCCAGTTGCTGGGTGAAACGGACGAGTGGAGAGGTCTCGTTTGGGAACCGGCCGCTCCGCGCGTCACGCCGCCGCCTCCAGCCGAAGGTGAGGGCGAGGGCGAAGGGGAAGAAGCAGCGGGCGAAGAAGACGACCTTACCCACTAATCCGTGTTTGTCACGCACCCCGAATTGACTGTCGAGGACAGACCGATGACGACTCCCAACTTGAATGAGGAAGTTCCCCCCTCCTACGATCGCAGACGTTATCCACGCTACTACGTGACGGCACGTTTGACGCTGGCGATCGAAGACGAGAGCATCAAGGAGTCGATTGGGATTGGCGAGCCGCAGGACATCAGTCTTGGCGGAGTAAGGGTGACGAACCTTCCCGCGTCGCCAAACGTTAGAGTTGGCGACCGGCTGGGCATGTTGTTGATCGACGGCGATGACGCGCTGTCGCTGGCGGGTGAAGTGGTCCATCACGCAACTGCCGACACGTTTGGAGTCGAGTTCAGAGGATTGAGTATTCAGGACCAGAAGGCTGTGGGAGAGATGATCGGCCGGTTGCACGCGCGCATTTAATCGCGGCGGCCGCTCGCGTATGTCAGCGAACGAAACAAAAGACGTAGCGGTTTCGGCAGCGAAGGCAGCCGTAGAAGCGTACGGACCGCCGACTCGCGTGATCCTGCGAGTTATCTTCATCCTGCTTGTCGTCATCGGCCTGCTTTGGATTATCTCGAAGATCACCGGAATCATTCTGTTGCTGGTGCTCTCGATCTTTTTCGCCTACCTCGTTTCGCCTCTCGTCGAATTTTTAAAACAGCCAAGACGGATTGGTGAGCGCGAGATTGCGATACCCAAAGTCGCCGCGATCGCGATTGCTTACCTGATTCTTCTCGCCGCGGTAGTGACAGCAGTTTTTGTTGTCCTTCCGAGTTTGAGCAACCAGTTTCCGGAATTCGTCAATCAGTCGAAGGCGTACTGGAAGTCAGTGGGTGAGAAGGCGCCGCAGCTTGTGGAGGAGTGGCGTTTACGTCGGTTGCCTGGCCCGGTCGCTAACGCCGTGAACAAAGCGGTTCCTGAGGTCCTCAACAGGGTCAGTCATACAGGAACTGAATTTGCGGCGGCCTCGTTGGGTTATTTGGTTTACCTGCCGTGGCTGGTGCTGATACCGATTCTTGCGTTTTTCCTGTTGAAGGATGCGGACAGTTTTCGACGTTCGGCGTTGCTGATGTTGCCTCGTGGTCGTTGGCGCTGGCGCGGCGATGAATTTTTCCAGGATGTGAACAGCACACTGGCGGCGTATATTCGCGCGCAGTTGACCGCCTGTTTGTTTATCGGCGTCATTTGCGCGGTTGGGTTTACGTTGCTCGGTCTGCCCGGCGGGTTGGTAATGGGGTTTATTGCCGGTGTTTTTGAGTTTATTCCGCTGGCTGGTCCACTGGTCGTCGCGATTATGGCGGCTATCCTGGCGACGCTGCATGCCGGCCCTTTCAACGCGTTTCTCGTGTTGTTATTTCTCGGCGTGCTCAGGATCGTCCACGATTACTTCATCTATCCGCGTTTGATCGGGCAGGGTATTCACCTTCACCCACTGGCTGTTATCTTCGCGATCCTGGCGGGCGAGAAACTCGCCGGCGTCGCCGGAATATTTTTAGCGATCCCGCTCGTCGCGATCTTGACCGTCATGTACCGTCACTGGCTCGAACATCGTGGCAGTGAG
>CBFGMX010000104.1:0-17947 GCA_965649955.1 uncultured bacterium
AAAGCGTGACCGTCCGCTTGAACGCCATGCGCCGCGCAGGTACGATCGCTTTCGTCAAACGACGAATACTGATCAAACGACCGGCAGCGCTATAGCTTGCGCCAGTCGACTTGCGACTCTTAGTGGCGATGAAGTGTCCAACCTGCAGGAAACCAGTCGATTGGAAAGATAATCAGTATCGTCCCTTCTGTTCCGAACGGTGCCAGCTTGTCGACCTGGGACGCTGGGTCGAGGGTGAGTACCGCGTTCCCGGCGAATCGCTCCCCAGCGAACAAACCGAACGTTCGGACGATGAATCTGAGAACTTGTGATGAACCGACGAAAGAAACGCAGCTTAATTCCGGCCGTGGCACTGTTCTGCGGACTGCTCCTCCTCGCGTCCTGCAACGCCACCGACGTACAAGTCTCTGAGAAGAAGACTCCCGTCATCCCTGCTCCTCCGGCAAACACCACCTTCCCCATGCCTCCGCTGGAAGCCTCTTCCATCAACAACATGGGATGGACAACCTCCGACGGCAAACGCAGCTTGTTCTCGGAGTACAAAGGAAAAGTCCTTGTCCTCGACTTCTACGCGACGTGGTGTAATCCGTGCCGCAAAAGTATTCCTCACCTGATCGGGTTGCAGAAGAAGCACGAAGAACAAGGTCTCCAGGTCATCGGTCTAAACGTCGGTGGTCCTGACGACGTGGACAAGATTCCCGGCTTCGCGCGAGAACTCGGCATCCACTACCCACTCGCAATCCCCGACGAAGAGTTGGTAACGTTCATGCTTTCCGACAACGCCGGCATTCCACAAACATTCGTCTTCGATCGCGAGGGGATGTTCGTCGAACGCGTGGTCGGGTTTGGACCGAGTGCAGCCGCGAGAATCGATGAGGCCGTCGAAAGCGCTTTGAAAGCTTCCACCCCTTAACACACATCAGTCTGACAGGTCGAAACTTTGAGAAGAGCCAAAATCCTAATCACGTTGGGCCCCGCTTCGCGCGAGCCCGAGGTTGTAGAACGCCTCCTGGCCGCGGGCGCCAACGGCGTGCGCATCAACATGTCGCACGGCACCCATGAAGAAAAAGCGGAAGACATTCGTCTCGCTCGCGAGACCGCGCGCAGAATGGGCCGGCCCATCGCCGTCCTCGTGGATCTCTCGGGCCCAAAGATCCGCACCGGTGAACTGAAAGACGATCAACCGGTAAAGCTCGTTTCGGGACAACAGTTCATAATCACCACTCGTCCGGTGGTGGGAGACGATAAGCAGGTTTCAACTAACTATCCCGATCTTGCCAGCGTCGTAAAGCCGACGACACGTTTATTGCTCGACGACGGTGCCATCGCGCTGATCGTGGAAAGTACGACCGACACGGACGTCATCTGCCGCGTTATCGACGGCGGCATGTTGGGCGAGCGGAAAGGCATCAATCTTCCGGGCGTCGAGTTGCCTATCGACTCGCTGACTGAGAAAGACGTCGTCGACCTCAATTGGGCCGTCGCACAGCAGACCGATTACATAGCATTGTCGTTTGTGCGGCGGGCGAGCGATTGTGAACGGGCGAAGCAGTTGATCGCCCAGGCCGGTGGACGAGCGCCGCTGATCGCCAAGATCGAAAAGGCGGAAGCAATCGATCATCTCGACGAGATTATCGACGCCGCGGACGGCATCATGGTCGCGCGCGGCGACCTCGGCGTTGAGACGAGCGTCGAGTTGGTTCCCGTCTATCAAAAACGGATCATCGACCGTTCGATCACGGCCGGGAAGATGGTGATAACAGCAACGCAGATGTTGCAATCGATGGTTTCTAGCCCGCGTCCGACGCGTGCTGAAGCGTCGGATGTTGCCAATGCCGTTTGGGACGGAACCGATTGCGTGATGCTGTCGAATGAAACCGCCACCGGGCAGTATCCGGTCGCAGCGGTATCCACGATGTGCCGCATTATCGAATCGGCCGAGTCGGGTAAGAAGTCTGAGATTTTCAATCCGACGGGCAAGCAATCAGGCCGGGTTAGTCGCGCGTTGTGTGAAGCAGCAGCATTCGCGGCGGATGAGATGGGAACGAGAGTAACGGCCGTCTACACCGCTTCCGGCTTGATGGCCCGCAGACTTTCAGCCCTGCGCCACGATCAAACGATCGTCGCCTTAACACACCGATCGGACGTTCAAGCGGAACTGGCGCTGATCTGGGCTGTCGATCCGTTGCTGGTGCCGAAGGCCCAATCCACTGAGGAGATGTTGAGGATTGGAGAGCAGGCGTTGCTCGACGCACGCATCGTTGAGCAAGGTGAAACGATTGTTGTGATGGCTGGACGTCTGTCGGGGTTGGGCCTGTCGAGTTCGGTGAGTGTCTCCACAGTCGGTGGCGCGCTTGGTCGAACGCGCACCTGAACGCGACTCACTGGTAGTAACCGGGACGGCTCCAGATATCCAATTTCGGCTGCCCCTTCTCATCAGGCAGGTTGAGCTTTAGTTTCAACTTGTGCCACTTCCCACTTCGAGCTACGGGTTCATTCTCGATCGACAACTGGTATTGGCTTTTCAGATTGTCGGCGACTATCTCGAAGGCGTTGTTCACAACTTCATCTGTGGCGGCAGAATTGAGAAACACTGCCCGTCCGCCTGACAGTTTCGCTAAATCGTCGAGTACTTCCAGCCCTTCCGCTCCAAGTGCAGTACCGCGGGTCCCTTGCTCATATACCGCCATTGCATAGATCGTGACATCAGATCTTTTTACAAGCTCCGCCACCTCTTTGTAGGTGCGTTTGGATTGGTTGTCGACGCCGTCGCTGATAATCAGAAGCACGCGCCTGGAGTGCCGACTCTTCATCAGGTTCTGAATACCGTGATGGAGCGCGTCGTACATGGCAGTCTGGCCGTAGTTTTCGGGAGCGTCCATGTTTTCGAGGATCGATTCTGCCGGACCGGTCCAGGTTGGACTGAATGCCACTCTGGTTCCGAAGGTACCAACGAAGTAATCGTTCTCAGCATTGTTAACCGCCAGAAAACGCGTGAGCGCGTCACTGAGCTTTCGACGGAACGCCGTCGACTCCTTTTTGCGGGGGGGACCAAAGCTACCGGAAAGATCAAACAGGATTCCGACGGTCGCGGGTGTAGTCTCGGTTGTAAGCGAGATAATTTTTCGCGGTGTCTTGTCGACCCACACCTGGAAGTTTTCCGGCTTCAGGCCGGCGTACGGTTTTCCATCCTCGTCGACGACGCTGATACTGAACACACGAGAATCCGTGTTCTGTTGAGAGAGGGTCGGACTGGAGTAGGAAACTAAGAGCAATGCAACGATCGTTAGAAGACGTTTTGCTCGCGACCGCATCATGAGGTACCGAATGGGCGTTCGAAAGACTTCGAGTGGATCACACGTTTCTGAAAAACGGTTCGTCTTAGTCGGCGCCGATCATTTCACCAACGCCTTTTCCGTCTTTTTGTTCCTGGGCCATCTGCGCGGGTGACTTCTGCGGATCGCGCCAGTTGTCGAGGATTCCGACCTGGTGCACACACTGCAACGTGCACGTGGGTGCGCACCACTTCTCGGTGTTGTACTCGCGATCGAAATCTTCCATCGTGTACTGTTCGAGCGGGATCCCCGGGTAGCCACGTTGCTGCGAGCACCAGTGGACCAACCCGTCTTCGCAAACGTAGAGATACCGCGCACCGGCACGACAGCGCCAGTTGTAAGGTTTACCTTCCGCAATACTGTCCTGAAACCAGTTCAGACGCGCGTGGTCCTTGTTACCGAGCTTCTTAACCTGCTGGAAGATGTCTTTCTCTTTTGGTGAAAGGGGTTTCAACGTGCCGTCGCTGTCGTGAATCACACCGACGGTAGTTGAGAACCCAAGTTCGACCGCGCGGCGCGCGACAGTCAACGCATCGTCCGGGTTCTTGATCCCGCCGCCAATCACGGAGTTGATGTTGACATGAAAATCGGCGTACTCCGATAGGTATCGCAACTTCTTATCGAGCACGCGCAAGCTCTTGCGCGAGACTTCGTCGGGTTCGACGTTGTCGATGCTGATTTGCAGGTATTCAAGGCCCGCGTGGTTGAGACGTTTAATACGTTCCGGCGTGAAGTAGTAACCGTTCGAGATCAGACCGGCGACCATGCCCCGCACGCGAATGTGATGGATGATCTGGTCCAGCTCGGGGTGCATCATCGGTTCGCCGCCGGAGATAGTGATGATTGAAGTTCCGAGTTTGGCCAGCTTATCGATGCGCGACTTAATGACGTCGAGACTAATAGGCTTCGAATTGTGATCGTATTCGTTGCAATAACCACAGGCGAGATTGCAACGGCGCATTGGAATCAGGTGCGCGAGAACAGGATGACGGGTTGAAAGCAATGCGCGGGTGATAAAGCTCGCCTCGCGCACTTTCAGTTTTAGAAAGGTTGTTTTCCTCATTTACTGTTCAGCAGTTCGCCCCGAAGAATATGCGACAAACGCGGTCCAACGCAACCGGTGTTCAGTTTCGTCCAGCAAGCGGAAGACGCATTTAAAAGGAATTCACTCTTTCACTTTGGTCCCGCCAGCGCGGGACACACAGGAACGAAACTGCACCATCAATTAAAAACACTTACAAAACAACAAAGGGTTCTGTTTTGATGACAGAACCCTTCGCAAATATGGGACCGCTTTGAAATCCCGTTAGCTCTTGACGATCTTAACGTTCGAATCGAGCTTGATATCGAAGTCGCTCGAGGAAATCCTCGCGTTCTTCTCCATGTCGGTCAGGCGCATCGTGGTCGAGTCGTCGTTCTTCTCGACAATCTTGGTCTGTACCGGCATGCCAGCGCCGTCGATCCAGACTTCTGCGTACTTGTAGCTCGCCTTGCCTTTCGGGACCAACGTCAAGTGGATTGTGCTGACGCCACCCCACAGGGTCTCTTCGCGCACGTCCTTCACCGGCTGGAAGCGCGCTTCGAGTTGCGCCTTTGACATGCTCATCATCGACAACAGGCTGCCTGCGTTGTTGTCGTTGTTGGCCATCTTGCTGGAATCGCCCTGGTAGGCCGTCCGCAGATTAGGCCGGTAAACAGTGTAACGATTATTGTTAACCGCGAGCGACTCTTTCCGCGGGCTGGTCCAGTCGATCCTCACCGCGGCTTGACGTCCGCCGGTGGGCATATAAATAACGACTCCCCTGTATTTATCTTCAATTCCGAGCTGCGAGTTGTACTTCACGACGTTGATGCCTGCCCGCAGCGACTTCAAACTCTGCCGGTTCTTCTCCATTCGGCTCAGAACCGAACTCACCAGGCCTGCTCCCTGTCCATTCGCGGTCGGCGAAACCACCGCGAACGCGGAAACTATTAAGGCGATCATCAGGCCTGAAGAAACCAATCTCTTCATATGTGCTCCTTGCTTCAACTCTCCTCCTCTCCCCGGGGCTCGCAAAAAACCTCGCAATTATAGGGAAAGGCTACCGTATGTCAACCTCGAAGCTCCGGGTTCGTCCCTGCGCATCGACCACTTTCCGGATCGCAACAACCTCCACCTGCGTCCGTCCGGTCAGCTCCTTAACGCGCTGCTCGATTTGACCTCTATCTGTTTCATTAACAACAAGTTCGGGACTTAAAACCACCCTTGTGGCGACGGGGTTTTGATGCCCGTAATTTAGAGGCCGTTCGCTACTCGCGAACCAGCTTTTTGGTGTCAAAAAGATAAAGATCAGGATGACTACACAAAGAAGATCCCATTGCCAGGTATTGCGCGCGTAATTCCAGAAGAAGATCTTCTTCAGTGTGGTCGTCAGGCCTCGCACGTTTTCCAGCTTGCAAGTAAGCAGCCACGCGATTCGCGGCTGGCGGGTCGGTTGATTCTACCAAAATCCATGTTTCCTCTGGAACAAGAAAACGAGTCTGTTCGACGACGATTGGGCGAATTAAAGGCGAACAGATGGCGAAGGCTCGACGATGTGACCATCGCGCATCTGCACGATGCGTCGGCACATGGCTGCGGCCTCCGGATTATGGGTGATCATGATGATGGTTTGATTGAAGCGGTAATTTAACTCCTGAAACATGTTAAGTACGAGCGCTGAGTTCTCCGAATCGAGGTTTCCCGTCGGTTCGTCAGCCAGTACGATTGCCGGACGCGTCACAACGGCACGGGCCAGGGCGACTCTCTGTTGCTCGCCGCCAGACAATTCCAGCGGTTTGTGATGCAGTTTGTCTTCCAAACCCAGTAGCCGGAGCACGTCGCGACGAAGCTGCGGATCGCCACCGCCGTTGCCATGAATTCGCTCCGCAAGTCGGAGATTTCCTTCAGCCGTCAATGTCGGAAAAAGGTTGAATCGCTGGAACACAAACCCGATCTTTTTGCGCCGAATCGCCGTGCGCTTCGCATCAGAAGCAGCGGTGATATCTTCGCCGTCGATAACGATCCGGCCTTCGGTCGGGGTCAACAATCCGCCGAGTAAGTGAAGCATCGTCGACTTTCCACAGCCCGACGGCCCCATGATCGCTACAAACTCGCCTTCCTGCACCTCCAGCGACACGCCGCGCAGCGCGGGCACATCGACTTTGCCGATCCGGTAGACCTTTACCAGGTTTTCTGCTTGAAGAATCGTCCTCATCGAAATGATGTTCAGATTTATATCACTGACCAGGCAATTTGTTTATTTATTAGCGGTGATTTTCCTATGCGTGGCGTCAAGATCGACTTCTTTGAGTCCCCATTTGTTCTCCAGCACAAACGCCTTTGTCGGGTATGGACGATCCAACTCCACGGAACTCGGGTCCTGATAGGTGATGCTCAACTTGTATTGGTCCTGCGGTCGAGTGATCTCGATCCGATTCGGCAACGAAACCGTTGGACCGGCCCCAAGTGGTTTTTCGTTGTAATAAGCCACATCTGTAACCAGCACCCCGGCATCGTCAAACGACTGAATGCGTGCAAGCCGGATTCCGGAAACTCGGTCGAACCACAGGCGCCGCGCTAGTTTCGCCTCATTTCCGCTCGTTTGCGAAAACTCGTCGAGCACGTAATAAGGACGCATCACTCGCGCGTTCTTCTGTGCACCGCGTCGCGTGTCTGCTTCTTCCTGGAAAAACTCGCTTTGCGCGTAGATCAAGGGCCCGTTCGGATCGATTGGACGAATCATGAACGCATCAGTCAAATGCTGTGGACGCAGGTTTGAAAGCGCACTAACAGTCTCTTTTTCCACCTTCTTTTGATTGTTCGTTGTTTCCGTGTTCGCAGGCTCTTCGAGTTTCTTATAGACGGCGTTGTTCGTGCCTTTAACGAACCGCTTGTATCGCTCGTCGCCTTTCAACACCGCCACGCGGAACTGCTCGCCGTCTGAAGTCATCTGCGCGATGTCGACCAGAATAAACTGAATTACGAGATAGATCTTTCCGGGGCGCTGTAGAGTTATGTCGCCGTCAACCAGTCGATATTGATCGGCGATGCCGGAAGTAGCAAACGATGTGTCTTCAAACTGAATATTGACCTTGCCGTGAATCGAGGTCACGGTCGAAAATCGATTGACCTCCTGAAACAGTCTGTCCCTGCCTGCTTCCGTACCCGGCAGAAGCTGCGGCACCTGAATCTTCTTTTTCGCACCGAACAGCCCGCACCCCGAGGTCACGAACAAAGCGAAAACAACGAAAACCGTCAGGATCAACCGGGGGTGAGCGAGTCTGTGGGCGTTCAGATAGTTGAACATTACTCTTAAGGCGCAAATCATACGTCAAACGCTTGAGAATCGCGAAACTCCTAATGCAAATGCCTGCGCAATGCACGAAGAATTCGTGCAACTAAGATCTCAATCCAGTTGCAAAGGCGGCCTGCCAAAGCGGGCCCGCAACTTGTCGATCGAGTTCTTAATGGCAGGACGATGTAACAACTTCTGTTCCAGTCGATCCTTACCGGGAAAGTCGACAAGCATGACTCCCAATAAAATCGTCAGCAAACCCTGCCCCGGTATACCCGGCAGCGACATGATGATCCCGAGCACGATCAGCAGGGCACCCAGAATGTTCTTCCCGACCGCAGCCGTTATCCTCAGCGCCCGGTGGCGATCCGTCCAGAATCTCCTGTCATACGCACTGCTGAAATAGTCGGCTGGTAACTTGATCAGGATGAAGGACACGAGGCCGAGGCTCGCGGAGAAGGTGATGATGAAAACTATCACCCCGAGCAACACGTTGCGCCAGGTCAGCCCCGACATCATATCCGCTACGAACTCAAACATGGTTTACGCGATTTCGCTCCGCGCCTTCACGACCGCTTGAAAAACCTCCGTAACAATCCTGTCGCCCGCGTCGCCGAGCTGGAAGTTTGGGTTTTCCGCAACTTCCCAGAATTCGTCGAGTCCACGCGCGCCTGCGCGTTCGAGCGCGAGCAGTTGGACCAGCAGATCGAGCACGTCGGCGGCCTTCACCAATCGCGACTCGAGACTCTCTCGCTGTTCGTAATCGTCGTAGAGCGCCTCATACAGATTTCTTTTTAGATCGCTTACTACGTCGGCAAACGCCCGAGTTTCGGCCTGCTTTCGCGCGCCGGCGCCGAAATAAGCCGTTGCAATCCGCGGCATGTCACCAACGCGCACCTCCGCCCAATCGTGAAGCAACGCCATTCGCAACACCTTTTCCACATCAACTGGCACACCCTGTGCCAGCAATTCGTCGGCCAGTAACATCGCCGCCACACAAACACCAAACGAATGGGCCGCCACTGATTCCGTTCCGTTTGGCAGCCCACGTAAAGTCCAGCCGGTGCGATCGAGTCGCTTGAGTCGCTGCAATTCGATAAGCGTTGAGACCATACGTTCGCGAGTATAGCAGCACGAAACCGGTTCCCGTGGAGTCTGGCCGGTCACACGAGCAAGTCACACCGCTACTTGTTAGGGGAATTAAGGTTCAGACTGCGGGGCGCCTATGATGCCCTCATAAACTGCAACCAGGATGCGCACAGCCACAGGCCACTTCGGTCACGCCGGCGTCTTCCGCATCCTTGCAATACTCGCTGCAATACTTACTGTCACGTTCCGCCCTGCACCCACATCCATCGTGTGCGCACTTGTCGTTATCAGCCATATCACCCACCCTGCTTTCTCTTTTTGTTTCGGGTTAATTATATCCGTCTTTATACACGACACCGAAACACTTACGGTTGCCGCGGCACCGTGGGCGGAGTGGCCGGCATACGCGGCAACAGGTGCGTCGCCACGATGCGCCAGGTGTTTGTCTCGCAGCGAATACGCACGCCGGGGCTGTCAGTCTCGAACGACTCGTCGACTGCGACAGCATCGGCTTTGAAGATCCCTTCGCCGCAGCGGATGCCGTTGGCGTCGTAGAAGGTCACGACACCTGAGACGAACGAGTATGGAATTCCGCTGGTGTTCTTGATAATGAGGCGAACGTTCGTCACCGGCGAATCAGGTGAGCCGTTGAGCGCCGTAGTTCGCAGCGTCCCCTGGAGAGCGACAACGCCGTCGTCGTCGTGCGCCACCGCCACTTCGTTCAACGAGACGCGTTTTTCGTTTCCATCCGCGGTCGTTTCCTGTGCGTGAATGGACCCGGCAGTGATTAAGACAACAACGATCGCGACGAGTTTTGTCGTGAGTTTCATCTCATCTCCTTAACAGTTAAGCACGGACCACTGCGTACATGAGCTGATCGATCGTTTGACCACTCTTCGTGACACTCTTCTTCAACCGTCCTTCAAATTCATAACCCGCCTTCTCGAGCACACGCGCCGACGCGGGGTTCCATTCGAAGACATGCGCGTACAAGCGGCAGAGATCGTAATTCGAAAACGCGTATTCAGTCACGGCGATCAGCGACTCAGTCGCGATCCCGCGGCCCCAGAATTCTTCCCCAAGCCAGTAACCAATCTCCGCCGAACGATATCCGACGTCGTGTTGGACCGTGAAACCGACGCCGCCAACCGCCTGATCCTCGACAGCGATGGCGAAATTAGTTTCGGGAGTAACGCCGACGACACTATCGAGCCAGTTTCGCGCGTCGGCGTGCGTGTAAGGATGCGGAAATCGGTCGCGCAAATTGAGCCAGACGTTTCGGTTGTTTGCATGGCGAACGATCGCGTCGCGATCGCGCCACTCCCAACTACGCACTGTACACGTTGTTAACTTGAACTCCACTCAATTAAGTGTCTAATCGCGGCAACACAGCCGCGCCCCGCGGCATGATGAAACCTTCGCTCGCACCGGCCGTCTCCAAAGCCTGCTCGATCGTGCTCACCGGGACCATTCGCATTTTCTCGACCTGCTCCTCACGTAGCGCCGACACCAAACAGACGCGATAGCGTTCCGCTTTAGTCATCAACGACCACGCCGTCTGGCCATTAACTTCGTAACGATTTCGCAGCCGGTTTTCAAGCGCGCGAGAGTTCCCCGGTTCAAACCACTTGAGAAAATCCGAGCGGCCCAATCCGTCGCGGCACTCAGCAAGCAGGACGATCGTGCCGCCGTCGTTGCATGCGTGAGCCGCCATGTCGAGCGCCTTGTGCGCCTGGATCATGTTGATGTCGTGCGGAAAGCCGCCGCAACTTACAATTACCACATCGCGCTTCTGCGGGATGCGAAACGAGTGGAGCTGCAAGTAGTGTTTGCACGCGGCTCGATGGGCCAACCGCCAATCGCCACAGAACACTCCAGTGGCGAGTTTCTTTTCGTCGACGATGGTGTTAATGACAAAGGCCGGCGCGACAAGCTCCGCCACGCGTTCACACGCTTCATGCACCGCGTTTCCATCCAGTAATCCTGGTCCAACACCCGACCTGCGGCCGCCGCGCTCGAAATCAAACGCGTGCATGTGCGTGGCTTCGGTCGTTTTCGCTGACGCCAAACCGGGACAAATCGACTTGCGACCTCCGGTGAAGCCCGCAAAGTAATGAAAGTTTATCCCTCCGATCACTACGACACGCGAAAATTCTCTCAACGCCGAACTGAGTTCCACCGGGGTTCCGTTGGCCGTCGTTCCGGGCGAGTAGAGTTTCGTCTCGTCGTACGCATCGTGGTCCAACAGTCGAATTCGTTGGACGATGAATGGCGTAAGCAGCTCGCGTTTCTCTTCTTCGGACACACGGCGATGAATTCCGGTCGCGAAGATCACGGCGATGTTGCCGGCCGAGACGCCCAGCTGAACCAGCCGGCGCACCAGCAGGTTAACGATTTGTGCACTGGCAGTCGCCCGCGTTGCGTCAGAGACGACCAGCAGCACGGAATCGTCCGCGTCGAAGATTTCGTCCAATGGCGGCGAGGCGATTGGCGAGTCAAAAGCCGCGCCGACCTGCGCATCAGTTAATACTTCGGATGAATTCGTGTCGTCCGTGATCAGCGAAAACCGCTCATCATCTGCTTCAAACTTAACCAGAGAAGAACCGTATTGAAGATCGAATTCCCTTATCATTTGAATCAAATACCGAAATCGATGAGCGCCTGTTCAATAACGTGCAACGACGCGAAGTCGGACTCGTCCGCGGCGCGCGCTTTCGCCAGCCACTTGCGCAACTGCCGCGCCTCTTCCATCGAGCGGATGCGACATGCGCCCGTAAGAGCCAGCGTCACCAGCGCGTCCGGAGCGCCGTGCGTAACAAGCGCTGCTTGCAACGCCGCTTGTTCTCGCAGATCAAGCGTGAGTAGTAGATTCAGTTCCATGCAACCTGGCTCTTGGTTCTGATACTTGTGCCCTGGGGGAATTAACCTCTGTCCGATCTAAAACACGCCGTGCCGGCATGACAAAAATGAAATGTCTCGTCTTCAGAATCGGGGGTTTCCATCTGAATCGTGAGGTGATCGACGCCAAACCTATCGTGAAGCTTTGTGCGCAACTCTCGCAACAAGTCGGGCTGCGAGATCGTGTGGGCGTGAATCACGTGCGCGCTCAACGCATCGCGCCCCGAGGTAATCGTCCAAACGTGCAGATCGTGCACGTCTGCGACGCCGTCTGTGGCCAAAATCGCATCTTCAACGGCCGCGAGGTTGATGTGCGCTGGCGTGCCTTCCAGCAGCACGTTCGTCGACTCGCGTATTAACCTTACGGATCCCCAGATGATCAGCAGGCCGATCACCACGCTGAACAGAGCATCCGCCTGATACCAGCCAAACAGCGCCATGCACGCGCCTGCGAGAATCGCCGCCACAGACCCCAGCGCGTCGCCCATCACATGCATCCACGCGCCGCGGACGTTTAGATCAATCTCGT
Organism: uncultured bacterium; assembly: GCA_965649955.1. GTDB lineage: Bacteria > Acidobacteriota > Blastocatellia > Pyrinomonadales > Pyrinomonadaceae > PSRF01. The sequence goes on from CBFGMX010000104.1 coordinate 12,168, forward strand.
GACGCCCGTGTAGTATCCAGGCACAGATCAGATTCACCGCCAGACCACCCGCTGCAACGACCATCATTGGCCCACTGCGAATTATGGGCGGCTCGATCCAACGCTCGTACGCCCCATAGAAAATCAATAGCGACATCACCACCAGCGCAACGCCATTCACGAGGGCGGCAATGATTTCGAGTCGATAGTAACCAAAAGTTTTTTTGGAAGTTGCCGGACGAGATCCAAACCAGACGGCAGTCAGCGCCAGAATGAGTGCCGCAACGTCAGTGAACATGTGACCGGCATCGGCCAGCAATGCCAGCGAGCCGGTCCACAACGCACCCGCAACCTCCGCCACCATGTACAGCGCGGTGAGAAACAACACCACACTCAGTCGTCGCCAACTGCTGTTGGACGAGTGTTGGTGATGGCTATGATTGCTGTTCATACCCGTGTTTGTGTCGTGTGGCGAACACAGATTACACAGATATAGGCAAACTACAAAGCAGTCAAATTAAACGCGAGGTTGAAGTCGCGGTAGAGCTCGTTGAACTCGCGCAACGTGACCTCCATGATGCGATGGAGCTCGTCGAGGTCAGCCACGTTTACCACCAGATTTACATTACTCAGAAAGGCGGCATGCGCGTCCATCGTGCGCATTGACGGCGAAATCAAGACGAAAAAAATGCGACGGCGCTGCGGCGGACGAAGCACGTTGATCTCCCGGACCACAAAAGCCGAGCCTTGCTCCGCCGGATCAAACTGTGGCTCGAGCAACACGACGTCCATCTTGTTGGACCGCATTGTTTCTACGGCCTGGCGCGTGTCTTCGGCCACGTAAACCTGATAACCGCTTTGCGTCAGACGTCGAGCGATTGTCTCCCGGTAGGGTTCAGCGGTGCAGACTAACGCCTTTCGCTGGTCCCATGATGGTCGCGAACCGGGTTTTTCCGGGGCGTTATGGGCACCCTTCGAGAGCAGTTCCACCAACATGCGGACGGAATCTTCGGTAGTCGCGGCGCCATTCTCCCCATTCTGGCTCACCTTTGCAGGCTCGTAGGCGCGTGCCGTGTTCTGCTCAAAACGAGGATGCTCCGTCGACGGAGACCCGCCAACCGCAAGCGCGCCATGTTCCGACGCCGGACTCGCCACGCCGGAACTAACCGTGGCGTTGCACTTCGGACAACGAACGTTGAATGGCCGCGCGGGCGACTTTTCTCCGTCAACCTGCAACCGGGTCGCACATTTTTGGCAAACAATGATCATGATGGTGTTTGAACGAAGGCGGGACTATTCGATCATCCCCAGCATCGAACCGGAATCGGAGAACGAGTTGACAGCCACAGCCTCGCCGTCGCGGCGGATGAAGTCTTCCGCGGCCGTCATGCCCTTCAGCGAGAGCAGCAGGTTGTTCTGATTGCTGGCGAACGCCAGTCCATCTTCGAGCGAGACGACTTTGTTTTCGATGAGACCTTTGATGACCGTGTCGAAGTCCTGCATGCCGTCAAGTTTTCCATCGCGCATCGCGTCGAGGAGCGACTTGCCTTCCACCTCACCGACTTCGATGTACTCGCGGGTTCGCGGACTCGAGCGCAGTATCTCAACTGCCGCGACTCGACCACTGCCATCGGCTTTCGGGATCAGTCGTTGAGAAACGATGTAGCGGAACGTTTGGGCCAAGCGGGTCCGGATCACCGGCTCTTCGTTTTTGGGATAAAGTCCGATGATGCGATCGACCGTCTTCGACGCGTCGATCGTGTGCAGGGTCGAGAGTACGAGGTGACCGGTCTCGGCGGCTTCGAGGGCGATCTCCGTTGTCTCGAAGTCGCGCATTTCGCCAATCAAAATCACTTTCGGGGCCTGACGCAGCGTGGCCCGCAGTGCTGACGGGAAGTCGCGGGTATCGTGGCCGACCTCGCGCTGATTGATCGTGGATGCTTTGTGCTGGTGCAGGTACTCGATGGGATCCTCGATGGTCACGACGTGGTACTGCTTCTTCTCGTTGATGATGTCGATGATAGCGGCCTGCGTAGAACTCTTGCCGGACCCCGTCGGACCAGTGACGAGGACGAGACCGTTGCGCAACTCGGCGATGTCGGCCAACTGAGACGGCAGTCCCAAACTCTTGATGGTAGGAATGTCAGTCGGGATCACGCGCATCACGATCGAGTACACGCCGCGCTGCTGGAAGATGTTGACGCGGAAACGGGCGCGGGACGGCAGCGAGTAGCTCAGGTCGGCTGTGCCCGTGCGAGCGAGACGCTCAGCAGCGTCGGGGTTTCCGTGGATGAGTGTGAGCGCGATGATCTCGGTTTGATACGGCGAAAGCTTCTGCATCCCGAGCGGCTGCACGGGAGTTAGCTTGCCGTTGATCTCGACCTGCGGGGGCTGTCCGACGGAAAAATTCAGGTCGCTGATCTTGTCAGACACGACCAACATTCGCTCAATTATGGGCGGTAAGTCGAAGAAACTCATTTAGGTCCGGAACTCCGCACAAACAAAGGTGGATATTGCCGCTGAGAGGAGGGTGGTGCCCGAGCCCTGGTGCACTCGAAAACCGCCGACGATTCTCGCGCATAACCATGACAAACGCAAGCAAAATATGTTTATCCACGGGACAAATTGAGGTTGAGTGCGCGGTAACGAAGGGAAATTTCACTAGGACCACCGGAGAGCAGTGCGCTAATGACAGCGACTGAGTCGGCGCCGGCTTCAATCACGGAGGCCGCGTTTTCAATCGTGATCCCGCCGATCGCCACTAACGACAGCTCCCCGATTGCTTTCCGAACTGCGCGAAGACCGTCGAGACCCACCACCGGATCGGGGTTCGCTTTAGTGCCGGTCTCGAAAATCGGACCGATCGCGATGTAGTCGACGGGAAACTCCGCGGCGGCGATTGCCTGGGCCACATTGTGAGTTGAAAAACCGACAATCGCGTCGTCGCCGAGCAGGTTTCTCGCGGCTTCGGGTGGAAGGTCATCCTGACCGAGGTGCACGCCCGGCGCGCCGGCCGCGAGCGCCACATCCGCCCGGTCGTTGATGATCAGGGTTACGTCTCTTTGCCTGGCGACGGTGAGAGCCGCTTTGACGTCGTTATAAAAATCCAGCACCGGCAGGTTTTTCTCGCGCAACTGAACGAACGTCGCTCCGGCATCGCTCAGCAGCGTCACCTGCTCCGCATGCGAGATTTGGGAGATCCGGGCGTCAGTGATCGGATAAATGCGCGGCAGCCGAAGACGAGTTCGCATCTTTTAAGAATCCACGGATTCTTTCTTCTTCGGTCGCTGATTGGCGGGAAGAACTCGTTTGCGCAACCTGATCGTCTCCGGCGTGACTTCGACCAGTTCGTCGTCGGCAATAAACTCCAGTGCCTGCTCCAGCGACAACTCTTTCGGCGGAACGAGTCGCAGCGCTTCGTCCGCCGTCGACGCGCGCATGTTGGTCAGCTTCTTCTCCTTGACGGCGTTCACGTCCAGGTCGACGGGCCTCGCGTTCTCGCCGATGATCATGCCCTCGTAAACGCGCGTGCCGGACCTGACGAAGAGCGTGCCGCGTTCCTGGAGATTATAGAGCGCGTAGGTTGTAGTCTCGCCCGTGCGGTCGGCGACGAGCGAACCGGTTGCGCGCCCGCGCATCGATCCCTGCCAGTCGCCCCACCGAAGGAACATCGTGTTCAAGAGACCCGTCCCCTTCGTCTCTGTCAGAAACTCGTTGCGAAATCCGATCAACCCGCGTGACGGAGTTTCAAACTCGAGCCGAACGCGGCCGGTGCCGTGATTGACCATCTTAGTCATCTGCCCTTTGCGCCGTCCGAGCGCTTCGGTGATGACGCCGATAAACTCGTCCGGACAATCGACGACAACCGCTTCAATCGGTTCTAGCAGCCGGCCGTCGACTTTTCGCGTAATCGCTTCGGGCTTCGAGACCTGGAGCTCGTAACCTTCGCGCCGCATCATTTCGATCAGGATCGCCAACTGCAACTCCCCGCGACCGGAAACCTTGAACTGATCAGGCGAGTCAGTATCTTCAACCCTGATCGCGACGTTGCCGAGTATCTCTTTGTCGAGGCGCTCCTTGAGCTGGCGTGAGGTCACGTACTTTCCTTCCCGACCGGCGAACGGAGAGTTGTTGACGCCGAAGATCATGGCGATCGTCGGTTCGTCGACGGCGATCGCGGGAAGCGGCTGCGGATTATCGAACGAGGTAATCGTGTCGCCGATGTGGATGTGCTCGATGCCGGCGAGCGCGACGATCTCGCCGAACCCTGCTTTCTCGACCGGTTCTCGTTTTAGTCCCTCGAAGGCGTAGAGCTGCGAGACTTTTGTTTTGTGAATCGATCGGTCGGGTTTCACCACGGCGATCTGATCGCCGATCTTGATCTCGCCCGAGAAGATGCGACCGATCGCCAGCCGGCCGACGTAGTCGTTGTAGTCGAGGTTCGCGACCAGCAGTTGCAGCGAATCGCTTCGTAGTTCCTTCGGCGGTGGAATCGACTCGACGATCTGGTCGAACAGCGGCTGGAGGTTGCGTGAGTCGTCCTCCAACTTTCGTTTTGCAATGCCGTCGCGGGAGACGGCGTAGAGAATCGGAAACTCGATCTGTTCGTCCGTGGCGTCAAGGTCGAGGAACAGTTCGTAAATCTCGTCGACAACTTCGGCGGGACGAGCGTCGGAGCGATCGATCTTGTTGACGACCGCGATTGCCGGCAGTCGTGCTTCGAGTGCCTTGCGCAGCACGAAGCGCGTCTGGGGCAGGCAGCCTTCGGCGGCATCGACGAGCAGCATCACGCCGTCGACCATCTTCAACACCCGCTCGACTTCTCCGCCGAAGTCCGCGTGACCCGGCGTGTCGACGATGTTGATCTTCACGTCGCGGTAACGCACTGCGGTGTTCTTCGCCATGATGGTGATCCCGCGCTCGCGCTCGAGATCCATCGAATCCATGACGCGGTCGCGGACTTGTTCGTTCTCCCGGAAGGTCCCCGACTGCCGCAGCATCGCATCGACGAGCGTGGTTTTGCCGTGATCGACGTGCGCAATGATGGCTATGTTTCGAATGTCTGTTCGCTGCATCTGTGACTGAACACAGGTTACATCATTGAAATTTGCCTGTCTGCCTGAGTGCCTCGAAAAGTACGATTCCGACGGACGTTGCGAGGTTTAGGCTGCGAATGTTCGGGTTGAGCATGGGGATGCGGAGGCAGTTTTCCCAGTTTGCGCGGAGCAGGTCTTCCGGCAAACCGCGCGTTTCGCGGCCGAAAACGAGGCAATCGTCGGAGTGGAACTGCCAATCGGTGTAGACGCGATCGGCTTTGGTGGTGAGATATACGAAGCGAGTGCCGGGTAGTGCGGCGTAGAGGGCGTCGAGACTCTGGTGCCTGGTGAGCTGAACTTCCGGCCAGTAGTCAAGACCGGCGCGACGCAGCGCGCGATCATCCATGCGAAAGCCGGTGACACCGACGATGTGCAATGGTGTGTTGGTCGCCGCACACAAGCGAGCGATGTTGCCTGTGTTCGGTGGGATCTCAGGTTCTACTAACGCGACGGCAATCATACGAACACAGATCCGCGGGATCGGATCACGAGCTAGCGTAGCAAAGAACAAAAAGAAACGACGAGCTTCGCTTGAAGGTCTCGTCGTTTCTTTTGCAAGGCCCCGTGGGCCTCAGAAGTTTTTGTGCGCCGGTGGAAGGTACGTGCTGTAACCTGCTGGTTCGAGTTATCTCTTCTTTGCGGCTTTCTTGGTTCCGCCCTTCTTCGCGGCCTTCTTGGTTCCGCCCTTCTTCCCGCCTGCTTTCT
>CBFGMX010000105.1:0-17889 GCA_965649955.1 uncultured bacterium
GACTCCAAACATTCGGGCCGCCGGTATCTCGCCGCACTCAATGGAACAGCCTCCGGCGGCGGCTACGAACTCGCCATAGCCTGCGACGAGATCTACCTGGTCGACGACGGAAACTCGGCAGTTTCCCTTCCCGAAGTGCCGCTCCTGGGCGTGCTCCCGGGAACCGGCGGGCTGACGCGTCTCGTCGACAAGAGAAAAGTGCGACGCGATCGCGCGGATGTGTTTTCGACACTTGCCGAAGGGTTGAAAGGAAAACGGGCGAAGGAGTGGGGATTAATAGACGACTATTTTCCGACCAGTAAATTCGATGAATCAATGAAAGCGCGCGTCGAACAACTCGCGAGCGAACGAACGGTCTCGGGTCCGGGAATCAAACTCAACCCGTTGCAAGACTACCGGTACGTCAAATTAGAGCTGAATCGCGAACAACGCTACGCGGACCTGACGATTCTTGGTCCCGAAGGCACGCAACCCGGCACGCCGGAACAGATTCACGAACTCGGTGACACCTACTGGCCGTTGCAAGCCTATCGCGAGCTCGACGACGCGCTGCTCCACTTGCGCGTCAACGAGCCTGAGATTGGATTGGTTTGTCTCCGCACACAGGGTTCGATTGAATCCGTTTTATCCGTGGACCAAACACTTTACGCCAATCGCGATCACTGGCTGGTACGCGAGATCATCCTGCACATGGCGCGCGTGCTGCGGCGTCTCGATCTCACTGCCAAGAGCTTTTTCGCGATTGTCGAGCCCGGCAGTTGTTTCGCCGGAAACCTGTTGGAACTTTTGCTCGCATCGGATCGCAGTTACATGTTGATGGATTCCGGCGCTTCGATCGCAGTCTCCGAAATGAACGCCGGTGCGCTGCCGATGAGCAACGGATTGACCCGGTTGCAGTCGCGCTTCCTCGCGGAGCCTGAAAAAGTCGACGACGTCTTCGGCGAGAAGAAATCGTTTGATACGGCAGAAGCGGAAGAACTCGGTCTCATTACTTTTGCCCCCGACGATCTCGATTGGGAAGACGAAATTCGTGTCGCAATCGAGGAACGGACGTCGTTGTCACCGGACGCGTTGACCGGAATGGAAGCGTCGCTTCGCTTCGCTGGACCAGAGACGATGGACACCAAGATCTACGGCCGGCTCACCGCCTGGCAGAACTGGATCTTTCAACGCCCCAACGCCGTTGGACCAGAAGGCGCGCTTACCAACTACGGCAAGCCAACGCAGGCGCACTTCGACTTTAAGAGGACTTGAGCCACGAAGAGGCACAAGAGCACAAACTGTCTTGTGCCTCTTGTGCCTTTTGTGACTCTTTGTGGTTAAACAAATGAACCTTTACGATCGCATTCCTAACAACGTGAATCTCTCTGAAGACAAGAAACTTCAGCGAGCACTCGAAAAATGGCTCCCAAACTACCTCGAATGGTGGCGCGAAATGGGTCCCGAGGGTTTCCAGGAAAAAGACGTCTGGCTGCGCACCGCAATCGACGTCGGCTCCGAAGGTTGGGCCCACTTCGATTACGTGAAGATGCCCGACTATCGCTGGGGTATCTTTCTCGAACCACCGCAACCCGACGCGAAAGTCGGTTTCGGCGACAACTACGGCCGGCCCGCGTATCAGGAAGTTCCCGGCGAGTTTCGCAACGCACTGCGCCGCATCATCGTCACCCAGGGCGATACCGAACCGGCATCCGTCGAGCAACAACGGCAACTCGGAAAAACGTGCCCGTCGCTCTACGACCTCAGAAACCTGTTTCAGGTGAACGTCGAGGAAGGCCGTCATCTCTGGGCCATGGTCTATCTCCTGCACGGCTACTTCGGACGCGACGGCCGCGACGAAGCCGACGATCTACTGGCGCGTCGCAGCGGCAACCAGGACAAACCACGCATTCTCGAGGCTTTCAATCAACCGTGCGACGACTGGCTCAACTTCTTCGCGTTCACGATGTTTACGGACCGCGATGGCAAATATCAGCTCTCGGCACTTGCCGAATCCGGTTTTGAACCACTGGCGCGCACGTGTCGCTTCATGCTCACAGAAGAGGCGCATCACATGTTTGTCGGCGACACTGGTCTGGGCCGCGTGGTGCGCCGCACTGCGCAGTTGATGAAAGAAGGCGACGTCCGCGAACTCGGCGGCATCCCGCTCGACATCGTTCAGAAGTACATCAACTTCTGGTTTAGTTATTCACTCGACCTCTTCGGCGGCGAGATCAGTTCCAATGCCGCCGACTTCTTCGCCGCGGGTCTGAAAGGCCGTTACAAGGAACAGGAACAGTACAAGGATCACAGCGCGACGAATGAGATCTTCAACATGACCGTCGTGGAAGACGGTCAACTGAAAACGCGTGAAGTGCCGCTGCGCAACGCGCTCAACGAGGTGTTGCGCACGGAGTATGTGAAGGACTGCGAAAAGGGTTTGGCGCGCTGGAACAAGGTGCTGGCCGACGAAGGCCGCAGCGAACGGCTCTACTTGCCGCATCCACGTTTCCACCGTCACGTGGGCGAGTACGCCGGTCACTCGTTCGACCTCGAAGGCAACCTGATTTCGAAGGAAGAGTTTGAGCGTCGCAAATCGGAGTGGTTACCGACGATTGAGGATCGCGAATACGTTCGCAGCCTGATGCACCCGGTTTACGAAGTCGGAAAGATCGCGAACTGGATCGCACCTCCCGCTTCGGGCATCAAGGGCAAGCCATTTGATTTTGAGTATGTGAGGCTTTAGACCATTGCAGGTTTCGCGTCACGATCAAAAACTCGAATTCATATTGCGTACGGCGGCGCGCATCTTCGCCGAGAAGAGTTACCACTCGACGTCGATGCGCGACATCTCTCGGGCGACGAACGTGAGCCTTGCCGGGCTGTATCACTACTGCCGCTCGAAAGAAGAATTGTTGTTTCTGATCCAGGACAACTGTTTCGGCCGCGTGCTCGAACGCCTCGAGCAGCAGCTCCAGGAAGTCGACGAACCCGTCGTGAGGCTGCGTATTTTTATCGAGAACCACCTTTCGTTCTTCGCCGCAAACATGGCCGAGATGAAAGTGCTCTCGCACGAAGCAGAATCGCTGCGCGGCGATCTGCATGCGCACGTGTCGACGCGTAAAGACAATTACACCAAGCTGGCGCGGAAGATACTTCAGGAAGTGCAGGAGTTGACCAAAAATCGCGCCGTCGATCTCACAGTCGCGACGTATGCGTTGTTCGGAATGATGAACTGGATCTATAACTGGTACGACCCGCAGGGCAAATTGGGCGTGCACGAGCTCGCACAGCATCTGACGCAGCTTTTTCTCGGAGGCTTTGCGCCGGGACTGCTGCTGGAGCCTGCGAGTACGACGTTGCGCATCGAAAATCTCAGCATTTGGAGCCACGGATTAAACGGATGAAAGTTAACCACGAGTTTCAGGGATGAAAGTTGAATACAAGACTGCGGACGGCGTTGCTGTTCTTACGCTGAACGATCCGCCTGCTAACACCTACAGCTATGAGATGATGCAGGAGCTGGACGCGTGCATTCTGAAGGCCCGCATGGACGAGAGCGTGCAGGTGATCATCATCACCGGTGCGGGTGATAAGTTCTTTTGCGCGGGCGCGGACATCCAGATGCTCTCCGACGTCACTCCGGCGTTCAAGTATTACTTCTGTCTTCACGCGAACGAAACGCTTTCGCGTCTCGAACAGACCCCGAAGCTTGTCATCGCTGCGATCAACGGGCACTGCGTTGGCGGCGGGTTGGAGGTCGCGATGGCTGCTGACCTTCGCGTCGCCCGCAAAGGCGCCGGGAAGATGGGACTGCCGGAAGTCTCGCTCGGGGTGCTGCCGGGAACTGGCGGAACGCAGCGGTTGGTGCGAATCGTCGGCAAGTCGAAGGCGATCGAGTTGATGGCGACGGGCCAACTGTTCGACTTTGAGCGCGGATTAGAACTGGGTCTGCTTAATCAGATATTTGAAACTGAAAATTTCTCGTCCGCCGTAATGGATTACGCACGTCAATTCACCACGCCTAACAAAGCGGCGACATCGGTTGGCAAAATCAAACGCGCCGTACAAACTGGTTCCGAGATTCCTTTCGAGTCGGCGCTGGCACTCGAGCGTGAATTGCAGCAACAGCTTTTCCAGTCAGAAGACGCTCGTGAAGGCCTCGCGGCCTACGTCGAAAAGCGCAAGCCGCAGTTCAAAGGTCGATAGATGTACGAACACATTCTCGTATCCGAAGCTGAAGGCATCACGACGATCACCCTGAATCGTCCTGAGAAGTTGAATGCTTTCGTCGGACACATGCGCCGCGACCTGGCGGAAGCGCTGGAGCACGCCGGCAGCGATCGCGATGCTCGCGTCGTCGTCATCACAGGCGCCGGACGTGCATTCTGCGCCGGGGGCGACATCGCTTTCATGGCCGAGCTGATGGAACGTCGCGACGCCGACGAGTTCGCGCGCCTTCTCGGCGCCGGGCGTCGCGTGATCAGCGCCATTCGAATGATGACCAAGCCGGTGATCGCCGCAGTCAATGGTCCAGCCGCGGGCGCCGGTTTCAATCTGGCGCTGGCGTGCGACCTCCGCATCGCGTCCACTAACGCTACGTTCAGCCAGTCGTTCGTAAAAATCGGACTTCATCCTGATTGGGGCGGCACTTATTTCCTGCCGCGACTCGTGACGCCGAACAAAGCGTGCGAACTTTTCTTTCTCGGCGACTCGATCGACGCGGCTGAAGCAGCGCGGTTGAATCTCGTGAACAAGGTGGTCGCGCCGGAGGAGTTGGAAACTGCGACGTTACAACTCGCACAACGCCTCTGCGCCGCGCCGCCAATTGCGCTCGCCTCGGCGAAGCAGGCCGTTTACATGAGCAGCGGCGCGGACCTCGACCAGATGATGCGTTACGAAACCGAGGCGCAACTGCGTTGTTTCGAATCTGAAGACTGCAACGAAGGACTGCGTGCGTTTTTCGAAAAGCGCGATCCGCGGTTCACCGGCCACTGAATATGCTGAACGGAAAAATTGCGCTAATCACGGGCGGTGGACGTGGTATTGGACGCGCCATCGCTCTAGCATTCGCACGCGAGGGCGCACGGATCGCAGTAGCGGCGCGAACCGAAGAACAGGTCGAACAGGTGGCGGCTGAAATCGGCAACGGTGCGATTGCGGTCGTCTGCGACGTCTCCAATCCGGATAGCGTGACGCAGACGTTTGCGCAGACGCGCGAACGGCTCGGCGACGTCGACATTCTCGTCAATAACGCGGGCATCGCCGAAAGTGCGACTCTCGTCACAACCTCCGACGACCTATGGCAACGTCATCTCGCGATCAACCTTTCCGGAACGTTTTACTGCACGCGGGCGGCGCTGCCTGCGATGTTGGAGAAGAAGTGGGGCCGCGTAATCAACATCGCATCCATTGCAGGAAAGATCGGCGCGCCGTACATCGCGGCGTATACGGCGTCGAAACATGGTGTGATGGGATTGACGCGTTCGGTGGCCCTGGAGGTCGCGACCAGTGGCATCACTGTCAACGCCATCTGTCCCGGTTATGTTGACACGGAGATGGTGACGCGCGGCATCGAGCGGATCACGACCCGCACGGGACGCAGCGCCGATGAAGCGTTGGAATCGTTGAAGAAGATGAGTCCACAGAATCGTCTGGCGAGTCCGGAAGAAGTGGCGGCGGTGGCGTTGTTGCTCGCTTCCGAGGAAGGCCGCGGGATCAATGGCCAGGGCATCAACGTCGACGGCGGATCGGTGTTCTCTTAAACCTGTCCTGCTAATTCGTAAACCAACCTGATTGGCAGTCCCACGATATTGAAATAGTCGCCCTGGATCTCTTCGATGAAGAGACCAGCCGCGCCTTGTATCCCATAAGCTCCAGCTTTACCGCGCGCTTCGCCCGTCGAGATATACCAATCGATTTCGCTCTCGCTCATTTCCGCAAAACGGACCCGCGTAGTTTCATAATCCACACGTGACGGACCACCAACACGAACCAACGCGACGCCCGTCAATACTTCGTGCCATTTATTATTCAATAACCGCAACATCAGCTTAGCGTCTTCATCGTCAACGGGCTGGCCCAGGATTTGATCGTTAACCACGACGGTTGTGTCCGCCCCGAGAACCAATCCGTGGTCCAGTTTTGCCGCAACGGCCTCGGCTTTCGATTTCGCCAGCCGCTGTACATACGTCGCCGGACCTTCACCAGGCTCGAGCGACTCATCAACCCCAGCCGTTACAGCCTCAAAATCCCAGCCCACGGCCGTTAAAAGTTCCATGCGCCGCGGGCTACCGGACGCGAGTATTAGTTTTTCACACAGATGATTTGCCATACTTGCGGGTGAAGAGTTTGCGTGTTTCAATCCCAGATCGCAACAACCGTGGAAGCATTAATCAAAGCACTACCGGCGGTTCTACGCGCCTCCGGCAACGCGCCGGAAGTGGCGGAAGCAGCAGCGATTGCGGCCTGGAAACATTGCGCCGGCGAAGGACTCAAGGACCGCGCGGTGCCGCTTGCTTTGCACGACCGCACGCTGCGCGTCGCAGTCGCCGACCTGATCTGGCAAAAGCAACTTCATGCAATGCGGGGTCAAATGCTTTTCAGAATCAACTCCCTACTAGGTCAGCCCGTCGTAGGAAATATCGACTTTATCATCGATCCTGAAAAACTATGCCGATAGACGAAAAAGACATCGAGAAAGTGGCCCAACTCGCGCATCTCGAGTTGCACGAAGAAGAACTCAAGGTCTTTGGACCGCAAATCGCCGGGATCATCACTTACGTCGAACAACTCAATCAGCTCGACACCGCAAACGTATCGCCGGCGCTCGGCGGCCTCACTCCGGAAGGCGAAAAGACCGACTCGTCGCGCGACGACGACATTCAGCCGTCGTTGGGCCAAAAGATAGCTCTTGCGGAAGCGCCGGATCCGGCGGAAGGTCATTTTCGCGTCCCGAAGGTGCTCTAACAACTCATGTCCGTAAAAACAGTAGAACAAGCGGTCACCGCCGCCGAGAACCTCAACGAAACGTTGAATGCGTTTCTCGAAATCGATCGCAAAGGCGCCCTCGAACGTGCCGCGGCCGTTGAACAGAACAACACTGGTCCACTCGCAGGCATTCCGGTCGCCGTCAAAGACAACATCTGTGTTCGCGGTCTGCAAGCGTCGTGTGGTTCGCGAATCCTCGGCGACTATCATCCACCATACAACGCCACAGTCATCGAACGTCTCACGGAAGCGGGCGCCGTGATTGTCGGCAAAACAAATTGCGACGAGTTTGCGATGGGCTCGTCAAACGAGAACTCCGCGTTTGGACCAGTTCGCAACCCCTGGGACACGACCCGCGTCCCCGGTGGATCCTCGGGCGGATCGGCGGCAGCGGTCGCAGCGGGAATCGTCCCGATAGCGCTGGGTTCAGACACGGGCGGCTCCGTTCGCCAACCGGCATCGCTGTGCGGGGTAGTAGGTCTAAAACCCACTTACGGGCGCAACTCGCGCTACGGTCTCGTCGCGTTTGCATCGTCGTTGGACCAGGTCGGAATCTTCGCTCAGAAAGTAGAAGACGTGGCGCGCGTCCTGGGAGTCATCGCGGGAAGAGATCCGCGCGACGCGACGACTGCCGACGTTCCTGTTCCTGATTACAACGAGTCGCTGACCGGCGACTTGAAAGGCGCCCGGCTCGGATTTCCGCGCGCGCTGTTTGGTGAAGGACTCGACGAGGAAGTCGGAAACTCGGTTAAAGCCGTTGTCGACGTTTATCGCGAACTCGGCGCTGAGATCGTCGACGTCGATCTGCCGCACGCGAAATATGCCATCGCCGTCTACTACATCATCGCCACCGCGGAAGCTGCCTCAAACCTCGCGCGGTTTGACGGCGTGCGTTACGGTTTTCGCGCCGAAGACACCCCGGAGCTGCGGCAGATGTATCGACGCACGCGCGAAGAAGGTTTCGGCCCGGAAGTTAAGCGCCGTATCATGCTGGGCACCTACGTACTCTCCGCGGGCTACTACGATGCGTACTACCTGAAAGCACAAAAAGTGCGCACGCTGATCAAGAACGACTTTCTCACCGCGTTCAAAAGCTGCGACGCGATCATCACGCCCACTGCCCCGTCGACCGCTTTCGCGCTCGGAGAGAAAGTGGACGATCCACTCGCGATGTATCTGAACGATATTTACACGGTGACTGCGAATCTCGGAGGCGTGCCGGGCATCAGCGTGCCCTGCGGGCTTTCAGCGGAGAGGCTGCCGATTGGATTTCAGTTGCTGGGACCGTACTGGTCAGAACCGGTGCTGTTTAAGCTGGCCCATGCTTACGCGCAGGCGCGGCCGTTCACTGAGCGTCCACCGGTTTCTGCGCCTCTGGCGTGATAGCGCGCCTCTTTTTCCGTAATGACCGGTGGTTGCGGTCGGCCTTATCGGGGATGAGGTCGCCCGTGAAGATTTCGAGTACGTTTTTTGCAGTGCCGACGACCGGGGTCACGTCGAGTCCGACGTGGACCGTTCCCAGTATCAACCCCTTCCTTCGGATCTCGTAGCCCGCCAGGCCGACCGCGAAGATCGTCCCGACGATAGGAATTGGTTTGATGAGACGTTTCGCAACGCCCCACCCGCCGGCTCTAATGATTCTGCGCTTCATCGTAGTCATTTGCGGTTCAATGTTAGCATAGCGCGATGCGTCCACAGCTAGCTCTGATGATTCTCGCGCTACTCGCGTTCGCTGTTTTGTCTTCCTGTGGCTCCGGAAGCAACAACAGCCGCCGGTTGCTGGTCTACACACCGCACGGACAGGACCTCTTAAGAGACTTCATTTCGCGCTACAAGCAGCAATATCCGGACGCGGACGTGCAGTTTCTCGACATGGGTTCGCGCGAGATTCTCGAACGCGTGCGCGTCGAACGAAATCGTCCGCAGGCGGATCTCTGGTGGGGCGCGTCGCACACGACATTTCAAGCGGCCGCGGAAGAGAACCTGTTGGCGGAATTTCGTCCCACCTGGGCTGACAAGGTCCCCGCCGGGTCACGCGACGAAAAGGACCGCTGGTACGGCACTTTTGAAACGCCCCAGGTCATTGCTTACAACAGCGACGCCGTGAACGCCGCTGACGCGCCACGCGATTGGGACGACGTGTTGGATCCGAAGTGGCGCGACAAGGTCCTGATTCGCAACCCCAATCCTTCCGACACCATGCGCGCGATTTTTGGCGCGATGATCTGGCGGTTCTACAAAGACACTGGCAAGCCGGATCAGGGTTTTGAGTGGCTGCGCAGGCTCGACGCGAATGTTCACGAATACACCGCCGACGGCACGCTGCTGATGCAAAAGCTGGCGCGCCGCGAAGGTCTGGTCACGTTGTGGGACATGCCTGACGTTCGACTGTTCAAGGAACAAAAGAACCTGCCTGTGAATTACCACGTGCCGGCGAGTGGAACGCCGGTAATTACTGACGGCATCGCCATCATTCGCGGTGGTCCAAACGAGGAAGAGGCGCGGCGGTTCTACGAATTTGTGACCACGCCGGAGAGTCTCGTCTACGCGGCGCACAAGTACTATCGCTTGCCGGTACGCACCGACGTCGACAGATCGCAACTACCGGCCTGGATGAACGAACCCTTTACTCGCCTGCCGCTTGATTGGGAGCTGTTGCGGGAAAACGGAAACGATTGGTTAAGATACTGGGACACGGAAATCCGCGGTAAAGGACGATGATTATTGGTCATTGGTCATTTGACATTTATCATTTGCCATTTGACCGGCAGGCTCTTGATGGCAGCCGCAGAAGTAGTTGTGAACAAAAATGACAATTGATAAATCTCAAATGACCAATGACCAATGACCAATGACTTCTCTTCTCACATGCCGTTGCTGTCTTTAAAAAGCATCTCCCGCAGCTTTGGCTCGACGAAAGCTGTCGACGATGTGTCACTCGACGTCGCACAGGGTGAGTTCTTTGGTTTGTTAGGACCATCAGGTTGCGGTAAGACGACGACGTTGCGAATGATCGCCGGATTGGAGAAACCTGACTCCGGCACCATCCTTTTTGAAAACGCTGACATAACCAATTTGCCCGCCGAGCGACGCGGCTTCGGCATGGTCTTTCAAAACTATGCCCTGTTTCCTCACCTGAACGTCTTCGAGAATGTCGCTTTCGGCTTGCGCGCGCGTCACCTTGCGAAAGAGGAGACGAAGGAACGCGTCGCAAGCGCGCTCGAGCTGGTCCAACTTCCCGGATACGGAAAGCGCGCCGTGGACGAACTTTCCGGAGGCCAGCAACAGCGTGTGGCCATTGCTCGTGCGATCGCCATTCAACCTGCGCTGCTCCTGTTTGACGAGCCACTCTCGAATCTCGACGTATCGCTTCGTGAGGAAACACGCGGCGAACTGCGCGAACTCGTTACACGCCTTGGACTGACGGCCGTTTACGTCACGCACGATCAGGAAGAAGCATTTGCGTTATGCGATCGCATTAGCGTGATGGTTGGCGGCCGACTGATGCAGTCCGGCGAGCCACGCGAACTCTACGAGCACCCTTCGGACATCGCCGTCGCGCGTTTCCTGGGTCGCAATAACCTGATCCAGGCGATGCGATTGAGTTCGAGCAACACGAGCGATGGCGAGTTCAAGACGTTGGAAGGCGGTCACACGCTACGCCTCAGCATCAAACATTCTGATCTCTCGCCACTCAATCAACCGGTGTTTCTTGCTATTCGACCCGAACACGTGGAACTCCGCGCGAATGGCGACTCGGGTGCGGGAGCAAATTCTCTCCGCGGAAACATCCGCGAGATCGTCTTCGCCGGCGCTACCTCCACTGTGCGCGTCGACGCCGCGGGACTCCTGCTTGAAGCGCTCGTGTTGCAGCCCGATGGTCTCGCTGTGAACCAGGAGTGCACGGTGGTACTGCCCCCGGATCGTCTCACCCTCCTTCAAAACCAACGCGGATGAACAAGCGATCTGCGTTTCTTTTCGTTATCACGCTCGTTGTTCTTGTCTACGGTGTCATTTATCCGAATCTCTTCGTAGTCGCGACGTCGCTGCAACGCGACGGCACGTGGACATTCGCAAACTACCGTGAAGTGTTGTCGCAAAGCATCGTTGTCGAAGCGATCGTGAACAGCATCGGTTTGTCGGTTCTTACGGTGTTGCTCTGCGCGATGGTCGGCGTGCCGCTGGCGTTTCTGTTCGAACGCTTCGACTTTCCCGGACGCCGCGTTTTTGCCGCACTCGCTGCTCTACCACTGGTCCTTCCGCCACTGGTCGGAACAGTAGCTTTCATCTTTCTTTACGGCGAGACCGGCATCCTGGCCCACGCCGTTCAGAACCTCTTGGCGCTCGAAACGCCGCCGTGGAGTCTGCAGGGTTGGGGGGCGTTGCTGTTTTTTCACACTTACACGATGTACCCGTTTTTTTACGTGCTCACCGGCGCGGGACTGCGACGCATCGACGCGAGCCTCGCCGAGGCCGCGCGCGGTTTGGGTGCTTCGCGAACGATCGTGTTGCGGCGCGTGTTGCTGCCTCAACTCACGCCGTCGTTGATCGCGGCCGCATTGTTGACGTTCATGACGTCGATGGCCTCGTTCAGTGCACCGCTGTTGTTCGGCGGGAACGTGCGCGTGTTGACGCTGGAGATCTTCACAGCGCGACAACGTGGCGACGTCGTGATGGGCGTGACGGAAACTGTCGTCCTCGCAGTCATCTCGCTGGCGGCGCTGATCTTCTTTCAACGTTACGAGGGGACGCGAAGGTTTGCGGCCGCGGCGATGAAAGGCGCGCCGCGCAGACGAGCGGCGATCGCCAGCGGCAAGACGCGAATGCTAGCGACGATCGTGGCGATCGTTTTCGCGATCGTCCTGGTACTGCCGGTTGCGACGCTGGTGCTGGTAAGTTTCGCCCGCGAAGGATCGTGGACCACGCAGACACTTCCGTCCGCGTACACGGTTGCGAATTACGTTCGTCTCTTCAACGAGCCGTTTGCGGCGGAAGTTTTCGTCAACAGTTTGGCAATGTCGGCAATTGCGGCCGTCGCGGCGCTGCTTTGGAGTTTTTGTGTAGTGACGTTGCTTGTGAGACGAAGCCGCGGACGATTGATCGATAAGAGCTGGCGGCGGTTGTTGTCGTTGCTGGTGTTGATTCCGTGGGCGTTGCCGGGAACTGTCGTAGCGGTTTCGGTTGCGGAAGCTTACGGGCGGCCTGGTTCGCTACTCGGGTCGTTCATCCTCGTGGGAACTTTCTGGATACTGCCGGTCGTCTATTTTCTGCGTTTCATGCCGCTGGTGGTACGCGCGCTTCAGGCCAGCATGGAACAACTCGATCCGGCGTTGGAGGAGGCGGCCGGTTCGCTCGGCGCGCGCGCCTGGCAACGGTTTACGCGCGTCACTTTGCCGCTTGTGTGGCCGGGCGCTGTTGCCGGGACACTGCTGGCGTTTGTGATCGCATTAGGCGAATATGTGGCGTCGGTGTTGGTGTTTGTTCCAGCGAACCGTCCTATCTCAATCGCCATCGCATCTGAGCTGCGCGACTTCAATCTCGGCGCGGCGGCCGCGTACGGCGTGGTGTTGATCGCGATCATCTCAGTCAGCATGGTCGCCGCGGGCAAACTGGAAAGAATGCGCGGATGAAGAGCCAATGAGGAAACTGTACAACTTGCAGGTGGTTTTGAGTTTTCTGTTGCTGGTGCTGCTGGCTTTGCCGGTTCCTGCCGTCTCGCAAACAGAGCAGACGGAAAAACCGGACAACGCGCCACTTCATCAAGCCCTGCTCGATCTCACAAACCCGTGGACAGTGATGTGTGTCGCCGCGCATCCTGACGACGAAGACGGCAGCACGTTGACCGTGTTACGCCGCAAATACGGCGTCCATACTGTCTCGCTGTTTTCCACTTTCGGCGAAGGCGGACAAAACGCTGTCGGTCCGGAACTCTACGAAGATCTCGGCGTGATTCGCGCGCGCGAGACAATTGCCGCCTCTGAAGTGCAGGGTTCTGAACCTCATTTCCTCGGTTTTCGCGACTTCGGTTTCTCGAAATCGGCAGAAGAGACGTTTCGCGCCTGGGGCGAAAAAGAGTTGCTCCGGCGCATGGTGCTTTATATTCGGCGACTGCGGCCGGACGTCATCATCACCAATCACGATACGGCGAGCGGCCACGGTCATCATCAAGCGACCGGGCGCATGCTCATCGAGGCGTTTTTCGAAGCAGGCGATGCGACCAAGTTTCCCGAACAACTCACGCAGGTCAGCGCGTGGCAGGTCAAACGCCTGTTCGTACGCAATCGCGGACAGGAAACGGCGACGGGAAAAGAAGGCCCGCCTCAGATCGTGACGATCGATCCGAACGAGATGGATCCGGTACGCGGCGCGACCTACGCGCAACAAGCACTCGCGGGATTGCAGAAACACGCTACGCAAGGTCCATGGCCCAGGACCGTTCCCGCAGGCGGTGCGCGCGTCATTCGCTACAATCTTGTGAAGCAGTCCACGGCCGCTCCGCCGCTTCCGGCCGAAGCAAAAACATTTCTCGACGGACTGACTTTGCCCGAACCCGTTGCCGCTCGACTCGTTGCGCCGACAATCGAAGGCCAACCGCTGACAAACTATCTTGACCGCCGTCTTGAACTTCTCGTCGCGCTACTCAGCAGCAAACGTCGCGGCGCGTTTACGGCGCCGAAAGACGTAGTCGATACGGATCCGCAACGCTTCAAGTTGATGGCCCAACGGCTAGACAATGCACTCGCGGTCGCCGCCGGTGCGTCGGTCGCGATCGCTTCCGCGGGTTCCGCACTCGTGCCAGGCGAACCGGCCCGGCTCGCCGCCACGCTCACGAACTCGGGCATGGCGGAGATTCTCGTCAAACAACTCAAATTTCGAGGCTTGGGAGTCGAACAAAAACTCGATGCCGCGGACAAGATGTTGCCCGGCACCGATACCGTGGCGACTATGAATGTCATCGTGCCTAAGAACGTGGCTTTCACGGTGCCATCCTCCGAACATCTTTACGACGGTCGTCTTTTTGGTGAACCGCTCGTCACCGAAGCTGAACTGTCGATGGAAGGTGTTTCGTTCGCAGTCGCGACTGAAACGCGACGCGACATCGCGCCCGCGGTCGAGATCGTTGCTGTCGAACCTTCGCCGTACGTGAGCACTCCGGCAACGTCGCAAAAACCGCTCGATTTCACGGTTCGGCTTAAGAACCATCTGCCGACGGAGTTTCGCGGACTGCTGCGCGTGCAGGGACAAACTCTGGAAACGGGACGTGAGATCCGGATCGCGCCGAACGCCAGCGAAGTTGCAAACATCGTCGTTCGCACCGCGTTGCCGTTGAGCACGCAGGCTCAGGTCCAGGCGCGTGAGCGAGCCATGGCCGTCACGGTCGATCTGCCCATTCCGAAAGAACCGATTGCGAAACGCACCGTGCCGCTGGTCTATGCAGAAGCCATCGTGGTGAGCGGCCGGAAAGTGGGATACATCCCGAGCTACGATCAAACTCTTAAGCGCGCGCTCGCGGCGCTCGGCGTCGATGCGAAAGAGTTGACGGTTGACGACGTTGCGAAGGCGGAGTTGTCAGGCTTTCACACGATAATCATCGACAATCGCGGTTACCAGGCGCATCCCCAACTGATCGCGTCCAACAGCCGGCTGCTCAAGTTTGTTGAAGACGGTGGGACCTTGCTCGTGTTCTATCATCGCACGAACGAGTGGAACCCGAACGACAGACAAAATCGTCCGCAACTCGCGCCCTATCCGATCATCATCGACGACGATCGCGTGACGGAAGAGGACGCGCCAGTTACGTTCCTGCAACCGCGCCATCCGTTGCTGCACTTTCCGAACAAGATCACGCAAAACGATTTTGCGAACTGGGTCCAGGAGCGCGGCCTTTACTTTCCGAAAGAGTGGGATCCCAAGTACACAGCCATCTTGGGAACGCGCGACCAGGGTGAGCCGCTCTTGCGCGGCGGGCTGCTCGTCGCGCCGTACGGACGAGGAAACTACATCTACACGAGTTTTGTGTGGTATCGACAGCTTCGGGCGGGTTTGCCGGGTGGGTACCGGATGTTTGCCAACCTGATCAGCTACGGCCGGCGCAAAGAAACCACGGATTAAGCAGGCTGATCGAGCATCGCGTCCTGCTCCAGCGGTTCTTCACCTTCGAGCTTCACGCGTGCTCTTTCCAGGAACGTTTTGATCATCTCGCGGACGCGTTTCTGCATCTCCGCGCTGATCGCGCCCTCGCCTACGAGGATCGCAAAACGATGGAGGTCTTTGGCGTGTTTGCGGCGTAGCTCGACGTGCTGGACGATCTTGATCAGTACTTTGTGTCCGCGCTCTTCGAACGCCGCTGCATAACGGAGATAGTTCTTCATTTCGGAGGGCGCGGGCGACCACTCCAGGCGCTCGGGCGAATCCTCAGTCTTCTCCACGGTAAAACTCGCATGGACCGCGCCGATCACTGGCACTTCAGCGCGCACGATCCAGCGCATGATGCCGCCGGCTTCCTTGCGTATCCCTTCGATTCCCGGCATTAAATCCGCAAAATTACGGAGTTCGCCGAAAAACTCGCGCGCTCGCTCGAGTGTCGTTCGCAATTCCATTTGTTCGGCGTAGGAAGCCTTGATTCGAAACATTGATTCTCCGTTGACCCGATTTGCCAGATCGTTGATGCGCGAGGCTGACCGTTTGGTTTCCCGCACCCCGACTGCTAACTTACACGAGGAAAGTTTGGTAGTAAACAGCGAAGTGCGTTATGAAAGAATTATTTAATACCGCCTGTCCGCGGTGTGAAAAGCGCGGATTGAAGTCGTGGGCCGAACTGGATGACGAACAACGGGAAGTTGTTAAAAGGTTGCCCGCGAACGCAAAGTTCGAACTTTCCGAACGGCAAGCGACGCATCGCTGGTGCACGCGCTGCTGGTATGAAGCCACCGAAACGTCTCACCACACCTAGTCGAGTATGCGGGTATAAGCCGCTCGAATTTGCTCCATGTTTTCAGTCAGTGTTCGGTGTAACTCCACGGAATTGAAATCCATTCTCTTCGCTACATCTCGCGCAATCACATGATCGGGATCGGGCAAACGTGTGGATCGGCCCACGATCAGACGCAGATTGTGATCGATCTTCCGCAGCAAACCATAGCCGGTGCTCAGGGCTTCAAAATCGTCTTCGGCGAGTGAGCCTTCCTCGCGCAATCGTTCGAGCGTGAAGAGCGTCGAACGATCTTCGCCTTCGTCGAGCACTTCATCGCGCAACTGCAAATAGCGCGCGGCGAAATAGACGTCGAGCATTCCGCCTGGTCCATACTTGATATCGATCCCCGCTTGCCGCCCGCGACGTCCTTTCTCTCTCTCGAGGCGATCGCGGACGCGCACTGTCTCCTCTTTCAACTCCCGCGCATCGAATTTCAGGGCGTTCGCATGAATGCGGTGGCGCGCGTGAGTTTCGATCATTCGTCCGAGTTCCTGGTCGCCGCCCACTGCGCGTAACTTCACGTAAGCCAGCCACTCCCAGGGAGCGCTTTCGTCGCGGACATAGTCGAGAAATCCATCGGAACTGGTCACGAGTGGTCCATTCTTTCCGTGCGGACGCAAACGCAAATCGATGCGGTAGAGGTAACCTTCTCTCGTGATGCTCGAGAGCGCGGCGAGCATCAGTTCCACAAGACGCGAGTAAGCCTGATCCTGCGTCATCGCGTTGACGGGCGACGGGACGAGCGGGTCGTAAGTGATGAGAATGTCGAGATCCGAGCCGTAGTCGACACCGCCCGACGCGAGACGTCCGAGGCCGTAAAACGCGACGCGTGGTCCGGCGCGGAATGGACCATGACGTCGCGCCAATTCGCGCCGCGCAACCAGGTAAGCCACGTTCAGACTTGCGATCGCGAGATCCGTTTGCAGGCGGTTGGCTTCGAGCATTGAAAGATCGTCGGCAGTGTCGAGCGAGCCGATTTCGGCCATCAGTTCCGCCCATTTCAAACGCAACGCGGCGAGTTCGCCTGGGAAAATCTGCTCCGCGTCGATCGCGGACCTAAGAATCGCGCGATAGTCGCGACGCAGTGCCGTTGAGGCCGTGGCGCCGAGTGAAGTAATCAGAGCCGGGTTGGCGGCGATCATTTCCGCGAAGGCGTCGGACGCGCCGCAGAGTCTCATCAGGCTCGTCACGTTCGCGTCGGAAATGCGGAGTTGAAGATCGGTCTTCTCGAGTGAGGCGGCGATGCGCGAAGCGTGGACCAGCGCCCGATGAGGATTGAGTGATTGATTCGCGCGCGATTGGATCGAGCGCCTCGTTAGTTTGGCATCCGTGTGTGACGCGAAGACGCGGGCGGATGCTGTTGCCAGTATCGCGTCTTGATCGAGGGTGTCGCGATCGGGTGTTTGCTCTTCGACGACCGGCGGCAGGTTGGGTTCGATCTCTGAAAACAGGCGATCGTAGACGCGTCGCACGTTTGCGGTGTTGGTTTTTAGAGCTGCGTCGAACTTGTTCGCGTCTGAGAATCCGAGACGCCGTGCAAGCAACGTGCGCGACTCGTGTGATTCGGGGACGGTATGCGTCTGCAAACCGTGCTCCATTTGCAATCGGTGTTCGAGCGTGCGCAGAAAATAGTAAGCATCTGAGAGTTCAGAGCGTTCGTGTTCGGTGATGAAAGCGCGATCGGCGAGCCGGCCGAGGCTCACCAGCGTGTGCGGGACTCGCAACCAATCGTCGCGGCCTCCGTGAGCCAACTGCAACGCCTGCGCGATGAACTCGATCTCGCGAATCCCGCCGCGGCCCAGCTTCACGTTGTAACCGCTCTTCTTTTCGGTCTGCCGGTCGATCTTCTGTTTCGCTAACCGAACGCTGGCCAGCGCATCGCTCACAGAAACGTCCTGGCGGAAAACGTACGGCGTGACCGCCTCCTTGAAACGTGAGAAGAGGCT
>CBFGMX010000106.1:0-17751 GCA_965649955.1 uncultured bacterium
TACTGATCGCGCCACTCCGGAATGCGGCCCGGTGTCCATGGGGCACCCGCGGCCTCGAGTTGTTTTTCCAACCGCGAGAGATCGACTTCGATCAACTGCCGCAGTTGGCCAAGCACAGCTTCGAAGTCCTGCGCCGCCGCGGCGTACTGATTCTGCTGCGTCTGCGTCGGACGCGACGTCGACATTCTTTGCGCGCCCACTACATAACCGACGCGATCGTTAATCGATGGTGACGTGATCATGTTGCGTCTCCGGGCTTCCGTGTCACCCGAAAGAGCGCGGATGATTTCGTTGGCACGTTTTTCGAGCGCCATGGCGTTGTCATACAAACTATGCGGCAACGAAGGTGTTTCGGAGATCGCGCGCTTGATCGCTGTGAGTCTGGGCCGCAACGCGTTCGCGGTTTGAGTCGCACCACTCGCGGCGCGCTGCAAACGCACCGCTTTCTGCTGAAACTCGACGAGCGCCGTGCGATCCGAAATCGACATGTTTTCCTGACCCTCGACCACCACTTGAAACTGCTGCGGTTGGCCCAACGGCGTCATAACCCCGTCAACTCGTTTCGAGACTGTCGCTTTGTACGTCCCCGGCATGACCAGTGGACCTGAGGGCGGTTCGAAATCCGGATCCGCGTCGGGTGGCGGAGGAGCAGAAAGGTTTGCCGCGGGATTACGCAGGTCCCACGTGAGTCGCTGCATACCAGCACCGACTGGCCCGATCAGCCGTCGAACGACACGATCGGTCGAGTCTGTAATCGTGATCACGATAGCCGGCGCGTCTTCCTCTTCTTCGGCC
The DNA here is from genome assembly GCA_965649955.1 of uncultured bacterium. GTDB lineage: Bacteria > Acidobacteriota > Blastocatellia > Pyrinomonadales > Pyrinomonadaceae > PSRF01. Next base: position 796 of record CBFGMX010000106.1, read on the forward strand.
CGCAGTTGTTCGCGAGTGGGCCAACCGACAGGCGCGCCGCGTCTGTCGGCTTCCCGTTCAGCTTCCTGTCGTTTCTCCTTACGCGTCTTGACCGCTTCTTTCAGGTACCACGTGACAGTTGCGCCGAACGGCGGGTTTTCCGCTGTGTAGAAACGTTCACCCTGAAAGCTCTTGCCGCGGCCGCCGAGCGGTTGCGACTGGATGTACATCAACGCGTCTTTCATCGGAAACACGGCCGCTTCCTGTCGCAGCATCTCCGGTTTGAGTAAACGCAACGGCGTGTAGTCGTCGAGGATGTAGATGCCACGGCCGAACGTGCCGACGATCAGATCGTTCTCGCGTTTCTGAATGTTCAGATCGCGCACCGCGATCGTCGGCAATCCGCTCTTGAGCTGAATCCACTTCTGGCCGCCGTCGATCGAGAACCACAGACCGAATTCAGTGCCGGTGAACAGCAGGTTCGGATTGACGTGATCTTCCGCGATAGCCAGGACTGGACCATTCTTCGGCAGGTTCGCGCTCAACGATGTCCAGGTGCGTCCGGCGTCGGTTGTTTTCAGCAGGTACGGCTTGAAGTCGTTGTTCTGATGGTTGTCAAAACTCACGTACGCTGTGTTCGCATCGTGATTTGAAGCGATGATGCGGCTGACGTAAGCCATATCGGCCACACCGGGAAACTTCTCGATCTTGCGCCAGTTCTTTCCGCCGTCTTCAGTGACCTGGACCAACCCGTCGTCGGTGCCGACGTAGATCAACCCATCTTTCTTCGGCGACTCGGCGAGTGCGGAAGCGTTGCCGAAAAACGCTGTCGAAGCGTTCTTGGCAACGGCATCGATCCCCCAAACCTTACCCATCACCGGCAGCTTGTCGCGATCGAGATTGCGCGATAGTTGACCGCTGATCAGTTGCCACGTGTCGCCGCGATCGTCGCTGCGGAAGAGCTTGTCGGCGGCGAAATAGAGTCGCGTGCGGGAGTGCGGGCTAATAATGAACGGTGAATCCCAATTCCAGCGAAGCGGATCTTCGCCGCGGCCGGGCTGTGGTTGAATGCCGATGCGTTCTCCGGTGCGCTTGTCGAAACGGACGAGTCCGCCGTTCTGGGATTCGGAGTAGATCGTGTTCGGATCTTCCGGGTCGACTTGTGAACGAAAGCCGTCGCCACCGTTAGTGACGAACCAATCGGCGTTTGTGATACCCGAAGCACTGCGCGTTCGTGATGGACCACCGAAACTGAAGTTGTCCTGCGTGCCGCCGTAAACGTTGTAGAACGGTTTCGCGTTATCCGTTGTGATGTCGTAAAACTGCGTGACGGAAAGGTTCTGCTTAAAGTCCCAGGTGGCGCCGCGATCGAAGCTCTCATAGATACCGCCGTCGCCGCCGACGAGATAGTGGTCAGTATTCTGCGGATTGATCCAGATATCGTGGTTGTCGACGTGCTTGTTCCGTTCGCCGAGTCGTCGCAACGTTCGCCCGCCGTCGTCGGAAACCATCAAGAAAACGTTCATCACGTAGATGCGACCGACTTCCTTTGGATCCGCGACGATGCGCGAGTAGTACATCGCCGTCGAGTCAAACTCGTTGCGTCTCTCCCAACTACTGCCACGATCGGTTGAACGAAAGATTCCTCCGCGCCTGTCGGCTGCTTCAACGGTCGCGTAGAGCACATTTGAATCGACAGGTGACAGTGCAAGTCCGACGCGTCCGAGTTCTACGGTCGGCAACCCGGTTCGCAACTTGTTCCACGTCGCGCCGGCGTCGGTCGATTTGTAGATCGCACTTTCCGGACCGCCGTTGATGAGCGTCCACATGTGGCGTCGACGCTGATACGCAGCGCAGTAAACTGTGTTTGGATCGTTCGGATCGATGACCACGTCCGTGACGCCCGTGTTCTGGCTGATATTCAGAATGCTCTTCCAGGTCTTGCCGCCGTCGGTCGTCTTGAACAGACCACGATCGCCGCCCGGCCCCCACAGTGGTCCCTGCGCTGCGACGTAGACGATGTTTGAATCTTTGGGATCGATGGCGATGCGTCCGATGTGTTCGGAAGTCTTTAATCCGACGTTGCGCCAGGTGCGCCCGCCGTCTTCGGATTTATAAAGGCCGCTGCCATAGGAGACGCTGCGTTGGCTGTTGTTCTCGCCAGTGCCCACCCAAACCGTTAGAAAATTCTTTGGATCGACGGCGATGGCGCCGATCGAATAGGACGCTTCGTTATCGAATAAGGGAGTCCACGTAACGCCGGCGTTCATCGTCTTCCAGACGCCGCCCGAGGCAACGGCGACGTAATACCGCGTGGGATTGTTTGCATCGACGGCAAAGCCGCTGATGCGACCGGACGTGAACGCTGGTCCAATCGACCGCAGGCGCAGCCCGTTGAATGTCGGCGTCGACATCGGATCGCGCGGAGTCGGCGATGCGTCGGGTGTCGGCGTCGCGCTCGCGCTCGGACTCGGCGAGGCCGAGGCTGATGGCGACGGAGACGGAGACGGCTGCTGGGCTCTAACATCAACAGGGCAAACGACTAACAATGAAAGCAGAAGCAGTAGACCGGCGCACGCAGAGGTAGTCATAAAAGGGGCGTCCTTTTCTCGAGTTGTGATAAAGCTGTTTAGGTACGAACAGGAGACACGGATTACGCGGACCCGTGTTTTACTAACTCTTCACCAAGATGCTTGTGTAGGAAATCAACTGTGCGCTGCCACGCATCGGCAGCGGCTTTCTCGTTGTAGACCTCCGGACGCGAATCGTTAAAGAAAGCGTGATCCGTTCCGGGATAGATCACCGTCTCGATCTGTTTTCCAAGCGCTTTCAATTTGCTCTCGAGTTCTCGCACTGACTGAGGCGTCACGAATCCGTCGTTCTCAGCATAAAGACCCAGCACGGGTGCGTGCAGGTTCGGCAGATCGGGTTTGACCTTCGGGTGCCCGCCGTAAAACACGATCGCAGCGCCGACGTTCGGGTTCTTCGTCGCGGTGTACAGCGACAGCGCGCCACCCATGCAGAAACCGACCACGCCGATCTTCCTGCTCGTCACTGCGTCGTGTTTGAGCAGGTAATCAACGGCGCCTTCCAACTCTTTTTCCGCTTCGTCGATGCGCAGCGCCATCATCAGCTTGCCGGCTTCATCGGGCGATTTCGTTGTCTTGCCGTGAAAGAGGTCCGGAGCGAGCGCCACAAAACCCGCGGCGGCGAACCTGTCGCAAACGTCTTTGATGTGATCCACGAGTCCCCACCACTCCTGGATGACGACCACTCCCGGACCACCGCCTTGCTGTGGAGTCGATTCGTAACCATCGATACTGCCACCTTCGACTGGAAACTCGATCATCTCTCCCACGACTTCCTCCTTGTACTTTACCGTCAGCTCTGTGTTTCAGACGGTGTTTTCAGCACGCCGTCCCACCGGTTCATAACGTCGAGATGAATATCAAACTGATCGACCACGCGCATTGCCGTGTGATTGATCATGTCGTCGAGACTCTGCGGATGATTATAAAAAGCAGGCACGGGGGGAAGAATCACGACTCCCATTCGCGCCAGCTTCAACATGTTTTCGAGATGTATTTCGTTGAACGGCGACTCGCGAACGACGAGCACAAGTTTGCGCCGCTCTTTCAAAACCACATCGGCGGCACGATGAACCAGGTTGTCGCCGAGCCCATGCGCGATTGCCGCCAACGTCCGCATGCTGCACGGCGCGATCACCATCCCGAGCGTGACAAACGAACCACTCGAAATCGACGCCCCCTGATCGCCGCTTCCGTAACTCTGGGTCGCCAGGTTCTGAACATCTTTGAGCGAGTAAGGCGTCTCATGTACAAGCGTGCGCGCCGCCCACTTACTCACGACGAGATGCGTCTCAACCCCCGACCCATGCAGCATCTGCAAAATGCGCACTCCAAAGATCGTCCCAGTCGCGCCAGTAATACCGACAATCAGCCGCTGAGGTTTCACCTGTTCCATAGGTGGCCGCATTTTCCCACGGAAGTACATAAAAACAAAAAGGCCGGACGTGAGTCGCCCGGCCTTTCGATCGGAATTCAGCGGCTAGCCGCGATCCGCCGTAGCTACGCCTGAACCGTTGTGTACTTCTCCATCATGCGTGTGATCGACTCTTTGCTGGTCGCGCCGACTACGCGCTCAACTTCTTTCCCTTCACGGAACAGTATCAAGGTGGGAATGCCTTTGATACCGTAGCGCTGCGCCGTCGAAGGATTGTCGTCAACGTTAAGTTTCACGACACTAGCCGTCTCCTTGTAATGCTCAGCGACAGCTTCAACGGTCGGCGCCAGCATGCGGCAGGGCGTGCACCATTGCGCCCAGAAGTCCACCAGCACCGGCTTGCTGGATCCCAGTACGTCCTTTTCAAACGAGCTATCGCTCACATCCTTAACGAATTCACTCATGTTTCAATCGCTCCTAGTCTGACATAATCTTTCGAAAAATTGGTTGACCTCGATTAGTTACCCTCGCCTTCGAGGAAGTTCTTTAACAGACGCGCTCGAGACGGATGACGCAGTTTGCGCAACGCCTTCGCTTCGATCTGTCGAATGCGCTCGCGCGTCACGTTGAAGTTCTGGCCCACTTCTTCCAGCGTTCGTTCGTGACCGCCGTTATCGAGACCAAACCGCAAACGGATGACGCGCTCTTCACGCGGACTCAAAGTTTGCAACACGTCGCCGGCGATCTCTCGCAGGTTCGACGTGATCACTCGCGCTGCCGGGCTCTCGCTCGATTTGTCTTCAATCAGGTCGCCCAACTGCGAGTCGCCGTTTTCGCCAATCGGCGTTTCCAAAGAGATCGGATCCTGCATCAACTTGCGCGCCTTGCGCACCTTGTCGACGGAGGTGTCCATCTTCTTGGCGATCTCTTCAGTCGTAGGTTCGCGTCCGAGTTCGCGCACCAGTTCACGCGAGGTGTTCTTCAATTTGTTTATCACCTCGATCATGTGCACCGGAATGCGAATCGTACGCGCCTGGTCGGCGATCGCCCGCGTGATTGCCTGGCGAATCCACCAGGTCGCATAAGTCGAAAACTTGTAACCGCGGCGCCAATCAAACTTGTCGACGCCCTTCATCAAACCAAGATTACCTTCCTGAATCAGATCGAGGAACTGCAACCCGCGGTTCTGATATTTCTTCGCGATTGAAACAACGAGACGAAGATTAGCTTCGGTCAACTCGTGTTTTGCCTGCGCCGTTTGGGCTTCGCTGACTGCGATCATCTGATGCGACCGCTTGATCTCCAACGGCGTCAGGTGATGTTCGGCTTCAATCTCTTTCAGCCGCTTCCTTGCGGTCGCGACGTGCTTCCGGAATTCCTTCGCCTTGTCAGCCTTCAATCCCTTGCGTTTAAGCTTCTCGGAATACGTTTCGATCTCGCGTTCGAGCGTGCGGACCTCTCTGTGTACGACGCCGATGGCAGCGATCAAACGCTGGCGTGCCGCTTCCTTCAAATGTAGTCCGCGGATCTCCTGCGCGATTTCGAGCCGGGTTCGAGCAAGCTTCCGGCGGTAACGCAACAACTTCTTCGAGCGCTTGCCGCGCGAAACTTTTTGTTCGTCGGCAAAACGCTCAAACTCCTTCAAGCCCCGCTTGTAGAGCTGACGAATGTTTTGCAGCCCTTCGATCGTCCACTGCAAATACTCTTCGCTGCGATCCTCGTGTTCCTCGGTCTCCATTTGATCGGAGAAAGCCACGACGTCGCGAATGTTGAGCTGCCCCGCCGCCAGCTCATCGCCGATTCTGAAAAGTTCCACCACTGCGATCGGCGAACGGGCAATCGCTTTTTCAGCGCGCTTCTGTCCGCGCTCGATTCGCTTGGCAATCGACACTTCCTGCTCGCGCGTGAGCAGCGGCACTACACCCATTTCCCGCATGTAGACGCGGATTGGGTCTGAAGTCTTGTCCATTTCGCCGGCGGAAAGGTCCAGTTCGACCTCTTCGCTCATGGCTTCATCAGACTCGACAACAGACGATGACTCCTCGATCAAAGGCTCCTCGATTTCAGCTTCGCTACTGGTAGCTCTTTCGAGGGTTTGTAAAACCTCGTCGATATCCTCAATCGACACGGCGTCGTCTGTCAGTTCCTCGCTGAGGTTGACAAACTCGCCTTTGGCCGAACTCATGAGCTCGATACCGCTTTGATCTTTTTCAAGCCTGGACAAATTAAGACATTCCTTTCTCGCGGTTTGTTAGGCAGGTCGGAGGGCCTTCGCTCTCCGGTTCTTTGTTCCGTTGCGCAACTCGGACAAAGCTATCTGCCCCTGGTCATACTGCTTCTTACGGCCATTTTTCGTAGTCGCCCTCGCACCGTTACGACCATTCGTTTTCCCCGTGCCGTTGCGGCCGTGCGTTTTTCCGTTTCCGTTCCGCGCGATGGCTGCGTGTTTCGTGACCGCGCCACAAGGTCTCAGGCGCTGCACCACGTCGTCGATCGTTATCGTTCCCAGCACCTGCTCGACTGCGGAATCAACCTCCATCAGCACTTCGCCCAACACGGTTTCAATGTTCACACCCACCGGACAATCGCGGCTCGGCGGCGTTCGATGCAACGAGAAAACGCCCCCGTACTCGAGTGCCCTGTACACATCTAGGAGGGTCGTTTTGGCCGGATCGTTTGCCAGCCGCGAACCTCCGAGTGAACCAGTTTGCGAAATCACCAGCCCAGCCTCCGCCAGCTCGAGTAACATGCGGCGGATCACCACCGGATTGGTGTTGACACTCTCCGCAACCTGTTCGGATTTAAGGGGTTCTTCGCCCGACCAGGCCATCAGACTCAGCACATGTACGGCTACGGCGAACCGGCTGTTAGTTGACATCTCAAATACGTTCCGGAGGATCCGGGGTTTCGTTTTGTAACCATTATAGTTACAGTTTTAATTTTGTCAAATTGATTGATGTTATAGACGATGGAGTTCGGTTTTCAGGCACTTCCGGGGAAGGTTCTCTATTTGTTGATTGGGGACAATCGAGGGAGATTCAGGCCGTGTATAAGTTCGAAAAGCACGTCGACGTCGATCGGCTTGGGGACGAGAGCGTGATAACCCGTGTCCAGCGCTCGTTCGCGGTCCTCGTCGCTGGCGTAACCGGAAATGGCGATGGCAGGAACGTCGTCCAGTCCGGGAATCACTTTCAGTTGTTCAAGGAGTTGATAGCCGTCGATGTCCGGCATGCCGATGTCGGAGATAATCACTGCCGGTCGTTTCATCACCGCATGCTGCAACGCTTCGGCCGCCGACGCAGCGGTCATCACATGCGCGCCTTCGCGGCGGAATACGGCGCTCAAGAGGGTTAACGTGTCGATCGAGTCCTCTACTATAAGGACCTCGAGGCCGATCAAAGAGTGGACCTTCTCAACAACCTGCTCCGCAACGACTCCCTCGGACGTCGCCAGGTCCATATGCAAAGTGAATCGTGACCCCTGACCGGCGCCGCCGGACTCCGCCTCAATCTTGCCGCCGTGCATTTTTGTGAGCGCATCCGCAATTGCGAGTCCGAGTCCCAGCCCGCCATGACGGCGTGAGGTCGAGCCGTCCGCCTGTTTGAAACGATCGAAGACGTGCGGCAAAAAATCCGGTTCGATCCCGATGCCGGTATCAGTCACGATAAGTCGCGCCTGCGAACCCTCGCTTTTCGTCGCTACAGTGACCTTCCCCCCGGGCTCGGTAAACTTGATCGCATTTGAGATTAAGTTCCATGCGATCTGCTGGAGGCGCACTGGTTCACCCATCACGACCACCGTCGAAGGCCACAAGCTGACTGAGAGTTGAATGTTTCGCGATGCCGCAGACTCACGCACCGTATCGATCGCGGCTTTGACGATGGTGTTAAGGTCCGTTGGTTTTGGTTCGAAATGCAGTTTACCGGTCGCGATGCGCGAAGTATCGAGCAGGTCGTCGATCAACTTCGATTGCAGCCAGGCGTTTCGCTCGATCGCGTCGAGGGCTTGCGCGACGCTCTTCTCGTCGAGATGGCCGCTGCGCAACAGTTTGATCCAGCCGACAACGGGCGTGAGCGGAGTTCGAAGTTCGTGCGAAAGCGTCGCCAGAAAAACGTCTTTCGCACGATTGGCATCCGCGAGTTCGGCATTCAATCGCGTGAGTTCCGCGGTGCGTTCGACGATTCTTCGTTCGAGATCGAGGTTGAGTTGTTCCAGATCCGTTCGCGCCTTCTGCTCCGCGAGCATGAGTCGCCGGTGTTCGACACCACGGCGAATCGTGTGCTTCATGCTGTCGATATCACACGGTTTGACGAGATAGTCGTAGGCGCCTTCCTGCAAGGCTGCGATTGCGGACTCGACAGAAGCAAAACCGGTGAGCACGACTGAGATCGTCAACGGCGAATGGCGGCGGATTTGGTTCAGGACTGAAAGACCGTCGCCGCCCTCCATGTGCAGGTCGGTGAGCACGAGGTCGTAGTCTTTTTGCGAGAGCAGGTCGATCGCTTCGTCGCCGCTCGAGGCAGTGTCGACTGCGTAACCTTCCTTTTCGAGAATCGCGGCAGTCGTGATCCGCAAACTTTCTTCGTCGTCGACGACCAGCAGCCTGCCCTCACGTACAAAAGGCGGCATTCCGTTGCCGTCGTCAGGTAAATGATCTTGGTCAATGTGGTCCAATCTGTTGCTCATTTTGTTGATCGCGATTCGGTTTCCTGAGCTTCAAGAATTGGGGACTCAACCTGGAGGACGATGGTAAAGACAGTTCCACGACCCACTTCGCTCGTCGCTTCGATGCGGCCACCGTGCTGCCGGACAATGTCCTGTGTTACCCACAGTCCCAGTCCAGTGCCCTTCTTGCCGCTGGAGAAAAACGGCTCGAAGATGCGGTTTAGATCGTCTTCGGTTATGCCGACGCCGGTGTCGATAAGTTGGATCAGTATCGAAGGCTGCAAGGCCTGTTCGTAACGCGAAGTGCTGATCGTGATTTCGCCGCCACCTTTAATGGCCTGTTGCGCGTTGATGATGAGATTAAGGATCACTTGTCGCAACTGATCGGCGCGCGCGCGAATCTTCGGCAACGACTCGTCGAACTGCCTGTTCACGCGAATACGCAACTGGCGCATCTTCTTTTCGAGGAGCACCAGCGTCTCTTCGATCAACTGGTTGACGTCAACCCAGTCGACCTCGCCGGAGCGACGGGCAAATCCGAGCATCTGGCGAATGATGTGTGAAACTCGTTCTGTTTCCTTGCGCGCGATTTCGAGAAAACGCGAATTCTTTTCGCCTTCGGACCCAGACTCCATCAGGTAAAGCGCATTTTTGATCGCTTCGAGAGGATTGTTGACTTCGTGCGCGATCGACGCGGCGAGCCGGCCCACGGCCGCGAGTTTTTCCGATTCAAACAGTTGCTGTTCGACGCGCCGCCGTTCGAGTTCACGAATCTCGGTCAAATCGTGAAGGATCGAAACTACCGCCGTCACCTGCCCGGTAGGATCCAGCACTTCGCGCGCGGCTATCTCCATCGGCAACGAGCGGCCACTATCCGGATCGATCAACTCGATCTCCGCCTGCCTGCCTGTTTCCTGCGCAGAGGCGAGGGCGGAGATAAACGAGGTCAGCTTCACGGCGTTGGTGCGAACCGCGCCAGCCGCAGCCGGACGGAACGACGATTTCTCCTCGAACAACAGTTCCGCGCGGCGATTGAACAGAATGAAGTTGCCCGCCGAGTCACAGACGACGATCGGATGGCCCACGTTTTCGATAATCAGGTCAAGACGATCGCGCTCACGCCTCGAATCGGCTTCGGCTTGTTGCAACTTGGCAAAGTTGCGCGCCAGCTCTTCGTTTGCTTCGCGCAGATCCGTAACGTCGCGAAAGATTGATACGAGTCCGAGCGGCTCGCCCCGGGCGTTGGCCGCAGGAGTGGAAATCACTTCGAAATGGATGTCGGAACCTTCAATCGGATCGACGAGCGTGATGTCTCGTTGCACAACTTCAGACGACGACACGGTTGCGCTCGAAAGATACGCTGAAAACAAAAGGTCGTTCATCTTGAGCGCGCGTCGTTTTCCTTCGCCCGCGTTTGCGGAGCCGCTGAACAGTTCCTCGGCACGGCGGTTTTGCAGCAGTATCTCGTTGTCGAGATCGGTGAGGACAATTGGGTCGGCCACCGACTTCATGATCGATTCGATCCATTGCCGCTCGCGCTGTAGCTTAGTGACCGTGCTGACGAGCTTTTCCTGATGAATAGCAAGCGACGCGATGATTCCGACGCGATCGGCAAAGCGCTTCAACAGGTTCAACGAAAGCGGATCGACGGCGTTCCGGTCGGCGCCGACGTAAAGAACGCCGAGCCGCGAACCGGGATCGTAAGTCCAGTATTGACCTGGAAGCCTCGGACCGTTTCTTGAGTCGCGGCTCCTGCTCGGCGAGATCTCTGAAATGCCAAACAATGGAAGTGCGATCACGTCGTGCTCCCACTGCATTTTGTCGAAAAGAGTTTGTGAGGCGATGTCTTCCTTGATGGAGATCCACAAGGGCACCGCATCGTGAATCACGCGAACACAAGCGGCGCTGGAATCGAGCGGCATGTCCGCACGGGGAGGCGTTTCAGATTCGAAGCCGACTGCCGCCCGCACACGCAACTCGGCGTCTCGCTCGTTAATGATGGCAACGGCTGCTTGCCGGTGGCCAAATATATTGGCAATGCCTTCAAGTGCGAGATGGAGTCGTTCGTTCAATCGCGGGGTCGCCAGCATCTGCGTCGTGGTTTCCACGAACACGTCATACTGACGCAGATAGGAACCGATCCGGTCGTTATCTGAAATCGGCGGGACCGTGGTAAAGGCTAACTCTGTGGGGACTTCACCCATGATTTAAAGCTTCACTAAACCTCGCAGCAAGGTTGGCGCTACTTCTTCTCGACCTCAACTGTGACACGGCGACGCGTGTCAGTCTCTACAGTTTCTGTTCCGGGGGTGATTACCGGGCGCGACACTGCCGGTGTCAGTCCTACGGCTTCAGCATACTTGAGATAAGTGTCAATTGAAGCAACAACCACGCGAGCTTCGATAGTGATCAGGTCAATTCCCACGAGTGAAATGCGGACCCAGGCGTCAATAACGATGCCCTTGTCGAGCACACGATCAAGGACGTCTATTAAACTAGTTCCGCCTGGTGCTCTTTCGACAGCCATTTGCTTAGGTTCCTTTTTTCGAAGTTTTAAAAACCAGCGCGAGGACTGACGTTCTTCCTGCCCTTTTTAAAATTTCTTTCGCGGTTACGGGTTGCGCCGCCTGACTTTGCGCGTAGTGGTAACCCGCCGATCGCTCAACACTTTCTCCTCACGACCAGCCGCACTGGCCCCAAGTTTTCGAATTTCCAGTTCAAGTTCTGACAGGCGTTCACGCAGCTCGAGATTCTCGGCTTCGGCACGCTCGGCGCGTGTCGTCAGGTTTGTGTCATAGCGCCACCAGTTCAGTCCGATCTGCTCTGCCTTGTCGATCGAGCACACGAGGAGTCGAATCTGCAAGGTGAGTAGCTCTACGTTGGCGAGCGACACTTTGATGTCGCCTGCTATGACCAACCCTTTGTCAAGAATGCGATCGAGTACGTCAACCAGGCCCGGGGGACGGGCTGTAATAAGGGTAGATCGCTCACTGGACACTTTTGTCCTCCACTCTCAGGAGGCGGCTTTACTCAAAAAGCTCAGGTGACCGCCACCGTCGTATGTACTGCCGGGGAAAGACTTACTTCTGCTAAATCAGACGTCCCACAGGACCGAGATCGAGATTGAGATCTTCATCCGTTAACCCAAATTGTTCTTTCAGTTCCTGAAGCTTCGCTTCTAACTTCATAAGCGCTAACCCTAAATCTTCGATTTGTTCAGGTGAGAGATCCCCGCCTTCCATGCGGCGGACGGCCTGCTTTTCCAGCAGGCGACGGATGAACTCGATCAAAGTAAGAACCAGCTTTGCGAGACCTTGTTCGACACCTTGCGCATCGATATTGATACGCGACGGCAGAGAGCTAGTGACGCAACTTAATTGCTCCACGAACTCCTCGACGTGCGAGGTTTCGATCTCCGGCTCAGCCGTAGGGGGTTTTTCGGGGGAAAGCTCCATCAGCTTACTCCGAACGGCGTTTTAAACTCAAGCTCAATGTTGGAAAAAGTATACGGCGGCCACGGTCCGCTTACCAGGAAGTGTAATTTTGGCCGCGTTTTACGGGCTTCGGCGACACGGCCGCGATATTCCCCCACCTGATCACGCGACACGAGGTGTGCAGCCGCGACGATCAGCTTTTCTGAAGGACGAAGGCTAACTTCTTCCTCCCGTATGAACGGCCGCACCCGCTCCTGCAACCAGCCCGCCACCTCTTTCGCTTCCTCGGCACGACGCTCGCCGCCGAGGATCTCACGACGCTTCTCTCTTAGAAACTTCACGCCGGGACCTTCCTCGCTCGTCTCGAAGTCTATATCGTTTTCCGGCTGATCGGTGTCGGAAATGATCTTGACGTTCATCTCGACGCAACCACGCACTTGCGCGAGTTTTGCTTGCAACGCTTCCCGGCGGGCTGACAGGTAGCTGCGAAGCTGCTCGTCGCTTACGACGGTTCCAAATCGAAACGGCAACGGGGTGGTCTCGTCGAGCACGCTTCGGATGACTGCCGCATGCGCCAGCGCATTCTCGCGAGTAACCAGCGGCGCAACGTCCCCCTCAAACTCGCTAACCAGCAACGAGAAGTCCTCCACCTTGATTACATCGACTCGCGCGCCGGAAACACCGTTGACAGGCGCTACCGGCGTGTCGATGTTCTCGGCGAGGCAGTAAACATATAACTTCATTTCCGCTTGCGTATTACTTCGTTAGCAGTCTCGATGGAACTAAGCAGGACGTTCAAACCGAGAAAGATCAAGTCGATATTGGCGACGGAGATTGTGATCTCGCCGGCAATCACCAGCCCGCGGTTGAGCACGTGATCGAGGGTTTCGAGCATCGAGATATCCGAATGTTCGATTTGCTCGACGTCACTCTCAATCAAAACGTGGTCGAATGGAGAACTCATTTACGAAATCTGTGTAAAGTTGTAAGCGGGCCATGGTCCGGTTAATTCCAGACGCACCCCCGCGGGTTGATGTTCCTGCGCCAGTCGTTCAGCCGTCTCGCGGAATGCCTCAAAGTTCGACCTCGTTACGAGAAAAGCAAACTTCGCTTTCAGTTCGCCGTACTCCGTCGCCTCGACCTTCAATACTCGCAGACGTTTCGCATCGTCGCTCTGCTCCGCAAGTGTCGTTTCAATCTGTTCGACGATGCGATTCAACGCCGCACGCGATTCGTCAACCCGCAAAGCGTCGATCTTCTTTTGCATCAAGTATGACTGACCTGGCGACGCCTGCGCTGCGCGCTCCACCAACTCACGCAGTACTGGACTGACCGAAGTGATACTCGCCATCAACACTGACTGATCGCAGAAAACATTCACGCCCCACTCTTCACGCCCGCGCAGGCGTTCGAGTAACTGGCGCAGCTCGCTTCCCTTCTCCGATAACATTCGCTCGATTCCAGCGCGTTCGAGATAGATGGTCCCGAAACGCAACGGCACAATGGCTGCCCGCTTCGCGACGTACTCAGCGATCGTTTCATGACGCATTGCCCGTACCGCAGTCCAACTTGCATCGGACAAATTTTCGGCGAGTTTCTCCTCGCTGTAACTCGCCAGCGGAACCTGGCTCGTGAGCGCCGCCAGATCGTCGCCGGCGATCCATTCGAGTTTCGAATCGTCTTCAATGGCGGCCGGCAGCGATTCCGCGGGAAGCTCTGTGGCTGTCGCACTCTCGGCAACGCAGTAGACGTAGAAAGCTTGCTCACTCATTTGACGCGTGATTGTACTCGATCCCAGGTGCGAAAATGGCCCAGCAAAGCATCCGGGCCGGTGATCTCCCGTGGCTGTTGCTGGGCGCTAAATAACTCGATCGGCCGGCTTTTGAAACTCCGGCGGAACTCACGGATCACTTCATCCTGCATCTTTCGTCGCGACCTGCAGAAGTCGCACTTGCCCGCCGCGGTTTCCGGAATCAAACCATTAATCAACAACTTCTCCATCGGCACTTCCAACTTGTCGAGCGCCTTCGCGAGATCAACCGTCTCTTCCAAACTCATCCGTTCCGGAATTGCGACACCAACAAACTCGCACTGCCTGGGATCGGTCAGCAACGCTACTACGCGCTTGATGCTCTTCGACAACGCCACCAACTCTTCCGCTACCTGAGTCGCCTTGACGACGTTTTGATACTTCAGCAGCAGCTTCATAAACGTTCGAATCCACGAGAGCGCCACCTGCGGCAACTCCAGAAAGCGAATCAGGTGGCCCGTCGGAGCGGTGTCGAGGATGAGAGAGTGATAACGATTCTCGTCGAGGAGATTGCTGATCTCGCCGAGCGCGGCAATCTCGTCAATGCCGGGCGGCGTCAGTTCAACCAACTCCCGCATCGCTTCACGATCAAACTTGATCTCCATTCCCGAAGCACCGGTCAAGGATTGAAACAGCTCGTCAGTCCACGATCGATAGCGCTGCTTCAAGTCTTCGAACCATTCGCCGGGATCGATCTCCATCGCGTCGAGGTTCTTGTTGCCGGCGATTCCCGTTTTCTCCGGCCCGATCTCCTCTCCGAAACTGTCGGACAACGAATGCGCTGGATCCGTGGAGAAGATCAGTAACTTGTTTTTCGGTTGCGCGCGCGCCAAAGCTAACGCGAAAGCCGCCGCGGCAGTGGTCTTCCCAACACCACCTTTCCCGCCAAAGATAACGATCCGCTTCGGAATCAGCGGAAATTCGTTTGCCAAATCAGACTCCCAACGTGTTTCAAAGCCTCAATGCCGCGAACTTCCCGGGCCATCAGTGGGACAAAATGCAATTCCAACTCCTTGAACAATCGCGAGATCTCTCTCAACCACTTCTTCTGACTCAAGACACGCGCGTGACAATACTCACAACTCTCATGCTCCTGCTCGACCCGATTGACGATCAGATCGCGCACCGGCACGCCCTGCTCCTGCAACAACTCGAGATACCTTTCAGTTTCTCGAACACTCATCGCCTCAGGAATCGTCACCAGCGAGAAACTCGTTTGCTTCGGGTCGTACAGCAACTTACGAACGGACGCGATGCGATCAGTCAAGTCCCGCAAAAACAATTCGACGCGATCGACTGGCGCTCGTCTCCGCGCAAAGTGCTCGATCATGTAACGATGTTTCTCGCCCATCAAATCCAGCGTCCGCACGATGCGTTCGAATACCTCCGGCAAGCGCAACAGCCGCGAAGTATGACCCGAGGGCGCGGTGTCGACCACGATCCGCGTGTACTTCCCGGCCCGATCGACTTCACTCAACTCAAACAACGACATCACTTCGTCCAGTCCCGGCAACGAGAGATTCAGCAACTGGTTAATGTCTTCCTCGTCGAGCAGCGTTCCGCGTTCCGCTATCTCCGCCAGCACTTCACCGTGCGCGGCACGAAACCGTTCCAGCGCGAGAGCCGCATCCATCTCGTATCCAAACAAACGTGCCCCGCGAAGCTGTTTCACTTCGACCAGACGGTTGCCGATCTTGGTTTCGAGACTGTCGGATAACGAATGCGCCGGATCGGTTGAGAAGAGAAGAATCGAATCGTTACGTTTTGAGTGTTGAAGAAGGAATAGCGCGGTTGCTGAGGCAGCGGTGGTCTTTCCGACCCCACCCTTACCGCCGAAAAAAAGGTAACGCGCGTTCACCCTCGCTCGCGTGACTCGTCAAACCCGCCATGTTCGTCACCACCGACTTCAATTACGAAACTCGACGAGTCTTTGGTGTGGACCACCTCGTGCATCAGATCCAGCTGCCGCATCTTGATCGCGCGCAGGCGAGCAAACAGTTCCGCTTCGCGCTCCTGAAACTCTTCATCGGAGATCTCGTCGAGCTCCTTGCGCATTTGCAATTCAAGCAACTGTTCTTTGATTACGGTGTCGTCGTTCAACTCCTGATCGGCCATCTTTTGAATCTGGCCCAGGATGAACTTGAAACCATTGACCGGCGCAAGAAGTAGATCGTCGATCAGAAACATCGTTCAGCTCGCTACCGCTTCGGTGGTGCCTTCCCCACGCTCCAACTTGAGACGAATGTGGACGAAATTGTACGGGGGCCACGGACCGCTGTACTTGAACGAAAGTTTTCCTTCGTACTTGGAGGCGATCTCTTTAACTTTCTGATCGAACTCGGTCTCGCGATCACGCTCGATCAAAAACGCAGCGTTCATGATCATGCGATCGCCGATCGGTTTGTTCGCGCGGGAGGCCACCGCAACGTCGCGCAGGTGCGAGTAGATTTCGCGAATGTAGGCATCGGCCTGGTCCGTCAGCGCCGTTTCGATCAAACGGCCCAGTTGCATGCGCGCGAAATAGGTCGAACCGGTCGTGCGGGAGGTGATCTGCTCCTTGAGGTGGCGGATCTCGTCGTCTTTTTCTTCCAATTCCGCGGTGACTTTGTCGCGGTCCCAGTTCACCTTGAGTCCGAACTCCACCTTGCCTTCCATCTTCGCCAGCACGTCGCGAAGCGCGTCGTAAGTTCCGCGAATCAGTTCGACGATGTCATCTTCAGTGCGAAAGAGGGCGCCGAAAGCCATCGGCAGCACCGTGAACTCCCGCATCACCGTTTCGTTCACCTGCTCGTGCGCGAAGACGTTTTCGCGCGTCGGGTCGTAAACAACCAGCGGCGTGTTTGAGACGACAGCGGCGAGGCCTTTGTGCCTGACGGTGTACACGTCGTCGCCGCGTCCGCCGATACCCATCGGGCCGAACGAACGCGGTTCGTCCGTTTCAATGATGCAGTAGACGTACTTTCCCTCGGGCACCGGCTCGAGAGAGGGTTGTTCGACTTCACGACTCATTTTGTTTGTTGGCCGGCGTGGCGACCTGGCAAGACGGGATTGAATTTCGTCAAGGATGATAATCAGTTGCCGCGAACTGTACAAGCATTTCCGGTA
>CBFGMX010000107.1:0-17526 GCA_965649955.1 uncultured bacterium
AGGACTCCAGACTCTGGATCTGGCTATCGGGGTTCGAGTCCCTGCCTCCCAGCCAAAAAAGCTCCGACTAACAGATCTCCAGGCTGACATTCCAGCGCCTCACAGACGCGATCAAGCGCATCAACATTGAGGCGCGACGCTTCGCCCTTGCCCATCTGCCAAACCGTCGCATAGCGAATGCCCGTTTGCTTCCATAGCCAATAGAGTGGTCGACGAACGAACGCAATTAAACTTGTATATTGACAGTTATCTATATAGGCTGTAGTCTATGCGCATGAAGCCACTGGACCAAGCCTTTGCCGCTCTTGCGGATCCCACGCGACGAGGAATCGTGGTGCACCTTGCCCGCGGTGAGGCCTCTGTGTCAGAGCTGGTTGGCCGCTTCTCGTTGACGCAGCCCACGATTTCCTCGCACTTGAAGGTGCTGGAATCTGCAGGGCTGATCTCCCGTCGCAAAGAGGCCCAGTTGCGGCCGTGCAAACTGGTGCCGGAGCGACTGAAGGCCGTCACCGACTGGCTGGAGCAGGTGCAGGAGATCTGGGAAGGCAACTACAAGCGTCTCGATGCGTTACTTGCAGAGTTAAAGCAACAAGAGAAACAGGAGCGAAAGAAATGAAACCCGCCGAAGCAAGCCTGCCGTCAGATACCGAGGTGCTCGTCAAACGGACGTTCGATGCTCCCGTCAAACTGGTGTGGCGGGCCTACATGGAACCGGACCTGATGCGTCGTTGGTGCTCGGGCCTCCCCGGTTGGTCGATGCCTGTCTGCGAGATGGATATGCGCGTCGGCGGAAAGTATCGCTGGCGCTGGCGCAGCGACGAGAACGGCCAGGAGTTCGGATTCACTGGCGAGGTTCTCGAAGTCGTTCCGCACGCGAGAATCGTGCATACGCAAATCTACGATTCGGGTGATCTGGGCTATTCCATGGGGAGTGAACCATATATCGTGACCGTCACCTTCCAGGAAGCCGACGGGATTACGAACGTGGCGACCTCAATCAAGTTTGCTTCGAAGGCCGACCGCGACGCGGCGTTCTCTACTGGCATGACTGATGGTATGGAGATGAGCTACAAGCGGCTCGATGATGTGCTGGCTGAAGGGTGACGAGTGAAAGTCGTGAGTGGAGCGGGATTAGGTTGGTCTAATCACTGGTTCGGCCGAATGGGAGCGCCGCCAAACATGAAGACAACAGCTTTTCTCTTGACGATGCTCGTGCCGGCTGTCGTATTCGCGCAGCAAAAGCCAACGACGGGCTACGCGCCCGTCAATGGGCTGAAAATGTACTACGAGGTCCATGGCAGCGGCGAGCCGGTGGTGCTGCTCCACGGCGCGTTCATGACCATCACCAACAACTGGACCGGGTGGATCGGCGAACTCGCCAAGACGCGGAAAGTGATCGCCGTCGAAATGCAGGGCCACGGGCGCACGGCGGACATCGAACGCGACATCAGCCAGGAAAACCTCGCCGACGACGTGGCGGCGCTGCTCGACCACCTCAAGATCCCGAAGGCGGACCTCATCGGCTACAGCATGGGCGGCGGCGTGGCGATGCAGTGTGCGATCCGCCATCCGGACAAAGTGCGGAAAGTAGTCGTCATTTCGTCCGCGTTCCGCAGCGACGGCATGGCCAAGGAAGGGCTCGACGCGATCTCGAAACTCTCGGCGGAAGCCTTCAATGGTTCGCCCATCGAAGTCGAGTACAAGAAGCTGAGCCCGACGCCGGACGACTTTCCGAAGTTCGTCAAACGGATGCGCGCCACGGCTTCGAAAGGGCACGACCTGGGCGCCGACAAGCTCAAGGCCACCACGGCGCCCATGTTCTTCATCCACGGCGACGCCGACGGGATACGGCTCGAACACATCGAGGAGATGTTCCGCCTGAAGGGCGGCGGGACGCACGGCGACCTGGGGCCGCGCTCACCATCGAGGTTGGCCATTCTGCCCGACACCACCCACGTCACGCTGATGCAGCGCATGGCGATCATCGTCCCGATGGTGAACGACTTCCTTGATGCAAAGCCGCAAAAGCAAAAATAAGCCCGGGCCTATGAAAATAATCTCAATCCGGCAGGTGAGGCCGTGTCCTTTCGCGTGGCTTATGCTGATTCACAGATTGAGCTATAGGCGATTAAATTGAACGACGGAAAGTAGTCTTTGAGACTCTTCGCGATCATATCTGGGGGAGAGTCTTAGAAGGAGGATTGCCAACGCTTCGTCCTCGTCACCGCTGGGAAAAGCATCTCTAGCAGCCACAATCCGCGCCAAAAGCTTTAGCCGTTTCCGCTCCGCACGGCTGTAGCGAGATTCGTCTGTCGCGGTGTTCGCAAGCCACTCGCGTTGTCTATCGAGATTGGCAACTGTCCCCTCTTCCCGCAAGCTTCCCGCAATTTATCGGTCAAATCTACAACTACGACAGGAACTAGTTCTGCGTAGTCGTTGGTAGTGACAGCGGGCGGGCAAGCTAGTAGGATTTCGCAATCGAACAAACCGTTCCGGAAGTTTTTATAGTGCCCTGCTGTCCGATCTCGCTGTAGCGGTGAACGTCGCGTCTCTACAGAAGGTTGCACTCGCCCTCGCTGAATCTCAAACGGTCGATTCAGTGCTTCAGATCATTGTGCGAGCCCTGGCCGAACAATCCGAAGTGGCCCTGGCTCGCGTTTGGTTAAAAGGACCAGGAGACATCTGCGGCGCCTGCGACATGAAAATCTCATGTCCTGATCAACGATTTTGTCTTCACCTCGTAGCCAGCGCCGGCAATCCTCTTGGCCCAAATGGTCCAGAACAAAGCGTAATCAGTAAATGGGCCCGGATCGACGGCCACTACCAGCGCATTCCACTTAACGCGGCGCTCGAAGTCGGCAAAGTCGGTGGCACGGGCCAACCCGTGCTGAGGCAGTTCCAAGAGCGCGGCGGAAATCACCACTCGATCGACCGGCCCGAATGGGTGGATAAGCAACGAATCGCCAGCTTCGCGGCCCAGCCACTCGTTTTCAAGGGAGAGATCCTGGGAGTCTTAAGTCTCTTTAGCCGCGCTCATCTCACCGATGAAGAGTTCGCCTGGTTGCGCACGTTCGCTGACAACGCTGCCACGGCAATCGCCAACAGTCGCGCTCTCGAGGAGACCAAACGCGCGGAGGATGAACTTCAGCTTCAAATCCAGGTCTTGCAGAACATTCCAGCCACCGCGTGGACGGTGACTGCCGAGGGCCAGTTAGACTTTGTCAATCACTTCTATCTGGACGTGATGGGCCAATCGCTCGAAGCATGCGCGGCGCCACTCGAGGTTTGGAACAAAAGTGGAAGTGACCTTCCGCCCTTTTTATCAGGCCTGCATCCGGACCACAAAGAACGAGTGCGAGAGATCTTCTGGGACGGCATCCGCTCCGGTCGGGGATGGACGTTCGAGGCGCCGTTCCTTCACAGCTCTGACGGAAAGTATCACTGGCATTTAGACCGTGCGGTACCGCTGCGCGGTAAGCAGGACAACATCGTGAGGTTTGTCGGCACTTGCGCTGACATCGATGAGTTGAAGCGCGCCGAAGGAAAGAACAAGACGCTGCTCCAAATCAGCAACATGATGGTCGCAAACCTGCCGGAACCGGCCCTGCTGACATCCCTCTGCGAGGCCCTTCGCCGAGTTGTGCAATTCGATTGGGCCGGCCTCGGTCTCTACCAGCCTGAAAGAGACGCTTTTCGAATCCTCGCCATCGCCGGAGACCAGACGCTGGATCCCTTCCGTCCGGGAAAGGAAGTGAACCGGCAGGGAAACAGCGTCGGCTGGGTCTTCGATCATCGCCGGCCGATCGTGCGAAGTGATCTCGAACGAGAACAGCAATACACAAACGAGGGCCAGCTTGCCGCTGCCGGAATGCGATCTCACTGTGTCGTGCCTCTGCTTACTCCGGGCAACTGTATTGGTGTACTTGGCGTAGCCAGCAGAGTCGCCAGTCTTTATTCCGAGGCAGATGCGGAATTTCTTTCGGAGGTCGGAAACCAGGTCGCGCTTGCCGTCGAAAACATGAATGCCTACGAAGAGATCGCGGCGTTAAAGGCGAGGCTCGAGCGTGAGAACTCTTACTTTCAAGAGGAGATCCGCAAAGAGCACAATTTCGACGAGATTGTCGGAAACAGTCCGGAGTTGTTAAGACTGCTCGACCAGGTTGAGTCAGCAGCTCCGACGAACGCCAACGTGCTGATATTCGGAGAGACGGGAAGCGGGAAGGAGTTGATCGCGCGGGCGATTCACAGTCGAAGCGCTCGCAAGGGACGCCCGTTAGTGAAGGTCAACTGCGGCGCGATGCCGGCGGGTCTGGTGGAAAGTGAGTTGTTCGGTCACGTGAGGGGTGCGTTCACAGGGGCCTCCGAGACCCGCGTCGGCCGCTTCGAACTCGCCGACGGTGGCACCTTGTTTCTGGACGAAGTCGGTGAATTGCCACTTGATATTCAAGTGAAGTTGCTTCGCGTTCTACAGGAACAGGAGTTCGAACCCGTTGGCAGCAGCCGCACAATCAAAGTCAACGTGCGAGTCATTGCCGCGACCAACCGTGACCTCGAAAAGGCTGTACGCTCGGGACAGTTTCGTTCCGATCTCTACTATCGCCTGAATGTCATACCTCTGAGCGTGCCGGCCTTGCGCGACCGCCGATCCGACATTCCTGATTTGGTAATGTTCTTCCTCGAACAATCGTCGAAGCGGATCGGAAAGACCATGCAAGCAGTTTCGCAGGAAACCATGAAACTACTTGCGGATTACTCCTGGCCGGGTAACGTCCGCGAACTGCAAAACATTATCGAGCGCGGTATTGTGCTTTGCAGAGGTTCAGTTCTCAGGCTTGGTCCGGATCTGCTTCCAGTGGAAGCATCGGACAAAGCTGATTTCGACGAGCATGAACCAACGCCGGAACCGGACTCGTTCGTTTCGCTTGAAGAAATTGAGCGACGGCATATCCTGCGCGTGCTCGACAAAACCGGATGGTTAATCAGCGGACCCAACGGCGCCGGGGCAATCCTCAACGTTCATCCCAACACTCTTCGCAGTCTCATGAAGCGACTCGGCATTCAACGACCGAATCACGCCATTTCGTGACCAACACAACCTCGGTACGCTCCATTCACGAAATACCGTCATTCCCCCCTCGAAACTTTCCGTTCATAGAAAACAGTAACTGCCTGTCTTTCCACGCAAATCGTCGCGCAACACCGTCTCTAACCGAATTGGCCAACCGTTTGCACACGTCGGAAGTCCATCAGCACCTGCACAGCAGTCTTGTGAGATTCCAATCCAAAGGAGATACAGAAATGAGCACGATTACCACGAAAGACGGAATGAACATGTACTACAAGGACTGGGGCAGCGGACAACCGATCGTCTTCAGTCATGGATGGCCGTTGTCGGCGGATGCGTTTGAGGACCAGATGGGTTTCCTGGCTTCGAATGGATACCGCTGCATTGCGGTGGACCGAAGAGGTCACGGGCGCTCAGATCAAACCTGGCACGGCAACGATCTTGATACTTATGCCGACGATCTCGCGGAGCTCGTCGAGAAACTGGATTTGCGAGATGCGATTCAGGTCGGACATTCTACCGGAGGCGGTGTGGTCGCCCGCTATATCGGACGTCACGGCACCGCACGCGTGGCAAAGGCCGTACTGATCAGCGCCATTCCGCCGTTGCTGGTAAAAACACCGGCCAATCCTGACGGCATTCCGATTGAGGTCTTCGATGACCTCCGAAAGAACATTAAAGCCGATCGTTTCCAGTTCTGGAAGGAGTTCGCAGTTCCCTTCTACAGTCTAAATCGGCCCGGAGCAAAGATTTCCGACGGCTTAGCCCAATCCTTCTGGACCCAGTGCAGCATGGCCGGTTTTCCGGCGTCATACCTGGGGATCAAAGCCTTCTCGGAAACCGATCTTACTGAAGACCTGAAGAAGTTCGACGTTCCGACGCTGATCCTGCATGGCGAAGACGATCAGATAGTTCCGATCAATATCTCCGCGATGCGGTCGGCGAAACTCATCAAGAACTCGATCCTGAAGGCCTATCCAGGATTGCCGCACGGCATGTGTCAAACGCACAAGGATGTAATCAATAACGATCTGCTCGAGTTTGTACAAAAGGTTCAGCAAACTTCCAAAGCAAGAGCGTGAGTTCGATAGCGCCCCGATTGAAGCGCTGGGTAGTCGCACACGGGCCATCGCACAACGAACCAAACTTCGCTTGGCGAAGCGCCGTGGTACGCACAAACGAAAGGTCAAATCATGACGAACAAAAAACTAGCGGTAGTGCTCTTGTGTTTGATGACGGGCACCGTGATGGCTCAAGAGCCCAAGGTCACGTCGTTGATGTCGAAAGAGCTGCCGGGCATCTCAGGCAAGGAAGTATTGATGATCACGGTGGAATACCCTCCCGGCGGATCTGACCCGATTCATCGGCACAATGCGTCGGCATTTGTTTACGTGCTGGAAGGCTCCATCGTGATGCAGGTGAAGGGTGGCAAGCAGGTAACGCTGGCGCCGGGTGAAACTTTTTATGAAGCTCCCGACGATGTTCATCTGGTCGGTCGCAACGCAAGCAATACCAAGCCCGCTAAATTCCTGGTGTTTCTGATCAAGGAACCGGGTGCTCCGGCGCTGGTGCCGGTGCCGTGATCGCCTGATCACAGCTAAAAAACCAACAGTGCTGTTCAGACGCTTCCCCCGCAATTCCGAGTACACCTCGGAAATCACCTCGTCTCGATCACCGGAAACGAAAAGAAGATCGAAAAGGAGACTTGGCTATGACTAATGAAAGGTCAAATATGAAGATCGTGGTTATCGGCGGCAGCGGGCTCATCGGATCGAAGCTTGTAACCAAGCTTGAGGAGCATGGCCACCAGGCGGTCGCTGCATCACCCGCCTCAGGCGTAAACACCCTTACCGGCGAAGGACTCGCCGAAGTCCTCGAGGGGGCGTCAGTGGTCGTCGACGTGTCGAATTCACCGTCGTTCGCGGACGAGCCGGTGATGGAGTTTTTCACGACGTCAACTGGCAACTTGCTGACGTATGAAGCGGCCGCTGGTGTGGGACATCACGTCGTTTTGTCCATCGTTGGCTGTGATCGTCTGCCCGATAGCGGCTATCTCCGCGCGAAGCTGGCCCAGGAGAAGCTGATTAATCAATCCTCGATTCCTTACTCGATCGTACGCGCGACGCAGTTCTTCGAATTCGTCACTCGCATCGCCGACTCAGCTACCGAAGGCACCACAGTTCGCCTGCCTCCGGTGCGTTTCCAGCCGATGGCGGCCGATGATGTTGCCAGTGCAGTGGCGAAAGTGGCCATGGGACCGCCGTTGAATGGATTCGTTGAGATTGCTGGACCGGAACAGTTCCGTTTCGATCAACTCATTCTCATAGGTCTCGTTGCCGCTAACGACCCGCGAGAGGTTATCGCTGATCCGCGCGCACGCTACTTCGGTACAGAGCTGAGCGAGGGCTCGCTCGTTCCCCAGGGCAACGCTCAACTCGGTGAAATGCGTTTTGAAGACTGGCTGAGACGGTCAGCAAGTCAAAGCGCGCCAACGAGCCCGCAGTCCGGCGCTGTTGCAGCTTCGAAAGGAGCCGGTGGTCGCCAGAAATAACTTCGGTCGCCAAAACAACTTTTGCGTAAAGCGAAGTGATGCACGTTCAAGTGCATTCGGAATAGCAGCGATGCCGTTCGCACCGTCGCCGGTCTTTGCAGTTGAGAAGATCAACTTGCGAACGGCATGCGCCGCACAAACGAACGCAATCACCCGGCACAACTCAGCGGGTAACTTAACTGCAACCACCAGGAGATACACATGAGCGAAGAGGAATTGGAGTTGCTGATAACGTTAGATGATCCAGTTGACGCCCAGCAGGAGGATATCTTCAACCACCTTCAGGCTCGAAATACCTTCTTACGCTGGTTCGGTAAGCCGTTTACAGCATGGGAGCGATACGAACATCGCGCCGACACCGCTGTTGATAACGACGCCTACACGGTCTCTTTCGGTCAAGGCGATTGGACTTGCACCTTAACCAGACTGAAGAGCACGGCGACTGATTTCATGAAAGGTCTGAATACAGACATAAGTCCGCCGGCTGGTAAGAAACTCGAGATCGAAGTTTGCACCGTGGCTCGGTGGCAGAATGGCGAGGTCGTCGAACAGAAGACTTTTTATGACCTGGTCGCACTACTGAAGCAATTCATTTCCCCGGCACAGTGAAGCTAAAGGTCCAAACAGGAGGTTGGTCTTTTTCGGCCCAAATTCGGCGTATAATCACTACGTTCGGAGCTTAGTGACAAAATGGACCGCGAAAAGGTGAGCGTAACTATAGCGTCCTCCGGCGACTTGGACGAGATTCTGGATCTACTGTCTCAGGTGCAGTTGCCGCATGACGGAGTCTCGGAAAACATCAGTGGCTTTCTCGTCGCGAGAAACGACGCGTCGCGACTCGTCGCGACGATCGGCCTCGAACGACACGGCAATACCGCGCTGCTGCGATCGGCTGCGGTAGCACCCGATTATCAACACGCCGGCCTCGGTTCTCTTTTGACTAACAAACTTCTAGAACGCGCGACAAACGACGGCGTCGAAAGAGTCGTACTTCTGACCTCCACGGCAAAAGAATTCTTCGCGCGCCGGTTTGGATTTAGCGAGACGCCGCGCGCGAACTACGACAGCGTCCTCGCGGGATCATCAGAGTGGAACTTGCCACGATGTTCGAGCGCCGTCTGTATGAGTCTCAATTTGAAGGAGCGTTTGCACAAGTCCTGATCCGGTTCGTGCATCAGCTCACCTCCCGATCCGTTTAATTCATCCGCAAAAACTTTGATCATTCGGTTGATATGACCTAAGATTCCGCGGTCCACCCCTCAAGATCTTCGGCGCTCAAAATCCGATGGAGGAACTGAAATGCTGAGACGAATGTTTTTGCTGAGTCTTCTTCTCCTTGCCGCAATCTTCGGTGGGCTCTCTCCCAAGCCTGTAACCTCTTCAGCACCGGCACCCGCTGCCTTGTTCACCAACATTTCCGTTTACGGCGCGTGGCATTGTGGCAACGATTTCTGTACCTGGGCCAGTGTCCGCAACATGACCGACTTCGACACCCGCAATCGCTGGATCATCAGTCGCGGCGATGGCATACCGTCCGTTAACCTGATCGTTTTAAGCTTCGTTCATCCCCTCAGACTCCTCAACAAGACAAACGACGCCGGCACTTCACAAGGCATTCCCATCGGCATGAACCAGGCGGTGGTTGACTACTTCAAATCCCGCGGCATTCGCGTCCAATTGTCGATGGGCGGCATCACTTACACCGATGCCTGGAACCAGGCGCTCGCAACCAACGCAACGCAGCTCGGTTTGAACGCCGCTGAAGCGGCGCAACGACTAGGCGTCGGGTTTGAAATCGACTACGAAGAAAACATGAACCCGAACCTGCCCGGGCTCCAGGCGTTCATCAACGCTTATCGCTCGGTCCATCCCTACGACGCGTCCGGAAACAACCATGCAGCACGACTGACTATCGATCTCGCTGCCGGCGATCGCTGGCTGATACCCTTGACTCGCAAAGCAACTGCTGACTGGCTAAACACGACGACGCCCGTACTGGACTATGCGAACGCGATGGTCCCGAGCAGGCAACCGAATACGGCTGCCGATGCGCAGGCCAATTGGCAGGAACACGTCGATGGGAAGCCGCAGTTTGACCCGCCGATCCTGCCGCTCGCGCCGGCCAAGTTCACGGGTGGTCTTTATATCGTCACCGGTACGCGCGCTGCCGCTGAATGCACGAGTTTCAGCTCTTCGTTGATCAACTCGACGGGAGCTTATGTGCAAACAGTCGCGCCAAAGGGTGCAGGCACGACGAGTGGAATGTTGGGTTATATGTTCTGGGCAGCAGAGTGTCCCTCGTCGCGGCGCGTTTGCACGACGCCTCCGAACTCGTGCGAGGGCGGTGTAGGAGTTGGCGCAACGACTTACGGTATTCCGATCCCGATGGCGCCGCTGCGCCAGAGTTAGTCAAAAACGTCTAATGAAGACGCTTGTTGCGATCGCGTTTTGTTTCTTCGCCTCCGCCGTGTGCGCGCAAACGAATTGTGTGCAAACGGCGACCGAGGTCGCGCCACAGCTTTCCGCGGAAACACGTCGCGACTTCGAGTCGAAACTGAACGAGGCGCGGCAACTCTTCGAGAAAGATCCGAACTCGGCGGATCGAATCATCTGGCTCGGCAGACGCACCGCCTACCTCGGACGTTACAAGGATTCGATCAGGATCTACACAGAAGGCATCAAGCAGTTCCCTTCAGACGCCAGACTATATCGACACCGCGGGCATCGCTTCATCACCCTGCGATGTTTTGATGACGCGATCGCGGATTTCGAGAAAGCAGCGCGATTGATCAAGGGCAGGCCCGACGAAGTCGAACCTGACGGCCTGCCCAATGCCCGTAACATCCCCACCAGCACCCTGCAATCGAACATCTGGTATCACCTCGGACTCGCTCATTATGTAAAGGGCGATTTTCAGCGCGCGCTCGACGCCTACCGGGAAGCAGAAAAGGTTTCGACCAACGCGGACATGCTCGTAGCGACGACGCACTGGCTCTACATGACCCTGCGGCGTTTAGGGCGTGAAGAGGATGGACGCAAAACGGTCGCGGCGATCAAAGACGACCTGGAAGTCATTGAAAACGGCGATTACTACAAGCTGATCCGCCTTTATAAAGGCAAACTCAAGCCGGCGGATGTCGAGAAAGAAATTAACCAACCCTCCGCGAGCTTGAGCAACGCCACTATCGGCTATGGCCTGGGAAACTGGTTTCTCTACAACGGTCAACAGGCCCGGGCGCGAAAACTCTTCCAGCAGATAACGGCTGAAAACCAGTGGGCCAGTTTCGCTTATATCGCCGCCGAGTCAGAATTGGAGCGCGCGAAGTAGCATTAAAAATCCTTCGTAATCCTAAGGTTATTTGATAGATCCGTGTTTACAAAAACGAAACCGCCACTTGATGGCATATAGGATTAGAAAGATGTAGAGTTCAATCGGAACGACCAATCATGACCGGCATCTTTGGCGATACTTTCAAGTTCAAACAGGAGAACGGCCCCGAGGTTTCTCTGGTCGTCCACGGAGACGAGTCGTACGCGCGTTACGAAACGACCGACGGCTACTCCGTGATCTACGACCCGGAACTCGGGCTATACGCCTACGCTCTAACCGACGACGAGGGCAGGTTCGTCTCGAGCAAGACTCCGGCGAACGAAGAACCTCCCGCGAATCTGCCACTACACCTTGAAGAATCTTTTCCCGTCCGTGCTGCGAAAGCCGAAGCCAAAATTAAAAAACGCTCCCCGCCCGACACCGCGGACAGCCACTAAGTGCCGCCGCGAACGGCGCCGCTTGCCCAAACGCCGCCTTAAGAAAGGAATTACCCTCATGAGCGGAATCTTCAACGAACAATTGACGTTCAAACAGGAAAACGGCCCCGACGTCCGTCTCGTGGTTATCGGGGACGAACATTACGCGCAGTATGAAACCATCGACGGTTTCACAGTTGTTTACGACGTCGAACAAGGCCTGTACTGCTACGCACAAACAGTCAACGGTCGCTTTGTCTCCACCGGCATACCGATGAGTATCCCGCCGCCGCCTGAAATTCGCCGGCACATAACGGAATCCGAAGCCGTGCGTCAGCAGAAATTCACCCTGCGACACGCGACGCGCCAGCCGCCACCAACGGTCTTCGGCGCCGCCGAAACGTTTCACACGCTTGGTCCGAATAATGGTCTCCTCACCGGGCGCCGCGTGAGCACCGGAACCGTGCGTGGATTGACAGTCATCGTCGAGTTTCAAGACGTCACGACGACGATCACGAAAGAAGACGTCGAAGAGATGCTGAACGGACAGAATTACACCAGGAACGGCAACTTCTCTTCGGCGCGCGAATATTTCCTGCTCGTGTCGGGCGGCAAGCTCGATTACACGAACGTGGTCGTTGGTCCAGTCAAGCTAAGTAAGAAGCAGCAGTTTTACGTAAACAACTCGCTCGTGCCCGAGGCGATGGAGCTCGCCGTAGCCACCGGAATCGATCTCACACAGTTCGATTCCCGCGAGGAGGGGGTCATCGACGCCGTCAATTTCCTTTACGCAGGTCAATCGCGTTACGAGGAAGAGTTGTGGCCGCACAACTCGTTTCTGGAAATGCGGTTTGGCAACATGCGCACCAATTTTTACCTGCTTACCGGCTTGGGAAGCAGTCCGAGCGATCTAACGATCGGAACGTTCTGCCACGAGAACGGTCACCTGCTTTGCCGCTTTCCCGACATGTACGACTACGGCAATCGCGACGGCGACGGCGTAAAAAGTGCCGGCATCGGTTCTTACTGTTTGATGGGCGCCGGCAATCACCTGAACAACGGCCGCACTCCCGCGCCGGTCTGCGCGTACCTGCGCGATCTCGCGGGCTGGTGCGACAACCGTGTCGATCTTTCGCAGCCGGGTGTTAAAGAAGCTCGCCACGGAGATTATCGAACGGTTTTGAAGTACCCGACCGACAAGTTCAACGAGTATTTCATCGTCGAGAACCGGACCAAGAGGGGGTTGGACCAACATCTGCCCTCGAGCGGACTCGCCGTCTATCACTGCG
This sequence comes from uncultured bacterium, assembly GCA_965649955.1. Classification (GTDB taxonomy): domain Bacteria; phylum Acidobacteriota; class Blastocatellia; order Pyrinomonadales; family Pyrinomonadaceae; genus PSRF01. Next base: position 12,653 of record CBFGMX010000107.1, read on the forward strand.
ACACTGATGGTTCAAATGAATTCCAGGAAGGTTCGTCAACACGTCACTATCAATGCGCGTTGTTGCAGGCGGATGGCCGCATGGACCTCGAACGCAACAACAATCGCGGAGACGGCGGCGACTTGTACGGAGCGATCAGCGGTACGGCGCTGTCGCACGCGACCTCGCCTTCGTCGCGCCAGTGGGACAACGTCGACTCGCGCCTCGTGCTGTCGCAGGTGAGCGCGCCGGGAGAGGTGATCAGTTTCCGTATCGGACCTGAAGTAGTGGGCCAAGTCGTGACCCTCGAAGCAACGCCGGGAATCGAGATTCCCGATAACAATCCGGCGGGAATCTCGAGCCAGATCGCTCTAAATCAAACAGGACTTACGCGACGAATACGAGCCGGTGTGGGCATCACGCACACGTTCATCGGCGATCTGCAAGTCGAACTGGTGAGCCCTTCGGGTGACCTCGCGTTAATCCACGATCGAAAAGGCGGCGACCAGGACAATCTGCGCCAGACCTTCGATTCGACTGCAAACAGCGCGTTGGCCGCACTCATCGGCAAGCCTGCTGCCGGCAACTGGGAATTGCGCGTTCGCGATATCGTCGGTCAGGACACGGGCAAGCTCGATAACTGGAAACTCGAGATCGAGCTGGACGGGCTTGGCAGCCAGGTGGAACTCCACGAGGTGTCGCCGGACCTTCCGATCCCCGATGCCGACCCGATCGGCGTCAGTAGCTCGCTGGCCTTTTCTAACCAGGGGACGACGCGACAAGTCAAACTTGCGGTCCAAATCGAACACACGTTTATCGGCGATCTGCGCGTCGAACTGTCTGCGCCAAACGGCCGCAGGGCAATCGTTCACGCCCAGTCCGGAAATGACGCCGACAACCTGACTTTGAATCTCGATTCAAACACACCTTCATCGCCGCTCCTGCCGGTTGTCGGTCAGCCCGTGCAGGGAGACTGGGTACTGCGCGTCACCGATCTAGTGGGCCAGGACGTCGGGAAATTGAAGAAATGGAGCCTTGAACTCACGCCGCAGTTGTAAACGCGGATTGACTTTTGGGAATCGAAGACAACGCGAGCAGAACCGGATCCTGCATCCGTCGATTCTGCTCGCGTTTGTTTGTCGCGGCGTGCGACCCTTTGCTATCGTTAAGCGCAAGGAGAAGTATCATGAAGAAAACATTTCGACTTCTGCTCTCCGTTTCGCTGCTCCTTTCCCTCGTCACCCCCTTATTCGCCGATACGATTCGTCTGAAAGACGGTAGTGTCATTCGCGGGCAGGTGATCGGATTCAAGGACCAGCAGTTCACGATCCTGATTGGCGGAAACGCCAGAGGCAGGCGCGGGCAAACTACTGTTTACGTCGAAGACGTCGAATCGATCGAATTCGACTCAACCTCCGCTCCGTCAACGGCGACCGATGACGGCAGCATGGCGAGAAACAATCCGCCGCCCATCGGTAATCGCAGGAACGACTCGGAACCGGCCCCCTCGGAACCGCGCATCGAATCATCGCCTGTTTCATCTGCCGCACCGACTTTCTTTACGATCAAAGTCGGCGTGCGCGCCGACGCCACGACAAATGGTTGGACAAACAGCGGTCTGGTCGTTCGTAAAGGACAGCGCCTGCGCATCAGCGCTTCGGGGCGCGTGTCGCTTGGACGCGGACGCTTCTCGACCCCCGGGGGTGTTGCTAACCTGAACGACGCTGACAAGTTGATGCGCAATGAAGCGACAGGCGCGGTCATCGCAGTCATCGGCGACGACAACGACGAGTTCATTCTGATCGGGCCGCGCAGGGAGTTTGTGGCGCAACGCGATGGCGTGCTGTTTCTGGGTGTCAACGAGGGCGACTTGACAGATAATACCGGCAGCTACGACATTGTTATCGAAGCAGAAGCGACCGGCCGTTAAGGCAGCAAAACCGGGCGGTGTTTATCACAAAATCCGTGTTGCTTAGCAATTTCCGTGTTTCCCCAACGGATCTAAAAGCGCGGTAAACGTGGGTTAGAGCGCGCGCATCAGACCGTTTGACCTTCCTCGCGCCCTCGGGAGTTGAATACTATGAGATTTAGTCGAGCATATCCGCTTTTTGGAATCGTTCTTTCATGCCTGCTGATCCTGGGGTTGTATGTTAGTCCCGGATTGTCGCAGTCGCGCCGGCTACCGCCGACCTCCAATGAGAAGAAGAACAAACGTCCCGGCGAGACACCCTCGAAAGAAGGCGATCAAGAGCCACTTCCCAAGGATCTCGACCCAACTCCTCCGAAGGACAAGGACATCGAGAAGGTCGCCATTTCGACCCAGATCGTGAATGTCGACGCCGTCGTCTATCACAAGAAGAGCGGGCAGATCGTTACTGGTCTCAAGAAACCCAACTTCGCAATCTACGCAGACGGCGCACAACAAACGATCACCAACTTCTCGACGCCTGAAGCGCCGATCACGGTTGCAATGGTGGTCGAATACAGCAAGTGGTCGGAGTATTTCGGCTTTGCTTCGAGCCGTGGCTACGAACCGGGAACTTACGAAGTGATTCGCCCGACTGCGATGTTCCTTTCGCAGTTCATTAAGCCGCCGGACGATTACGTGTCGGTGATTGCATTCGACATACGGCCAACGCCACTGACTGACTTCACAAACGATCCGAGCCGTCTCCAGCAAGTGATCAGCTTGCTGTTGCGGAATAGTCCGGCGTTTCGTGAAACCAATCTTTTTGACGCGTTGAATTTCGTGCTTATGGGCGGACGTGGCGACGCGGTCGTGCTCGAAAATTCGCAGTCAGACAAAGCTGATTACGCGGGTCTGGCGTCTGTTCAAGGCCGGCGTCGCGCGGTGATTCTGGTGGCGTCCGGACTCGACACGTTCAGCAAAATCAACTACGACAAGGCGCGAAAGATCCTGCAGAACGCCGGGGTTCCGGTTTACATCATCGGCACCGGTAACATGTTCAAGAAGATGTACGGCGACCAGTTACCCGCAACGGACGGCGTGTTTGGCATGCCCGGCCGCATGAGCTGGCTGCAAGCCGACAACACGCTGCAAACGTTTGCGAAAGAGACAGGCGGCGCTTATTTCCCGGTGACCTTCGAAGGCGAGTTGCCGAAAGTGCTTGGCAGTATCAACGCGCTGTTACGCAGCCAGTACAGCCTCGCGTTCAATCCCGGCGACGTTCGCGACGGAAAGCAACACAAGCTGAAAGTCAGTGTTGACGTCGACGGCGATGGGACCTACGACGACAAGGAATACGTGATTCAGGCTCGGCAGTTCTACAACGCGCCCAAACCCGAGAAGACTGACAAAGGTTCTAAGTAACGGGAAGAATCGGAATCATTGGTCATATATCATTTGACATTTGTCATTTATATTCGGAAGACCATGTAATCTTGAGTCCCATGGAAATGACAAATGAAAAATGTCAAACGATATATGACCAATGACTAGGCGCCGTAGACTCGCAGGCGAAACTCATCGTTGAATGAGACAATCTCGGCTTTGCGGTTCGAAAACCGTTTAGTCTCGCGTAGCAGTGCGGGTAGACCACGAAGCGGGAGTTTCAATCCATAGGCTGCGCTCGTTAGCACTCCTGCCAACTGTGGATTCAACCGTTGCGGCATGCCGTAGCGAATCGCTTTCTGCGCGACGGGCGAGAAACCAACACTCCTTCTTGAATTAACAAACTCCAGCGAGTGATCAAAAACGTGCAGCCGGCTCGGCAGGTCGCGCAACGCAAGATCGCGATGGGCCAGCATGTTGGCAATCGCTTCCGACACGACGCCGCGGTGATAGTTGGCCCGTGCGGGCACAGGCGAATCGTCTGCCACCGTTTCCGGCAGGTTTCTCGGCCGCTGTTCGTGCAAATCGCAGTAACGGTTGACGAAACGCATTAACGTCTCGTAAATCGAAAGCAAACTACCAGTCACTTTAACTCGCTCGATGACCGGCGATTGCGGAGAGTCACCGGAGAACCGAGTGGCCGTCACTGACGCGCGCGGTAACAACTCGCCGACGCGTTCATCGCGGCCAAACAGCAATAGCCCTGCGACCGTCGGAACCACATCCTGGCCGTCGCTCGTCGCCAACAGCAGATCGCGCTCGAGTACTTCAGTCGTCGGGTAGCCCGCCACCGTCGCTTGTTCAAACGCACCGCCTTCAAATTCACGCAGGTAACTCCAAAGGTGCGCCTCGTCGACGTCGGCCATGGTCGAGCCGAGTGCCGGAACCGCTTCGTAACGCAACGGACGCGCCTCATCCAGCAGCGCCGAGATCTCTTCGCGCGATGCTTCTCGTTTTTCGGCGCCGATTCGAAGGTAAAAACGGCCGTCGCGCGTGCGGTACGGGCGGCGTTTGGTCTCGATGTCGAGGGCGACGATGCGGCGGCCGTTGTCGAGCGCAATGCGATCTATGAACGGCACCAGCGATGGTTGCACTTCCTCGCGACAGATTCGCACCAGATCTTCCTGGACACGTTCCGGATCGTCTACGCCTTCAACGCGCATCTGGTCGTTGACGCCGAAGACGATCACGCCGCCGCCGGTGTTTGCGAGCGCCACGATCTCCTGCGCGATCTTTTCAGTATTCGAGAGTTTTACCTTGAGTTCGAGAAACGTGTCTTCGCCGCCACGGACCAGCCGCAGTAGTTCGGTTCTCGAAGTTTGGGGGGCAGGGGTCGAGAGGATGTATTCCTGGAACGAACGCTCAGTAGTAGGTTCGTGCCGCTGGTTGCTGCGAAATCTTCTGCGCGCCATGGCCGTAGTCCGCGTAGTGTAACACCAGTTAAATCGGCCAGCCTATTCATCGGACGGTTCGCGCACCGTTTCGAGAATATCGATTTCTCGTCTGGCCAGGTCGCGGCCCTGCCAGGTGATGACGACGGCAT
>CBFGMX010000108.1:0-17194 GCA_965649955.1 uncultured bacterium
CCTAAATGGGAAAGCGCTACAGGGGCGAGGAAAACGCTCTTGTGTTTCTTGTGCCTCTTTGTGGCTAAAGTCATGTGCCTCTTTGTGGCTGAAGCGCCGATATAACCGATATGCCTTATAACCGATATGCCTTTTAGCCCGCGTACGCTGCTGGCTGTTGCAGCGTCATTTCTTTTAGCTCTGCTGTTGACGCCGCTCGTGCGCGCCTTCGCGAGGCGTTTCGGCTTTGTCGCCAGGCCGAAAAGCGATCGCTGGCACAAGAAACCGACGGCCATGCTTGGCGGCGCCGCGATCTGGTTGTCGGTGATCATCACCTACGCCGTCTTCATCTCCGGAACCACCTACGGCAAATTCATCCTGCTCGCCAGCACGTTTCTGTTCATCGTCGGCCTAGTCGACGACGTTCTCCACATCAAACCGTATCAAAAACTGATCGGACAGGTGATGGGCGCGGCGTATGTCGTCTACTACGGACTGTCGCTGCCGTGGACCGGATCAGTGCTACTAAACATGGCGCTGGCAATCTTCTGGCTGATCGGCATCACAAACGCGATCAACCTGCTGGACAACATGGACGGCCTCGCGAGTGGTATAGCCGTCATCGCGGCCGGATTTCTTGCGCTGAGTTTTGTGAACGCGGGCCAGTACACGGAAGCGCTGGTAATGCTCATCTTCGCCGGCGCGCTGCTCGGATTTCTCGTTTACAACTCAAACCCGGCGTCGATCTTCATGGGCGACTGCGGTTCGATGTTTATCGGTTTCTTTCTGGCGAGCTCGGCGCTGATCAATCTTTCCGGCGGAAGGTCGCGCAGTTTCCTGCCCGTGCTTGCGGTTCCGATCCTCGTGCTGTTCATTCCAATCTTCGACACGACCTTCGTCACCGTGCTGCGCAAGCTCTCGGGTCGATCCGCGTCGGTCGGTGGACGCGACCATACGTCGCACCGGCTCGTCGCGCTCGGAATGTCGGAACGAAACGCGGTGCTGATGCTTTACGGTTTTGCCGCGTTGTCGGGCGTCCTGGCGATTTTGGTCCAACGTGCGCGACTCGACGTCAGTCTCGCAGCGATCGCGGCATTCACGATTTTGCTGACACTCGTCGGCGTCTATCTCGCGGGCGTGAAAGTTTACGACGAGAGCGAAGCGGTGATGGCGCTGAAAGAGAAGCCGCTGTTCACGTTCCTCGTCGACGTTTCCTACAAACGCCGCATCTTCGAAGTATTGCTGGACGTGGTGCTGGTCATCCTGTCGTACTGGACTGCCTACGCAATCAAATTTCCACCGTCCAGTCCGGCCTGGGATCTCTTTATCCGCACGCTGCCGGTGCTCGTGTTTATGAAGATGTCGGTATTCCTGGTGATGGGCGTTTATCGCGGGCTTTGGCGCTACACGAGCATGAGCGATATGGTCGTGTTTGCGAAAGCCGTGATCGTGAGCTCGGTCGCCAGTGTGTTGATGGTATTGTTTGTGTTTCGTTTCGTGGGTTTCTCGCGCACCGTCTTTGCCATCGACGCCGTGCTGATGTTTCTGTTTCTGGCGGGCAGCCGGATGGCGTTCAGGTTGTTTCGACAGGTTTTGCCCGCAGGCAACTCGCACGATGGGCGGCGCGTTTTGATTTACGGAGCGGGTGACGGCGGCGAGCTATTGTTGCGCGAGTTGCGAAATAACCGCGATCTGAACCTCTCGCCGATCGGATTTCTCGACGACGATCCCGCGAAGAGTGGAAAAGTGATTCACGGGTTGCGGGTGTTTGGCGGTAACGGTGACCTCGCCTCCGTATGCGCGCAGCATGACATCGACGAAGTCGTGATTTCGAGTACGAAGATGACTGATGAGCGGATACAAGAAGTGTTGCGCAGTTGTACCGAGCGCGAGATCGCGGTGAAGAGAATGCGCATTACGATCGAAGAGTTGAACTCGCGTTGGCCCAGGACGGACGAGTTTTAGCGACGGATTTAAAATGCCAGGGGAACTAGTTCACGTAAACGTTCGCAACCCGGCAGTAAGGGTCGTGCTGATCCTGTTGCTGCTCGGAGCGTGTGTGGGTTCTTACTTCGCGATTCGCTGGTACATCGGCAACACACTAGCGGAGTATTTCAATCCCGCGCAAACCGATCTCACCGTCGCGCAAATGGCCGTAGGGTTTGCGCCGAACGATCCGTTGACGCGCTGGCGGATCGCGCAAGTCTCGCAAAAACTTCTGCCGCTGGACCAACAGGCAAAGGCAATCGCGGAATACGAACGCGCGGTGAGTCTTTCGCCGAACGACTATCGCTTTTGGATGGCGCTAGGTACAGCGCACGAGCAGACGGGCGACAGTGAGAAAGGCGAGCAGGCGTTGAGACGCGCCGTCGCGCTTGCTCCTTCGTATGCGTATCCCCGGTGGTTTCTCGGAAACCTTCTGCTTCGCGACGGTCGTTACCCCGAAGCTTTTGAGGAGTTGCGTCTTGCGGCGGAGGCCGACACAGAACTCGAACCGCAGCAGTTCAACTTTCTCTGGGCCATCTACAGCGAAAACCTCGAAGCGCTTAAGACGGCGATGGGCGAAGGCTCAGAGCGACGCGCACGTTTCGCGCTTTACCTGTTCAACCAGCAACGGCATGACGACGGTCTGCGCGTGTGGAATAGCCTCTCCGACGAAGAGAAGAAAGTGAATCGCGAGACTGCTAATTCGATGGTCGACAATCTCGTCAGCGCCAGGCGTTATCACGATGCGATGCGACTTTGGAACGACATCGCTCCGAACGAGCGGTATCGCGCTGCACTCGGCACAGTCTTCGACGGAAGTTTTGAGGAAGCGATCAACTATGGTCCGGAGATGGTGTTCGGCTGGCAGGTAAAAGCCGCGCCGCAAATGCAAATCGGCATCGATCCGACGAAGAGCAATGGCGGCGCGCGCAGTTTGCGCTTCGTGTTTCAGGTGCGCGCGAAGATCGAGAACATGAACTTTTCGCAACTCGTTCCCGTCGCGCCAAACAGCGAGTACGACTTCGAGTGTTATTTCACGACGGAGAATTTGGAGACGGGGAGCGCGCCGATGGTCCAGATTTTCGACGCGACTGACGGAGCGTTACTGGCGACGTCGCCACAGGCGCCAAGCGGCAGCAATCCGTGGAACCGTCTGAACCTGTCGTTCAAGACGGCGAGCAAGACGGAAGCAGTGACCCTCAGGATCGTGCGCGTGAATTGCCACGATGAGGAGCCGATTTGTCCGATTTTTGGTTCGATTTGGTATGACGACTTCAGTCTCAAACGACGACGTTAGCGTGCTGGCGGTTACCGGCTCGCAACCGTTGGCAGCCACGAGTCCGCAGGATCGCTCGTTCTATCGCATCCGGCACACGCTCGCGAGCCGGTTCGCTTTTCTCGTGATCTGTGTCGCGATCGTAGCGTCGACGATGGCGTACGGCACCGTGCATTACTGGGCACTCGGATTATTCAATCTCGGGGGATTGACGATTCTCGTGTTATGGGTGTTGGACGCGTGGACTCTCGGGACGTTCCGCGTCAGCCGCAACCTGCTGCAACTGCCGTTGCTGGGTGCGCTCGTGCTTGGCTTTGCACAGCTGCTGCCGTTAGGCGAAGTCACCAACGATGCCGCGTTGTCGATCGGTTTATCGAACACGCTGTCGTTCGATCCTTATTCGACGAGACTGGTGCTGGTGCAGTTGGCGACACTGCTCGTTTACTTTTCCGCGACGCTCGTTTTTGTCGACACGCCTCATCGTCTGCATTTGATGGTGCGGACGATCATGATCTTCGGATTTTTGCTGGCAATCTTCGGTTTGACGCAGTCGTTTACCAGTCCGACAAAGGTTTACTGGATGCGCGAGCTGAACCAGAGCACGGCGTTTGGTCCATTCATCAACCGTCATCACTTCGCCGGCTACATGGAACTGACGATCGCGTTGCCGCTGGGACTGCTGTTCGCCGGTAGCGTCGACAAGGAAAAGCGACTGTTGTTCATCTTCATCGCGGGATTGATGGGGGTCGCGCTGGTCATGACGGCGTCGCGCGGCGGCATCATCAGTCTCGTTGCCGAAGTCATGTTCTTTGTTGTCGTGACGGCGATCTTCCGCAAGCACACGGAAGAGAGACATCGACGAACCAGCCGGATAAAAGCTGTCGCCGTGCGCGTCGGGTTGGCGTCGGTATTACTGGTGAGCCTGTTTTTTGGCGTGTTGATGCTGGGTGGCGAAATGTCGATCAACCGTTTGATTGTCGACAGCGTCAACACCAACGATCCGACGACGGGTCGCGCACACTTTTGGTCGGTTACGCTGCAAATCATCAAGGCGCATCCGTGGATCGGTACCGGACTCGGAGCCTTCGGAGTGGTCTACACGAAATTCGATTCGCGTAACGGACTCTTTCGCCTCGAGCAGGCCCACAACGATTACCTCCAGGTGTTGTCTGATGGCGGCATCATTGGCGCGACGCTGGCGCTGGCTTTTGTAGGATTGCTGTTTTACCGAGGGTTCGTGAGGGCGACGACTCGCGACGATTTTCGCAGGGGCGTCGCACTCGCGTCGCTGGGCGGGTGCTTTGCCGTCCTCGTGCACAGCTTTTTTGACTTCACGTTACACACGACTTCAAACGCGCTACTCTTTTTGGTGCTGGCGGCACTCGCGACGCTCAATGGCCGCGTTGAAGATGCGCCACGAAAAAAGCGACGGCGTAAATCATCGAGTTCGAATAGTTAAATCCGTTGTTATCGACATAGACGATGGCGAAAACGAAAACCAAAGAGGTCTCTTCGCTGCCCGAGCTCTGCCTTAGCGCCGCGCTCCGTCACGGCAAAGCCGACGCGTTTAACTACCGCTCCGAAGGAAAGTGGCACCCCATCTCTGCCGAAGCTTTTGTGGAACGAGTCAAGAACGTCACGCTTGGACTGGCGTCGGCGGGTATTCGCCCCGGCGATCGGATCGCGTTGCTGTCTGAGAACCGTCCGGAGTGGTCCATCGTCGATCTCGCGATCCTGAGCCTCGGCGCCATCAATGTTCCGATCTACACCACGCAGGCAGTGGACCAGATCGACTTCATCCTTTCCGACTCGGGCGCGAAAGCGATCTTCATCTCAAACCGGCGCCTCTACAAACACGCGCAACCAGCACTGGCAAACCGTCAACTCGACCTCCTGATCTTCTTCGATCCGGAAGTCGCGGACGACGTCGATCGCGCGATTGCGCTGGAGCAGTTAGAGCAAAAAGGCAAAGAACACGCGACGGAACGGCCCGGAGCTTTCGACGCGTATGTGCGCGTGGTTCGCCCCGACGATCTCGCGACCATCATCTACACGTCCGGTACGACAGGGGAACCGAAAGGCGTGATGTTGACTCACAACAACTTCATGTCGAACGTGCTCTCTATCGGAAAAGGTTTGCCAATCGAATCGAGCGACGTCGCGTTGTCAGTGCTGCCGTTGTCGCACATCTTCGAGCGCACCGGTTTTTATGTTTTCTGTTACTGCGGTGTGTCGGTCCATTACACGGCGTCGTTTGATCAGGTCGGGGAAAATCTGCGTGAGGTGGCGCCGACGATCATGACTGCTGTTCCGCGTCTCTTTGAGAAGGTCTATCACCGGATCATTAAGAAAGGGATGGCCGAGAAGGGTTTTAAGAAGAATGTGTTCATGCGTTCGCTCGAGGTGGGGCAACGATACGGCGAGCTAAAAGACAAGCGCCGCTGGATCTCGCCGCAATTGAGATTGAAGCAGGGACTGGCGAGCAAGCTGGTGTTTTCGAAATGGCGGGAGGGGGTTGGCGGGCGGTTGCGGTATTTCGTTTCCGGAGGCGCACCGCTTTCGCCGGCGCTCTCGTATGCGTACCTCGCCGCCGGTATTCCGATTCTTCAGGGATACGGTGCAACCGAAACGTGCATCGTCTCCGCCAATCGACCGGGGAATAATCACGTCGGATCCGTTGGCATTCCGTTCGAGGGGATCGAGATCAAAATTGCCGAAGACGGCGAGATCCTGGTGCGTGGTCCAAATGTGATGCGTGGTTACTACGGCCAGCCGGAAGCGACTGCCGAAGTCATAAAAGACGGTTGGTTTTATACCGGCGACGTGGGTCACATGGACAAGGATGGCCGGCTCTATATCACCGATCGCAAAAAGGATCTCTTTAAACTTTCCAACGGAAAATATGTCGCTCCTCAGTTGATCGAAAGCTTGTTGAAGCAGAGCGAGTTTGTGAGTCAGGTCGTGGTGGTTGGTGCGGGACGCAAGCAGCCCGTGGCGTTGATCGTTCCCGATTGGGAAAACCTGAACGAGGCGCTTGCGGAAGCTGGTGAAACGGACGTGCCGAAAGAACGCGTTGCCCTGTCGAAACACCCCGCGGCCGTGAAGATCGTGCAGCAGGACATCTCCGCGTTGACCTCTTCGTTGACTGACTATGAACGCATCCGCCGCGTCGCCCTTCTCCCTGAGGAATTCACAATCGACGGCGGCGAACTCACCCCGACCCTAAAAGTGAAACGTCGCGTCATCGACGAGCGCTTCGCCGACGTGATCGAGTCACTTTACAGCTAAACCCGTGTTTTTCGGTGTTCGCCCAGGATCGATTCCGCCAGGATTCTCAGATTTGTAGGCATTTCAGGCGGTTTTGACGTGCGCAGGCGTTGCCCTCGGTGATGCGCGAGGAGTGGCAGTTCGGCGCTGCAAAACTCACACGATTCGAGGTGTTGTTTCACGAGAGTGCCGAGCATCGGCGAGAGCCTTTCGGCGCGAAACGAGAGCAGGGTGGCCGACGCGGGGCAGGCCGCCGTCTTTCGGAATGTGGCCGTTTCGCTGAATGTGAGCTGTCGTTGTGAGCGCTTCATTTGTTTCCGAGCGTTTCACCCCTACAAAAACGCCGAATCTACGCCCGATTCCAGCACTTTTCCTCATTTTTCCTCAGCTTTTTCATAACCCATTCCCGTTGTAAAAACTTGTTGCTCCTTCTTTAAATTGCTGTTACCATGTCTCGCGTCGGTCATGAGCCAACCCGGTCTCTGACGTCTCCAGGAAACACCAAAACCGCTCATTCGCGGAACAAAAACCACCTCTGCAGTTCCCAACCGGCACGATCTGTTAATACACCTGTCTCTCAACCAAAAGACATAGGGCCCACGGATACATCGTGAAATCGATAAGCGAAGATTCGGAAAAATCAGCCTCGGCAGGTGCGGGCGAGAAGCGTCCGCCGACCAGGAACCGTCGCGCCGACCGGCAAGCAAAGAGCGGGAAGTGGGTTGAAAGTCTGCGGTCCTCGGACGTAAACCGGCTCTGGACCGACCTGCATCGCATCGTCTCCCATCATCCGCTCGTCCGCGCTTCACGCAGCGCCGGACTGCTTGTCGAAGAAGGCGCTGGCGCCGCCTACACCGACCTCACGCAGGAACTCTTTGTCCAACTCCTTAGCAAAAACCGTTTCGAACACTATCTCGAAACCGAGATGTCTGATTACGAGATCGAGTGCGAAATCAGCCAGATCGAATTAACCAACTTGTTGACGGCCGAACTGCGCAAGCGTCACCCGGAGAGTTATCGACTGGCCCGCCGGATCTCGACGTTGATCCAATCGAGTCACAATTTCCGCCGTTTTGATTCAAGCGGCATAGACGATGAGCCGCACCGTCGTTTGGCCGACCGGGTTTATGGTTTAAGCGAATGGCACGATGACAAGCCGCGCCGGGGCGCCCATGACGTCGAGCAGCGCGTGCAGATTATTCCAGTCCGACAGCGAGACACGCGGATGGTTGGTTGCACGGGGGATTCACAGGTCGTGATTAGCAACCCGGATCTTGAAGATTTGATTGTTTCGGTGCTTGACGCGGTGGATTCGCCGGTCGATGTGCGTACGTTGCGGAGCCTGGTGATGTCGCGGCTTCCCGTGATGGACATCTATCTCGTGCCTCTCGATGGCGACGACAGCGACAACGAGCACAACAACAGTTACGAGCCGGTTGATAAGCGCGAGAACCCCGAAGAAGGGCTCCTGCGCCGCGAGTCCGAGCGTGAAGCGGCGGGCTATGTGGATCAGTTTCTGGCGAGTTTGAACGAGGCTGTTCGCGGCAAGGTCAAGCAGTACAACAGGATCATCGGCGTGCTCTGGTACTGCTACCTGAGCCCGGATCATTCGACGCAATTGGAAGTTGCGGCGGCATTAGGCGTTTCTGATTCATTGGTGTCAGACTATCGCCGGCGCATCGAGCAGGAGTTGAGGGCGCTGTCGTTCAGCGAGGTCGAAGAGGCGAAGCAGTTTGAGCTGGCACTTCGGGAACACGTCAAGACCCTGTTTTTTGAGATCGAGGAGAAAGAGGTCGCGGTTTAGCACAATTCGTCATTTCCGTGGGTTACAAAGCTGCTGCGCGAACCGCGTCGCAGCTTTTTGTATAAACGGATTGTTGCGGATAAGTTGTGCATGGGCTTTAATTGTGACCGAGTTTAAGAGGGAGTGCGGGAGTGGAGGCAATCTTTTGGTTAAGTGTGGCAGCGATTGGATACGCCTACGTCGGCTATCCGCTACTGCTCCTCGTCCTTAGCCGCCTCCGACCGAAGCCGGTCAAGAGCGGCCATTGGACGCCAACGGTGACCGTCATCATCGCCGCCTATAACGAGGAACGAGACCTCGCCGCCAAACTTGAAAACACACTCGCGCTGGATTACCCCGCATCGCATCTCGAGGTCATCGTAACCTCCGACTGCTCCTCCGATCGCACGGACGAGATCGCCCGCAGCTTTGCTTCTCGCGGTGTGCGACTCCATCGCCAGGAAGAACGCCATGGCAAGACCGCGGCCCAAAACGCGGCCGTAACGAAGGCCCGCGGCGAGATCATCGTGTTCTCGGATGCAACGACGCACTACCGCCCCGACGTGCTGCGACTGATGGTCCCCGCATTCGCCGACAAGACCGTGGGCTGCGTGACCGGACGCGTGATCTACCAGGACGATAAAGACTCGAACGTCGGGGCAGGCACTCAGTCATATTGGAACTACGAGTTCTTTTTGAAGAAGCACGAGAGCGCTGTCTGCTCGCTGATCGGCGTTTGCGGCTGCATGTACGCGGTGCGGGCATCGGCTTACATTCCGCTGTATAACGAGGCTTGCAGCGATTTCATCATCGCCACGACGATGGTGGAACAGGGCTTGCGAGCGGTCTACGTTCCCGAGGCGGTCTGTACCGAAGAACCGAACCGCCAGGCGAAGAAAGAACTGGCGGCGCGCGTAAGAATAATCTCGCAGACGTTCGCGGACCTGTGGCGAAACCGCACTGTACTAAATCCGTTCCGCAGTGGGTTTTACGCGGTCCAATTATGGTCACACAAGTTGATGCGTTACCTGGTCCCGGTGTTTCTAATCGCGATCTTTATCGCGTCGGCGTTCCTGGCTACGCGCAATGCTTTTTACGCGGTGGTGTTTGTGTTGCAGGTCGCGTTTTACCTGGCGGCGCTGGTCTCGTGGATTCTGGAGCGGTTGGGTGTGACGTTCAGTTTGCTGGCGTTGCCGCAGTATTTCGTGATCACGAACCTGGCGTCGTTGATTGCGGTCTTTAAGTTTTTGACCGGGGAAAGGTATACGCGTTGGGAGCCGAGCCGCGAATAAACAGCATGAAGAATGCACTGTCTATAGATTTGGAAGACTGGTTTTGTGTGCACAATCTCGCCCGCGCAATCAAACGCGACGATTGGGACAAGTGCGATCTGCGAGTGCGCGCGAACACGACGCGAATTCTCGACTTATTGGACCGCCACAATGTTCGCGCGACCTTTTTTATTCTGGGTTGGGTTGCGGAACGCGCACCCGATCTGATTCGTGAGGTTGAAGCGCGCGGTCACGAGATCGGCGTGCATGGTTACAATCACCTGCTCCTGACGGAGATCACCCCTGAAGAGTTTGACGAAGACCTCGGAAGGGCGCTCGACGTGATTGCGAAGACCGGAATCAAGTCGCAGCCAATCGGATTTCGCGCACCGTCGTTCTCGATGGTCAACACGACGAAAGACTGGGCGCTGCCGATCCTCGAAAAGTACGGTTTTCGTTACGATTCATCAGTCTTCCCGGTCGGTTTTCATCCTGACTACGGCATCGCCGACGCACCGCTGAGTCCCTATAAAATCACGGACAAGCTGTACGAGTTTCCGATGAGCGTGCTGGAGATGTTCGGTCGTCGTTTTCCGTTCTGCGGTGGCGGCTACTTCCGGCTGTTCCCGTACACGTACACGCGTTTCTGTATGAAGAAAGTGAACGAACAGGGCCGGGCGGTCGTGTTTTACCTGCACCCCTGGGAGCTCGATCCGGAACAACCGCGGATAAAAAATTTGTCCCGTTCTCAAAAGTTCCGTCACTATCGCAATTTAGATCAAACGGAGCGGCGGTTAGGCCGGCTGGTCAACGATTTTCAATTCACCACTGTTAGAGAGGTGCTTCAGATTTGAGCAACGAAATTCAGGCCCAGCGTGCCTTCTGGAACAGCGAAGCTGACGCTTTCCAGAGAATCTACACGCATCGCAAGTCGTGGTTTTCCAACAAGCTCGACCAGGTCTTCCGCAAGGACATGTACGAGCGCTTCCAGTTCACGATTGCGAACTGTGAACCGATCAAAGGCCGGACGTTTCTCGACGTCGGTTGCGGCAACGCGCTTTATTCACTCGAGCTTGCGCGCAAAGGCGCGGCAAAGGTTGTTGGTATCGATATTTCCGAAGTGATGATTGGTTTATGCCGGAGGTCGAGCGACGACCAGAATTTGTCCGATCGTTGCACCTTCCTTCAGACCGATCTGCTGGAGTACAACCCTGAATCGAAGTTTGACGTGAGTTTCGGTATCGGACTCTTCGACTACATCCGCAACCCGCTGCCGGTGCTTGCGAAGATGCGAGAGGTCAGCACTGACAAGGCAATCATGGCGTTTCCGCGGCTTTACACGTGGCGCGCGCCCGTGCGCAAAGTAAGACTGACGCTCAAGGGTTGCGACGTCTTTTTCTATAGCGCCGCGCGCATTAACACGCTGATGAAGGAGGCCGGCTTCAGTCGTCACACACTGACGAAAGTCGGCAAACTCTACTGCGTGGTTGGGTACGTTTAATCCGTGTTCCTGTAAACCCGGGAATGGAACACGGATAAAGAACAGAATGAAACCTGAAGCATTCGATTATGAGGGCGTCTTTCCCGGCCGTGCGCGCCGCGAGCCGGAAGGTGCGTCCCAAATCGAGAGGTGGCCCAACGCTGGAAAGCTCAAACACTTCGACGACCCCGAATACGTTCCCACTTCTGCTCCCGCGCCGGTTACTAACGAAGCCCAGCCTCACTCTTCGTTAATAGCCAGGACCGGGAACTGGATTCGGCGTCGCGGACATACGCTCAGCTTTGCTGGACTGTTCGTGTTCAGCATCGTTCTCTATCTCAGACCTTACGAGTTGGTGCCGGGACTGTCGTCGTTTACGTCGATGGCTTTTTACACCGGCGTGATCACACTCACGATCTACTTCGCTACGCAGCTGGCTCTTGAAGGGAACCTCACCGCGCGCCCGAGGGAGATCAATCTGGTCCTCCTGCTTGGTCTTGCCGCATTGCTGTCGATGCCGCTTGCCGAGTCTCCCGCTGACGCATGGAAGACCTTCAGCGAGATGCTGGTGAAGACGATCGTGATCTTCATCGTGATCGTCAACGTGGTGCGCACCGAGTTGCGGTTGAAAATGTTGCTGCTGCTGGTGCTGGGCGTCAGTATTTACCTTAGCATCAGTGCCGTCAACGATTACCGGATGGGCGTCTTTCAGGTGGGAGCTTTAGAGACCCACGATCTGCGCATCGCCGGTCGTATCAGGGGACTCTTTCAAAACTCGAACGATCTGGCGCTGCACCTGGTGACGATAATTCCGATTGCCGTAACGCTGGGAATAAGCGGACGTAATCCACTGAAGAAGTTGGTCTATTTTGGTATCACCGCGTTGATGGTTGGCGCGCTGACCGTGACTTTCTCGCGCGGCGGATTCATTGGTCTGGTCGCGGCGACGTTTGTGCTCGTGCGCAGGTTGGGAAAGAGGAACCGCGTCGCCACGACAGCCGCGCTGGTGTTTGCAGTTATCCTGTTCGTTGGTTTTGCGCCGGGCGCTTTCGCCGACAGGGTTTCGACGATTTTCAACTCCGCGGCGGACCTGACTGGCTCCTCCAGCCAGCGCACCGAAGTTCTCAAACGCTCCGTTTGGGTGATGCTGAGATATCCGGTGTTCGGCGTTGGTATTGGAAACTTTGTTCACAAGTCGCCGCGCAATCTGGAAACGCACAACGCCTATACGCAGGTCGGCGCCGAAATGGGCCTGGCGGCGATGATTGTTTACATCATGTTTCTGGTCCACCCGATCAGACGGATGCGATTAATCGAAAACGAGACGGACTCGAGCCCCGATCAAAGGACGTTTCACTATCTGGCGATCGGGTTACAAGCGTCGCTCGTCGGATTCATGTTCAGCAGCTTCTTCGGCGCGGTCGCGTACCAGTGGTACATCTACTATCTGGTGGGTTACGCCGTTTGCCTCCACCGGCTCTACATCATGAAGTTTCCTCCCGATGATGGGTTCGCGCGCGAGCGTTGGGAGGCGCCGTTTTCGAAAAAAACCAGGAGATTGATTGGCGCCGAGAAAGCTGTGACGCCAACAGTGGAATCGGCGCAGGTGTGAGATGGATTTGATCGGCGGAATTCATGACAGTCTGTCGCTTCATGTGCTGACGCCATTTACCCGTCTGCAACGGTCGAAGCGTGCGTCCACACGTCCGACGCAGCAGGCATTCAACGAAGGACTGCGTTTTCGTCGCGAAACTGCCGCGTGGAACGACGAGCAACGACTTGGCTGGATTGAGGAGCGACTGCGGACCATCGTCCGCCAGGCTTACGAGGAAACTTCGTATTACCGAGAGCTTTTCGATCGACACAACATCGACGTCTACGCTGATTTTAGCTTCGACGAATTCTCAAAATTTCCGATCCTGACGCGCGAAGACGTCCACGAAGCGGGAGCGAAACTTCTCTCTTCCGCCGTTCCGCCTGCACAGCGCCAAAAAGACAGAACCGGCGGCTCAACTGGTGTACCGACCGAGATATGGTTAGGTCCAAATGAACGTGGCTGGCGCGACAGCGGCATGGAACACTTTTTCGAAAGGTTGGGCGTTCCGGAAGGTAGCCGCACGGCGCTGCTGTGGGGCCATCATCTCGATCCGAAAGCAACCGACAGTCTTCGCGACCGTTACCAGGCCTTCGTTTCCAACATTCGCTGGTTTGACTCGTTGAGATTGTCGCCGGCGATTCTGGACGAGTATCACCACGAACTTGAACGCTTCAAACCGGCTTGCATCATCGCCTACGCCAGCCCGTTGGGCTATCTGGCCGAACACATTCTTTCTCGCGGTTATCAGCCGAGCTATCCGACGCGTTGTTTGATCACAGGTGGCGAAAAGCTCTGGTCCAGGCACCGTAGTTTGATCGAGGAAGCGTTCGGACGCCCGGTGCACGAGCGATACGGATCGCGCGATGCCGGTTGTCTTGGAGTGCAACTAAATTCGCAGTCGCTCGACTTCACGCTCGATTGGTCGTACACGATAGTGGAACCTGAACTGCCGGAACCGGAGTCGCCGATTCTGGTCACCAAACTCCACGCCGACGCGATGCCGATGATTCGTTATCGCATCGGCGACATTGGCCGGTTTCCCGCGGGCAGCAAACCGGGACATCCGGTGCTCGTTTTGCCCGACGTGATGGGGCGTGTACTCGATCGTATTGCGATGCCCGATGGACGTTGGGTTGCGGGACAGGAAGTGCCTCACTTGCTGAAGGACTATCCGGTGCGGGAGTTTCTGTTCTGGCAACGGCAGGACCGTTCGGTCGAACTTCAGATCGTTCCGCAGAAGGAGTTTAACGAGAAAAGCCGCCGCGAGATCGAAGACGTACTGCGAGCAAACTTGCCCGGTCTGCCAATCACGATCGAATTAAAAGAGTCAGTGGTCCGTACCAAGTCGAACAAGTGGCGACCAGTGATCAGTGAGGCACGTGTATGAGTAACAACTTCGACCCGAGCCTGGCACTGGTTGAGACGCCGATCGACGCCTATCGCGAAGAAGGGGGCACGACGATCGCGCGCGCCGTCGAACGTCTCGGCACGTACCTCGGATGGTCGCGCGAAGGAAAAAGCGCATTCGGAAATCTCATTCCTTCCGGCGCCCGCGTGCTGATCAAGCCGAACTTTGTACTGGACCACAATCAGAGCAACGGCGGAATGGATCCGATGATCACGCACCAGTCGGTGGTCAAAGCAGTCGTCAACGCCGCTTTACAAACCGACGCAGCCGAGGTTCTCGTAGGCGACGCGCCGATACAGACGTGCGATTTCTCGGCCTTGCTCGAAACGACCGGGTTGGGAACGTGGGCCGAAACCGTCGCCGATCCTCGCTTCCAGGGCGTGAAGGACTTTCGCCGGACGGTTGCGCAGTACGTCAACGGCGTTCGCGTTGCCGAGGAGAACAAACTCCCCGAAGACGAGTTTGTGCTTTTCGATCTCGAATCGGAGAGTTTGCTCGAGCCGATCACCGATGAGACAGACGACTTTCGCGTCACCTGTTACGACCCGCGCCTGATGGCGAAGACACACGGCAAAGGACGGCACCGTTATCTCGTCGCGCGCGCTGTGATGGAGGCCGACGTAGTCATCAATCTGCCGAAACTCAAGACGCACAAAAAAGCCGGCATCACGTGCGCCCTGAAAAACCTGATCGGCATCAACGGTAACAAAGAATACCTGCCGCACCATCGCATCGGCGGCGCCGACCTCGGCGGCGATTGTTATCCCGGACACTCTCGCGTCAAACGAATGCTGGAATACGCTGCCGATCAGCAGAACCTGACAGACTCCGGCACGAAGGGACGCATTTGGAGCGGCGTCGCAACGCAGCTAAACCGGGTGCTTCATTTGATGGGCGACGATCTCGGGATCGAAGGTTCGTGGAGCGGCAACGACACGATCTGGCGAACGGGTCTCGACCTGAACCGAATAATGATCTACGGCCAATCCGATGGCTCGATGTCCGACACGCCGCGCCGTCGTGTGGTCCACCTGGCGGACGCGATCGTCGCCGGACAGGGCGATGGGCCACTGTCGCCACAGCCGCTTCCGCTCGGGCTGATGTTCGCTGGAAACAATGCGGCCTGCATGGACTGGTTTGGTGCTCTTTTACTTGGTTACGACCCGCGCCTGCTGCCAATCGTGCGCGAGGCGTTCGAAAGTTTTCGTTGGCCCATCTGTGCGGCCCGTCCCGAAGACATCACGTTGTCGGGTGATTGGGGTGCCGGCAAGATCGATCGCGTGATGGGTCGAGAACTGCCGCCGGTGGCCCATCCAATTGGTTGGCGGGACGCAGCGGCGGTGGCCCTGGCAAAATAATTTGAGATACAACGCGCTACAACTCATCGGCAGTTTTCATCAGGGCGGATCCGAAAGGCAGGCAGTGCAGCTAACGCGACTGCTGTTGGAAAGCGGACGCTGGAACGTGTTCGTCGTGACGCTGGAACGCGACGGAGTGTTGCTCGACGAGATCGATCGACTTGGGCTGATCAACATTCCGGAGTTTCGGCTGAATAGCTTCTACGACCTGCACGCGGCCCGCCAGCTTCGGCTTTTCGCGCAGTTTTTAAAGCAGCGCGAGATCGACGTCGTTCACACCCACGACTTTTACACGAACATTTTTGGCATGGCAGCGGCGGGACTCGCGCGCGTGCCGGTGCGGATTGCGTCACGTAGAGAATCGGCCGTGCGTCCGGAGACACAGCGGTTTGTCGAACGTGCGGCGTATCGGTTGGCGCATGCAGTTGTCGCGAACTGCGAAGACGTCCGTCAGCAACTGATTCGCGAAGGGGTGCCGGCGCAGAAAGTCCGCACTATTTACAACGGGCTCGATCTCGAGCGAGTGCAACCCGCGCAGACGGAAAGAAAAGAGATTTTGAAGTCGCTGAACCTGCCCGAAGGCGCGCGCTTCGTCACCATAATGGCGAATATGCGGGCACATGTGCGCGGTCCGGAGCCGATCTGTTTCAAAGACCATCCGACGTTCCTGCGTGCTGCCAGGCGAGTGTATGAAAGCGTACCCGAAGCAGCGTTTATAATTGGCGGCGAGGGTGAGTTACTCGATGCGACGCGCGAGTTGGCGCGTAGTCTCGGAATCGAGGACAGGACGTTTTTCATTGGACGGTGCCAGGATGTCGGCTCCGTGCTGTCGGTTTCCGACGTTTGTGTGTTGAGCTCGAGTTCGGAAGGTTTTTCGAACGCGATTCTCGAGTACATGGCCGCCGGACGTCCCGTCGTAGCGACAGACGTTGGCGGAGCGAAAGAAGCAATCGTTCACGGCGAGACGGGGTACCTGGTGCCGGCCGGCGATCACGAGAAGATGGCGAACCACATCATTTCGTTATTGTTGGACCATGAGAGCGCCAGTTCGATGGGAGAATCGGGTAGGCGGCGCGTGAACGAAACGTTTTCGACCGTGAAACAACTCCAGAACGTCGAGAGTCTGTACACGGAATTGTTGAGGCCGACGACTCCCGCGTGGGAATCACGACTGTCACGTGTAGATCCAGGTTGATGTCGTTACCGAATACACAAAACCGGCTTCGAGTGCTGCTGGTCGCACCGTCACTGGACATTCTCGGCGGCCAGTCACGGCAGGCTGTCCGTCTCATGGAAGGACTGAAACGCGAGCCGGATCTGGAGATCGGTTTTCTGCCGCACAATCCACGTCTGCCCGGAATCCTCAGACGTTTGCAGGCTATCAAGTACGTGCGAACAGTGGTAACGACCGCTTACTACATCGCATTGCTCCTCTGGCGAGTGCGACAGTACGACATCATTCACATATTTTGCGCTTCGTATTATTCGTACTCCTTGTCGGCAATTCCCGCGCTCGCCATTTCCCGGCTCTACGGCAGAAAATCGATTCTGAACTATCGTAGTGGAGAAGCCGAAGATCATCTGGAAACCTGGCGCACGGCGGTGCCGACGATTAGGTGGGCTGACGAAGTAGTCGTGCCTTCGGGTTATCTCGTCGACGTCTTCGCGCGCTACGGTTTGCGTGCTCGCGCAATTCACAACATCGTCGAACTGGATCGTTTCACGTATCGCGAGCGGCATCCGTTGCGCCCCGTGTTTTTGACGAGCCGTCTGCTCGAACCGCTTTACA
>CBFGMX010000109.1:0-17180 GCA_965649955.1 uncultured bacterium
TGGCTGGGGCGGGTGGATTCGAACCAACGAATGCCGGTTCCAAAGACCGGTGCCTTACCACTTGGCTACGCCCCAGTATCTGATTGCCGGTTTTTAAGAGAGCGTAAAAGCGGGAACCCCGAGGGACCCATTGCTTGAAGATACTCAGCACGTGAAACCGTATGGCAGGAGAAAATCCGCCAACCTGCTTCGCATCTGAGTTTATCTAAAGCCCGATCGCGCGCTGCTTCGTCGTCAAAGATACCAAACACACTCGAGCCGCTTCCAGCCAACAAAGCGCCCCGCGCACCTGCGTCAAGCAACGCAACTTTCGCGCGCCTGATCTCAGGTTCTATCTCAAAGATCACTACTTCAAAATCATTGTGCAGAGACCATGGGCCACTATCGCCGGAAACTGGCTCCGCAAAGGAACTTGAAAGAATAGAGGCCGACTCCGAAGTTGTCAAGGAACCGCGATCGAGCGCCGCGTAAGCGACGGCCGTCGAAACCGAAGCATTGGGAGTGATGACGATCAGGTGTCTTTGCTCGACATCGGCCACAGAACGCAGCTCAGTACCTGTGCCAGTTCCTTCGGCACAACCTCCCATCAGGAAAAATGGCACATCAGCTCCGAGCCCGTTCGCAATGTTCGATAAATCCGTGTTTTGAAGTTCGCCGCGCCAAAGCTGATTCAACGCCAATAGCGTAACAGCAGCGTTGGAAGACGCCCCGCCGAGACCGGCTTTGGTCGGGATTCTCTTGTCGAGGTGAACCGAAACTCCCTGTCCCGGCCGTTGCAGAGCTCGCGCGGCTTTTACGATTAAATTCGAATCGTCGACCGGAATATCCGGGTCGTCACAGGTTAGTGAGATCTGACCGTCATCGCGCAGCTCGAACGTCAGCTCGTCGCACAAAGAGATGCTTTGCAGCAACGTAGCAACCTCGTGGTAGCCGTCAGGTCGCCTACCAAAGATCCGCAGCGTCCAGTTGATCTTCGCGAAGGAAGGAAGCTTCAGCAATTAACGCGTTATGAAAGTTTGTGTCAGGAATACCGATCCGTCAGCCGCAACAAACGAACCGATCGCCATTGCACGAAATTCCGGAGACAAAATATTCGCGCGGTGCTTGGGAGACAACATCCATCTCTCCACCGCAAATGCTCCCGGATCTTCGTAGCCCTGATTATAGGCGATGTTCTCGGCGACGACACGAAACTGCGCGATACCGACTACACGGGCGCGGTCTCGGAGTCGCTTTCCATCAGGCGTGGTGTGTGAGAAGTAGCCTTCGCGCGACATCCTTTCGGAGTGCTCGCGGGCCATGCGGCAGACGTCTGCGTCCCAGGCAAACGGCGGTAGGCCGTTTTGGACGCGAATTGCGTTTGTCTCGTCAAATGCCCGGCGTTCAATGACGGTGGCTTCGTTGAGGGTGGGGGATGTGGAGAGCGGTACAGGAGGGCTGATACGCTTAGGTGCTGAATTGATGGGGCCGGAGCTTACGAGACGCGCAACAGGCCGCGACTTCCCTTCCTGCGCGAGCGCAGTGTGAGAAAAGCCACAAATAACGGCGGCTAGTGGGAGTAAAAGATATCGACGTCTGCCGTGCATGCGAACAATCCGGCGGGCTTCAGAGAAGCCGCCACCATTGCAGGCTAACAAATGCGGCCAACATCGATCAACAAATATTTACATCCCGAGGTCGGGCGAGGTGGGAGGCTCTGGAGTGACTGGTGGTTCTTCCGACGTTCCGTAGCGTTCGACGGCGCGGATCCACGACGACTTGGTCGGGTAACAGTAAGCCAGCACAAGCACTGCGACCGCGGTTGCGCGGTAGGTGTAGAACTCCTGGCCGGTCGTCAACGTCGCCACAAAGCCGATTACGGCGATGCCCGCTGCAAGGAAAGCTATCTGTAGGGTGGTTTTTTCTAGGGTCCTGATTAAGCCGGAGACGCCGGCCACTCCGAAGATGTCCTGAAGTCTCGTCGGGTTGAACTTAGTGCGTCGCCACGCAACTGCCCCTAAACCGAGCATCAGCACGAGAATGAGGAAGGCCCAATCAATGGGTCTGCTTTCGATCTCTGCGAAGTATGGCTTCCCGAGGTAGGCGACAATCGAGAGGAGGATGGTGGCGACGATCAGCCCGAGGACCGTCGTCGCCGCAGCTTTATGCCTGCGCGTTAATTCGGCTTGAGCATCTTGTGTCGGATCCAAGCTTCTCTCAGTATTCGTTAAATCCGCGTTCCACCAATCAGATCCTACGGCTTGATAACCGAGGGAGTCGGAGCGGGTGTTGCCGCGGCTGATGGCGTCCCGCCACTGCTCGCGTTCCGCGTTTTGGAATCAACGGGCGCCGTTGGCATGGGTCCTCGCGGTGCCGTTTGCGGCGCGTCGGGTGTCAACTTCAACGGCAACTGTCCGTTGTACTTCAAAGCCTCGTCGATAAGATCGGTGCCTTCTTTGCCGTCCTTGCTGATCAGGATTCCGTTTTTGTTGATCGTCACGTCGGCACGGCCCGAAATCTGTGTCATCAGATTACCCATGAAGCTCTGCTGGGGCCGCTTCGAGCACGAGTTCGGCGTTCCCTTTTCCGGAATCGGGGCGCCGATAATGTTCAACTGTTCGCGAGCTTTCTCATTGTACTGACTGTCCGGAAACTCCTGTACGAGTTTTTGATAGTAACGCGCGGCCTCATCCGGCTCTTCTTCCGCCTGGTAAGTCGCACCTAACCGGTAGAAGACCTCGTCGTTGTACGAGAAGCAGGGATACTTATCGACGATCTCTTTCAAACGCGATTGCGAACCCTTCAATCCACCTTTTCCGGTCGACCATTTGACGTCGTAGTAGAACCGCGCAATCTGGAGATTGTGCATAGCGAGGTTCTCCTGCACTTGTCGCAGTCGCGCCTCGACCGTATCGCGCAACGAACTCTTCGGATACTGCTGCAACAACACCTTCAGCCTTTGCTCAGCTTTGCGCGCGTGGGAGATGTCTCGGTCCGACAGTCCCATCTGCCTCATCTCGGCTTCGGCCACCTTCAAACTTGCGTCGTCTGCGAGTGGATCGGTGGGGAAGAACGTCAGCCAGTCCTGATAAGCCTGCGCGGCCTGGATCAAAGCGGCTGTCGTGCCTTCGAGATAGAACGAATCGGCAATGGCTAGTTTTGCCAACGGCAGAAATGGCGAGTCGGGATAGGTGTTGATGATGGTCGCGAACAGCAGACGGCCGGTGTCGTAATTGTTCTTTCGGACTTCCTTGGCGGCTTCTTCGAAGAGCACGCGGTCGCGACCGGCAACGGGAGCACCAGTTAGCTCAGCATACTTGTCCTCACCGCCGCCAAACAGTCCAAAGAGTTTCCCTTTTTTCTTCTTCTTTTTGTCGGCGGATGCGGTGGCGCCTGATGCGCCGCGGGCGCTGGCGGTCTGTTGGAGTCCGGTCTCGACGCGTGTGTTCAACTCGGCAACAGCGGTCTCCAGTCGATCGAGTGCGGTAACGTCAAACTTCTCGGCCTTGTCGTTCTTTGAACGAATATCGTTCACTTCCGACATCAGCGACGAGACTTCCTTTTCGAGGCCCTTCAGTCGCACGGCCGGGTCATCGGCGCTTGCCGTCTTACTCTTATCCTCGGACATGGCGGAAAGGGCGCTGTTCAACGAGCGGCGCATGTGGTCGAGTTTCGAGCTCATGACGTCGAGGCGCTGGACAGTTGACAGCTCAGTCTGGCCGCCCGGTCTTTGGGCTAAAACGGAAGTGGGGAGCCCGAAAACCAGCGCGCAGAAAGCCGCCAGGATAAGAAAGCGAGACTTCATAAATTAGACCTCCAAGTAAAAACCTGTTTGTGCGAGAAAGAGATTCCGGCTTATCGGATTCAATTTTCCCCGCCCCGGTTGCAGCAGTGCCGCTATTTTAGACCCATTGCACGGTCGCGTCGCGCAGTTCCTTGACTGCGGTTTCGGCGTCGGGAGTACCAAAGATAGCGGAACCGGCCACGATTATCTCGGCCCCGGCCGCCACGACTGTTTCGATATTCGTACGATCTATACCGCCGTCGATCTCGATGCGCACGTTTAACTGTCGCTCCGTGATCAACTGTCGCAATCGTTTCACCTTGTCGATTGATTCCGGAATAAACTTTTGCCCACCAAAACCCGGGTTCACTGACATCACGAGAACGTAATCGACAAATTGTAACGCCTCTTCGATGGCGGAGACGGGCGTCGCCGGATTCAAGACCACGCCTGCCTGGGCGCCAGCGGATTTGATGGCCGACAGCGTGCGATGAAGATTTGCATCCGCCTCGACGTGGACCGAAACCATCTGTGCGCCGGCTTTGACGAATTCTGCCGCGTACGTGCCTGGATTGGCGATCATCAGATGCGCGTCAATCGGCAGACGAGTGAAACCGGCAAGCGATTTGACGACTGGCAAGCCGACGGTAATGTTCGGTACGAAGTGACCGTCCATGACGTCGACGTGCAGGACGCCGGCGCCGCCGCGTTCCACGGCGCGTATTTCATCCCCCAGGCACGAGAAGTTCGCCGAAAGAATTGAAGGCGCGATTTCGATATTTCGGTTGTTGAGCATGCACCAGACCCGCCGGCACGCAGGCTACGGGTTTTGTCTATTCGGGTTAGGGACGCCCGGCGTTGGCCGAGGAGCTACCGGACGTCGATTCTCGTTCAAGTTGCTGTTGGTCCGTGAATTCGTGTTTCTCTGATCGCTACGATTTACATTCGATCGGGGAGTGATGTTCGCGTTTGCGGCTGGCCTGTTAACGTTCGCCGGACGGTTCGCATTTGCGTTTGCGTTCGCAGGCCTGTTTGCGTTTACGTTTGTATTTCCGTTCGCGTTTTCGTTCCTGTTGGCCGGTCGCCTGGGCCTGTTCGCGTTCGCATTTGCCGGCGCGTTCGTGTTGCGGTTCGCGTTGGTGTCCTCCGGAGTCGGAACGGTTTCGGGTGTCTCGCCTGCCTTGGTTGGACGGCTAATGTCCATCGCGACCGTTTGACCCGCCTTCACAACCTCTCCGGCTCGCGGCAATTGAAACAGCACTGTGTCGGGGTTTGCCTGATTGCTCGGCCGGTATGCGCGGACACGAAACTTAAGATCGGCTTCTTCGAGTATTTTCTCCGCCTCGAAACGATCCTTCCCGACCACGTTCGGTACCTTCGTTTCCGGACTTCGCAATGACAGATAAACAGTCGTCGCAACTCCGAAGAGAAAGACAACAACAATCGCAATCACGATTGTGACGCTGCGGAAAACGGATACAACTCGGGCCGCTAAACTCAAGCCCCGAAGTCTAGCATCATGACGGGAAGCAGATCAAAGCAAACCTGTGTGGATGGTAGTGGTTCACTTTGAAAGGAATCACCCTGGCAAGAACAGGTCTGGAAGGGGGCAACGCCCCCGCCGATGCGCAACTAAGCGGGGGCGCGCTTTGCTTGCCCCCTTCCTGACTTGTTCTTAACTTTGTGAGGTCAACTTCGTTCCAGCACAGACACGAAAAATCCGTCGCTGCCTTCATGCTGTGGCCAGGTGCGGAGGGCTTGAATTTGGCTGAAGGCAGGGTGGGTGGAGAGGAAGTCCGCGATTACTTCTTCGTTCTCCTCACGCTCGACGGAGCAGGTTGAATAGACCAAACGGCCGCCGGGTTTTACGACTTCCGCGGCGTTGCGCAGGAACTGTTTCTGGTCGGCGGCGAAGTTTTGCACATCCACGTCTGAAAGCCGCCAGCGGATTTCGGGGTTGCGACGAAGTGTGCCGGTGCCGGAGCAAGGTGCGTCTACGAGGACGCGATCGAATGAGTCGGGTGCGAATGGAAGTCTGTCGCGGGCGTCCAGCAGCGTAGGTTTTATGCTGCGGAGTTGATGGAGCCCGGCTGTAGTGGTGACGGTAGTCATGCGTGCGGCAGAACGATCCGCGGCAACGATCAAAGCATTGTCGCCGGCTCGATCGGCCGCAAGCGTTGTCTTTCCTCCCGGAGCGGCACAGAGATCGAGCACGCGTTCACCGGGACGTGCGTCGAGTAGCTCGGCAACGAGCTGCGACGCCTCGTCCTGAAGATAGACCACGCCGTTTGCCGCCAGTTCACGCAGAACGGCGGGAGCACCGGAAACTCGAAACGCGTGCTTGGAGATAACTGAACGTTGGACAGAAGCGCCGGCTGCGGTTAGCTGCCGTACGATTTCGTCCTCACCACCGCTCGCGTTTACGCGCGTGTGGACCACGCGAAACGCTGTCGGCGGGACATCGTTGTTCGCGCGGGCAAACGATTCCGCTTCGGCCAAACCAAACGATTTCACCCACCGCTCGATCAGCCAAACAGGATGCGACGTTTCGACCGCGAGCTTCTCGAGCGGATCTTGAACGGACGAAGCGGGGTCATAATCAGCTTCCCGGATCGCCCGACGGAGCACGGCGTTCACAAACGCAGCCGCCGAACTTAGTTTTACGCTCCGCACCAGATTGACGGATTCGTTCACCGCCGCCGACGCTGGAATCCGGCTGAGGAAACGCAACTGGTACAACGCGAGGCGAAGCGCGATGCGCACCGGTAGGTCCAAACTCTCGACACTCCGGTTCGAGAAATGCTCGACTAACTTGTCCAAAAACGCCTGCCAACGCAGCACGCCAAGCACGAGTTCGTGCGTGAGCGCTCTGTCTGCCGGTTTCAGATTTGGTTCTTCCGAGGCGAGGAGAACTGACGAGAACGCGCCGCCGGCTACGCGGCGCAGAATATCAAATGCCGCGCGTCGGGCAGGTGAGACCTGTTTCTGGCGCGCTAGTGAGTCGCGTTTAGCCAAAACGATCGCCAACCTTTATACGCGCGCCGTTAATAAATTCGCGCACGCCCATTCGCTTGCGTGCTTCAGGCTGCACTTCGATCAAACGCAAGACCGTCTCTTCCCCGCAGCTAACAACTAGATCATCTCCGTGGGCAACGACCACTTCTCCAGCCATTTCTTCCTCGTGCCTTTCTCTCTTTGTGGCTAAAGGTTGAGCACGCCAGATAGTCAAACCGCGTGAATAGAAACTCGTGTAAGCATTGGGCCATGGTTGAAAACCACGAACGCAGCGCTCGATCTCGACCGCGCTGCGCGACCAATCGATCAATCCATCTTCTTTCTTGAGAATCGGTGCGAACGTCGCATCACGATCGTGTTGCGGCCGCGGCGTGAGGTCGTGGAGCCTAGACAGAGTCTCACCCAGCAGTTCCGCGCCGATTTCCGCCAACCGTTCCATCAGCTCTGGCGCCGTTTCAGTCGGGCCTATCGGCGTTTTGCTTTGCAGCAAAATCGGACCGGTATCGAGTGTCGGTTCGATGAACATCGTCGTGACGCCTGTTTCCGTCTCGCCATTGACGATGGCCCAATTCGCTGGCGCCGCGCCGCGGTACAAGGGCAGCAACGAGAAGTGAACGTTGATACAGCCGCGACGCGGCGTTTGCAGAAACTGGTCCGGCAGGATGCGCCCGTACGCGACGACTACCGCCACGTCCGCATCATGTGAAGAAAACAAACTGAGCGCTTCGTCGTTCTTGATTCGCGCAGGTTGATAAACGGGCAGGCCGTGGGCCACCGCAAATTCCTTGACCGGTGAGAACGAAACGCGGTGGCCGCGGCCTGAAGGTCGATCGGGTTGGGTCCAAACGGCGACAACCTCATGGCCGTCGCTGAGACACCTCCGCAACGTTGGCACTGCCGCCTGAGGTGTACCCATGAAAACTATTCGCATTGAACACAGATGACACGGTCGTTAATCCGTGGCTGTCGCCTCCGCAACGCGACGAGTCGTCGCGCCAACACGCTCCGACGAAACCTTCGCCTGGAGAAACAGCAGCAGATAATCGCGGCCGCCCGCCTTCGAATCCGTGCCCGACATGTTGAACCCGCCAAACGGATGCACACCTACCAGAGCGCCGGTGCACTTCCGATTCAAATAAAGGTTGCCGACATGAAACTCCTTTCGCGCACGATCGAGCTTCGCGGCGTCCTGGCTGTACACAGCGCCCGTGAGACCAAACTGCGTATCGTTAGCGATCTCCAACGCGTTGTCGTAATTCTGCGCTTTTATCACCGCGAGCACCGGTCCGAAGATCTCTTCCTGTTCGATCGTGTCGCCGGGTTTTACGTCGGCTATGACAGTCGGCTCGATAAAGAAACCCTGCTCGCCATCTGACCCGCCTCCGATCAACACGCGCCCACCTTCGCTCTTACCCTTCTCGATGTAGGAGTTGATGGTCTTGAACGCCTTCTCGTTGATCACAGCGCTCATCGTTGTCGACGGATCTGACGGATCGGCGAGTTTAATCTTAGCCGTGCGCTCGGCGATCTTGTCCAACATCGAGTCATAGACGCGCGCGTCGATGATCGCGCGCGAACAGGCCGAACACTTCTGTCCCTGGAAACCGAACGCCGACTGAACAACGCCGGTCGCCGCTTCGTCGAGATTCGCGTCGTCGGCGACGATGATCGCGTCCTTGCCACCCATCTCAGCCACCACTCGCTTGATCCAGAGCTGACCTTCGTGCACTTTAGCGGCTCGCTCGTTGATTCGCAGTCCGACTTCTTTCGATCCGGTAAATGCGACGTAGCGAGTCTTAGGATGATCCACGATCACATCGCCAACCTCAGCGCCGGATCCCGTCATGAAGTTCACCACTCCGCCCGGCATTCCCGCTTCTTCAAGAATCTCGAAGAACTTGAACGCGATCGTCGGAGCGTCAGACGACGGCTTCAACACCACCGTGTTTCCAGTGACAACCGAAGCGACAGTCATGCCCGCCATGATCGCCAGCGGGAAGTTCCACGGCGGAATCACTGCGCCGACGCCAAGCGGAATGTAGTCGAGCTCGTTGTCTTCTCCTTTGATCTCGACCAGCGGCTGTTTGGCCGCGTAACGAAGCATCTCGCGGCCATAAAACTCGCAGAAGTCGATCGCTTCGGCGGTGTCGCCGTCGGCCTCGGGCCACGTTTTCGCGACTTCGTGGATCATCCACGCCGAAAGTTCGTGCTTGCGTTCGCGCATGATCTCGGCGACCCGAAACAGCAGCGCCGCGCGCTCTTCCGCGGGCGTGTGCTTCCATGACTCGAATGCCTCGGCCGCTTTCTCTACGGCGCGATTGGCAAGCTCTTTTGTGGCTTTATTGAAACGTCCTACCAGTTGAGTTCGATTGGCGGGATTAAAGCTGTCAAGCTTCGAATCGGTGGTGATCCGTTCGCCGCCGATGACGAGCGGATACTCGCGGCCGAGTTGTCCGCCCACCTTCGCGATCGCGTCGCGCATGGCCTGCGCGTTCTCTTCTTTAGTGAAATCTGTAAACGGTTCGTTACGAAATTCAGTTGGCATCTGTTACTCCTGTCACAAGTCAGCCCACAGACTACGCCGGCGAAGCGGAGTAACCTGTGGACTGTTCAAAATTTGAGGGTTTAGGTCAACCCCACTTCCCGGCTTTTTGTAGTTTCTTGATCTTGCGCTTAACGATCTCTCTTTTGATGATGCTCATCTTGTCGAGAAACACGATTCCGTCGCAATGATCGGTTTCGTGAAGCATGCAACGCGCTGTGAGTTCCATGCCGTCCAGCTCGAACCACTCGCCTTTCAAATCCTGCGCGCGAACAACCGCGCGGAGGTTGCGCTCGACCGGAGTGAAGATTCCGGGAAACGACAAACAACCTTCGTCGCCGTTCTGTGTTCCCTCAACGCGAAGAACTTCCGGGTTTATAAGCACCACACGCTGCTGCGGGTCTTTCCCACCCGAGCAGTCCATCACAAAAAGACGCTTCGCAACACCGACCTGCACGGCAGCCAAACCCACTCCGGGCGCCGAGTACATGGTCTCAAACATGTTGCTGACCAGCTTCTCCAGATCGCTGTCGAACTCCGTCACCGGATCAGCGGGAGTGTCGAGCACGGGCGCCGGCCATTTAACAATTTCCAGTACTGCCATGGCCAATATTCTACGCTATTCAATATGAAGACACTAAGGCGGAGTACGTTGTCATTGGTCATTGGTCATTGGTCATATATCATTTGATATTTGTCATTTGGCTTCGGACCGGGATCCGCGTTTTGCATGATCAAGGAATTCGAAACACCGGGGCCTTAAATGACAAATGTCGAATGACCAATGACCAATGACCAATGACGGGGGGTTCCCTCTTCGCAGCTAACCGGTCAATACCCTCTAAGTTGCTCCCTGTACCCCTCAAAGTTGCGTTTCATCTCGCCAATACTGTCGCCGCCGAACTTCTCGCGCAGCGCACGCCCGAGCACCAGCGCTACCATCGACTCGCCGATCACTCCCGCCGCCGGCACTGCCGTCACGTCTGAACGCTCGAACGCCGCGGCCTCTTCTTCCTTCGTATCGATGTCAACTGAACGGAGCGCGCGACGCAGCGTCGAGAGCGGTTTTAGATGCCCGCGGACGCGAATCTCCTCGCCATTTGTGATGCCACCTTCAAGCCCGCCCGCGCGGTTCGTCTCACGAATAAACTCGCGGCTCTCTGCGTTGTAGGCGATCTCGTCGTGTACTTCGGAACCCGGCAAACTGCTCGCCTCCGCGCCCGCGCCAATCGCAACCGCCTTCACGGCCGGTATCGACATCACCGCCTGCGCCAGCAAACCGTCGAGCTTCAGGTCCCACGAGGTATGTGAACCCAGACCGGGCACGACCCCGCGAGCTACGACTTCAAAGATGCCGCCGAGCGTGTCGCCTTTATGCCGTGTTTCGTCGATCAACGCGATCATTCGTTGTTGAGCATCGTCATCAGCGCAGTGCAACGGAGCGTCGTCCGGGATTGCGGCGATCTGACTCCACGTTAACTCGAGCGCCCGATCGGGAATCCCGCCAAGCTGAATCACGTGGCTGAGTATCTCGATGCCAAATACGGCGAGCAACTGTTTCGCGAGCGCACCGCAAGCGACACGCGCCGTCGTTTCGCGCGCCGACGCGCGTTCGAGAATGTTTCGCAGATCGCGCACGTCGTATTTCAAACCACCCGGCAGATCGGCGTGACCCGGACGCGGCCGTTTCAAACGCCTCGACTTCTCCGGCGGGATCACACGGGCGTCCGTGGCCATGATGTCGGTCCAGTTGGACCAGTCTTTGTTTTCGATCTGTAACGTCAGTGGCGAGCCGAGTGTGAGTCCGTGTCGGACGCCGGTAAGTATTTCGGCATGATCGCGCTCGATCTTCATGCGTCCGCCACGTCCGTATCCGAGCTGGCGGCGGCGCAGTTCGTAATCGATCAACTCCGGATCGACGGGCAAACCGGCGGGTAGGCCTTCGACGATCGCGACGAGCGCGCGTCCATGTGATTCGCCCGCTGTGGTGAACTTAAGCATGGGCCACAGATTACAACAATTCTTCGGAAAATATGTTTCCTCTGCCGAGGATTCCATTTGGATCGAGAGCGCGTTTGAGGGCGGCCATCTCGCGCAATTGATCGTCGCTGTAGAACAAACGAAGGTATTCGCGTTTCAACTTTCCCACTCCATGCTCGGCAGACAGCGTTCCCCCGGCCGCCGCTGCGTGCTTTAGGAACTGGACGTACAACTCGCGCGCGCGTGCGCCTTCAGCATCGTCACGCGGCAGGATGTTGACGTGTACATGGTTGTCGCCGATGTGTCCGAAGATGGTGTATCGCAGGCCGCTGTCGCGCAACGCGTCCTGGTACAGACGAAACAGACCGGGAAACGCTTCGTCAGGCACGGCCATGTCGGTCGAAACTTTTCGCTGCCGGTAACGGGCGAACCACTCGTTCATCAACACCGGCAGTTGATGGCGAAACTCGCGCAACTTCGCCTGATCGGCGGCGTTAGTGGCAAACCATGAATCGGTCAGCGCGTGATGCTGGTCCAACAGTGTCGTCCATTGTTCGAAGACCGATTCTTCCGTTGAAGTTGTAGTCTCCTGTTCGAAAAATAGCGCGGCCACGGCTTCAGCAGGTATCGTCGAGTACTTCTCCCGCAGAAAGTTCAAAGACTCTCCATCGAAAAACTCAATCGCTCGCGCATCCACTTGCGCGCGCACGTCTGCCACGAGCGCAAGCACGTCAGCTTCGTTCTCAAAGAACACAACGCCACTGAACAACGCTTCAGGTTTCGGCAACAGCCGTGCAGTGATTTCACAGATCACGCCGAGCGTACCTTCGCTGCCGATGAAAAGATCGATCGCGTCCATCTCCGGCGCGACGAAGTAGCCGGTGGCGTTCTTGCGTGTCGCGGGCATGCGAAGGTCAGGCAGTTGTACTTCAATCGACTTGCCGATTCGCAATCGGCCGTGCGAATCAGCATGGACCTCGCCGCGTCGCAGTTCGAGCACTTCACCGGACGCGAGCACCACTTTCAGACCCGTTATGTAATTGCGCGTCGGTCCGTACTTGAACGTTCTCGCACCTGAAGCGTTGGTGGCCACGGTCCCGCCGAGGAAACAGCCACGTTCAGTCGGGTCCGGCGGATAAAGCAGCCCTTCGCTCTCGACCGCGCGTTGAAAGTCGGACAAGACGACTCCCGCCTCGGCCACGCCGCGCGCAGCGCCGTCTTCACGAACGATGCTCTTGATGTGATTCAAACGATCTGTGGCGAGCACGATCCCACCAAATGCCACGCGCCCGCCAACCGTACCCGTGCCGGCACCCGAAACCGTCACCGGCGTGCGCGCGCGATTCGCCTCCGCGAGTACTTGTGCAACCTCGTCGATCGTCTCCGGCAGGACCACACGCTCCGCGTGTCCGTCACGGATAAAACTCGCGTCCGTTAGATAATCCTGGAGGTCGTGCGTTTTAACTAACACGAATTACATCACCTGAAGCTCGCGTTCGCGCAGCACCTTGATCCGGTCGCGCAACTCCGCCGCTCTTTCAAACTCGAAACGTTTCGCGGCGCCGCGCATCTCTAGTTCCAACCGCGCGATCGTCGCTTCGAGGTTCGCGGGCGCGTAGTCTTCGATCTCGTCGACTTCGGACGGTACCTTGAAGTAATCGGCTTCCGACGCAGTGATCAGCGTCGCCTCAATCGGCTTCACGATCGTCTTCGGCACGATCCCGTTTTCCCGGTTATAGACCTCCTGAATCGCGCGGCGCCGCTTCGTCTCGTCGAGCGCCCGTTTCATCGAGTCGGTAATGCGGTCGGCGTAAAGTATCGCCTTGCCGCGTGCGTTTCGCGCCGCCCGGCCAATCGTCTGAATCAACGACTGCTCGGAACGCAGAAAACCTTCCTTGTCAGCGTCGAGCACAGCGACCAGCGAAACTTCGGGGAGATCGAGACCCTCTCGCAGCAGGTTGATTCCGACCAGAACATCGAATTCACCACGCCGCAAATCGCGCAGGATCTTGATGCGTTCGAGCGTCTCGATGTCCGAATGCAGGTAACGAACTCGCACGCCCACTTCCGTGAAATACTCAGTCAGATCCTCCGCCATGCGCTTCGTCAACGTCGTCACCAGCACTCGCTCGCGACGCTCGACGCGCTGCCGGCACTCTTCAAGCAAGTGGTCGATCTGTCCCTTCACCGGATGAACTTCAACTTCCGGATCCATCAATCCGGTCGGGCGTATGATCTGTTCGACGACTTCCCCGCTCGACTTCGTCAGTTCATATGGCCCCGGCGTGGCGGAAACGTAAATCGTCTGTCCGATACGCGACTCGAACTCGCGAAAGTTCAACGGGCGGTTGTCTAACGCTGACGGCAAACGAAATCCATACTCGACCAACGTTCGCTTTCGGGACTGGTCGCCTTCAAACATCCCGCGCACCTGCGGAATGGACTGGTGCGACTCGTCGATCACGATCAAACTCTCGCGCGGCAGGTAATCCAACAGCGTCGGCGGCGGTTCACCCGGCTTCTTGCCGGTCAGGTGCCGCGAATAGTTTTCAATCCCGCGGCAGAAACCCATCTCCTTGATCATCTCGAGATCGAACATCGTGCGCTGGTGCAGCCGTTGCGCTTCGACCAGCTTGCCTTCGGAGATCAACTTCGGCTCCCACCATTCGAGCTCCTCGCGGATCGTCTTAAGCGCGCGCTTGATCGTCGGCCGCGACATGACGTAGTGCGTTTTCGGATAAATCGGGACGCGCGAAGTGTGCCGCTCGATCACTTCGCCAAGCAGCGGATCGATCGTCGAAATCGAATCGATCTCGTCGCCCCATAGCTCGATGCGATAAGCCTGGTCCTGGTAACTCGGAAAGATCTCGATAACGTCGCCGCGCACGCGAAAAGTGCCGCGCTGGAAGTTTACGTCTGAACGCTCGTATTGCAGCTCGACTAAGCGTTGTAAAAGCACATCGCGCGAAATGCGGCCGCCTGGTTCGACAAAGAACAGCAGACCGTAATACGCGTCCGGATCGCCGAGACCGTAAATGCACGACACGCTCGCGACTACGATCACGTCGCGACGCTCGAACAGCGCGCGCGTCGCCGACATGCGTAGCCGATCGATCTCCTCGTTGACGATCGCTTCCTTCTCGATGTAGACGTCGGCGGCGGGAACGTATGCTTCAGGCTGGTAGTAGTCGTAATAGGAGACGAAGTATTCGACCGCGTTCTCGGGAAACAGGGTGCGAAACTCCTGATACAACTGCGCCGCGAGCGTCTTGTTGTGCGCCAGCACGAGCGTAGAACGCTGCACTCGTTGAATCACGCTTGCGATGGTGAACGTTTTGCCGCTGCCGGTGATTCCCAGCAGCACCTGATCTTTCGCGCCGTCGTTGAGTCCACGCACGAGTGCATCGATCGCGGCGGGCTGATCGCCTTTGGGCTGGTACTCCGAATGTAACTTAAATTGCATGAGTTCGATCAGATAGTAGATCGAGCCACGAAAAGGCACAAAAGCTAGCCACGAAAAGGCACAAAAGCTAGACACAAGAGGCACAAGAGACACAAAAGGCACAAAGGAGATTGTTTATGTTCAGGCCTGCTACTCTGTCCTTTTGTGGCTCTGTTTTTGTGCCTTTTTGTGGCTTTCTTCTGTGCCTTTTTGTGGCTTTGTTTTGTGCCTTTTGTGATTACGTGAGAGATTCGGTAGCGACCCGTCGGATTTCAGGAGCTAACGAAGTGTTCGCGGCCAATTGTTGAAAAGCTGGTATTACGTCGGGCTCGCCACTCGAGGCGAGCAATCTCATCAGCGCCAGACTCAACTCCAAACTCGGGTTTTGTTGAATTACTGAAATCAGCGGTTCGAAAACACCGGCCTTCGCAACGAGGAACAATAACGAAAACGCTCCGTAGCAACTCTCGTGGTTTTCGGCTTTCAGGTCTTCAATCGCTTCGTAGAGCAGGCCGGAGTCCGCGAGTGCGACACCGATGCGACGTCGCTCCTCGGGCGAACCGTCGCGCAGTGCATCGTTGACGAGTGTTGCTGCCTGATCGGGATCGAGTTCGTATAGCTCGCGGACTGCTTTTTGACGGACTTCCGGAGACGGATCGTCCAGCGATTGCGCGATCTGTTCAAAAGGACCAGCGACTCTCGGTTTCTGTAATCCGTTGCGCCGCCGCGTCAACTCCTCCGCAGCCCGCCGCAGAGTCGCTATGTCCCGACTCCAACGCTCATCATCAGTCATCTTTCGTCTTCAACGGTGAGTAGTGTCGCGAATCTTCTCTGTGGATCTCGTGTTCTCAGCGTTCTCTGCGTTAAAAATAAACGCTACTAATCATTAAAGGCCGAGAACGCGGAGACCCGCGAGAGCCCGCGCAACCTCCTCAAGGCTCGGGGTTCCAACTCAGGTCATCGCCCGCGTGCGCCGCCAACGTCAACGGCCCCGCCGGCACAGAAAACTCAGGCTCACTTTCTGTCACGACCTCCGGGCTCGTCTCCACCGCCCGTGCTCGAAGCAAGTTGAACTTCGTTAAGACCAGACGACTTACCGATAATCCCAGACTGTTATCCAACACGCACAACTGCTCGGCGACCACGCGCTGCGACACCCTTTCGAGCGCCGCTTCCAACTCGCGTCCGGCCGTCGCCGCATCGTCCGCAAGTATCATTTCGAAATCCTGACCACCGCTGACGCGCCGGCGCGAGTGGTTCTGCAAGAGCACGCCCGCCTCGCGATGAATGCGGCCGGTGGCGACCATCACCAGGTGCGACGCCTCGGTTTCGATCTCCAGGTCGATCGCCCAACGCGCGAATGCGGGTGTCAAATCCCCGTCGCGCGTAACCATCAGGAACGATTCACCGCAGATATTCGCCATCAACTGCCCGTAGCCGGTGCCTTCCGATGGTCCAACGGCGATCTCGCGTTCCGGCACGCCCATTTCGCGCAACAAACAGTGGAGGCGGCTCACGAGCCACGATCCGTCTTCCAGCAACGACGACGCCAGTTGCGTGGGTGCGATCACTTCCTCGACGTTTTCGTCGGCAACCGGCGCGCCGCATTCGCTGCAGGTCGCGTCGCTAACGGTGACGACGGCGAGCGCGTGCGGATTCGGAAGTCGAAACAGTGCATGGCCTGTCTTGCGGCAACTGATCTGTACTTCGCGTTCGACGAGAC
The DNA here is from genome assembly GCA_965649955.1 of uncultured bacterium. GTDB lineage: Bacteria > Acidobacteriota > Blastocatellia > Pyrinomonadales > Pyrinomonadaceae > PSRF01. The sequence goes on from CBFGMX010000109.1 coordinate 16,466, forward strand.
CCGCGTCTTCGAGGCGCTGAATCGGCACGTTGCCGGAATCTGTGTGGCCGGTGAGAAGTTTGGCCGCGTAACCTTCCTGATGCGCGTTGCGTGCGGTGCGCAGAAACACACGCGCGCCCTCGTCCTCGAGTTTTGACGCCGCGAGGATGCGTTTGCTCATTGTTTCTTTGCGCAGGCTGGTAAAAAGCGAGTCGGCGTCCTGTCGTTCGACGAAGGTGCGAAACCCTTGCGGCATCGATGCTTTTCCCAGCTCCCAATGCGGGAAGTCGCCGTCTTGCCCGTTGAGCCCATTGAGATTGCCGCTTAGAAGGCCACGGATCTGTTCGCAAAACGAGTCGAGCTTGCGGAACGGCTCAGGCGTTACTGCTTCGTAGACGATGCCGGCGCGAATGAACGACGTGCCTTCGTTTTCGAAGATCAGGAACAGGATGTAGTCGTGAAAGCAGAAGAGATCGCCGCGAACGTACGGTTCGTCAATGGTCGTCTGCGTCCATGAAGCGAGTGACGATTCGACTGCGCTCACCTGCTCTGCGCCGAGGAGTGCGTCTTCGAAGCAGCGCAGGCGGGTTGAGCGGATCAAAGGCGTGAGTTCTCGCTCCTGGAGTTGTTGCAGCAGCCTGGTGCGGGCGTCGCCTTCGACTGCGTAGTTCAGCGTTTTGCTTTCGAGAAAGAGCATTCGGGGTCTTACCTTTCTTTAGCCACAAAAAGGCACAAA
>CBFGMX010000110.1:0-17119 GCA_965649955.1 uncultured bacterium
TCGCCGAACCTCTGTATAACTATTTTGTGGAGAGCAGCCGAAAGCTGATCGAGCCCGTGGAGACTGGCAGCTTTCGCGCGATGATGCAGGTAGAACTGATTAATGACGGACCAGTGACGTTGATCCTAACCAGCGACAAAACAAATTAGATCATGTCGTCGGTGGCTTTTGAGCCTTCATCCAGCTCAAAGCGATCGCGATCGCGCTTCTCGATCTTGTCGATAAACTCCAGCTCCTCGTTGTCCTCGTAAGTCACGCCGATCGCCGAAGCATTCTCTTCGACCAGCGACTGGTCCGGCGTCGGATTATCGCCGGCCACGGTCTCCGAACCGCTGTCGTTGACGTCTTCCCAGTTCGCATCGAGGTCACCACCCGCATCGCGCGGCGACGCGGCCGTGTTGTTGCGCAGCCGCTGAGCAAGTTGGTCCGCGTCTTTCGGGACATGAGAGATTTCGAGTTCCATGAACTCTTCGATCTCGGGATCCGGTACGTAATTCGGATCGTTGGCGAGATATTCGAAGTCGGTGGCCTGTTTCTTGGGCATGTAAGTCTCCTTACCTTGTTCGTAAACTGTAGCGGGGGTTTGTGGGCAAAATATAACACAGATTCACGTCTTAAATCGTTTCGAACACCTTGCTTGACGATTACCAACATGGCCTTTACACTTCAATTTGAACCATAAACATTGCACATTTCATTTCGCGAGCAGCGTTTACTGTCTCGCCTTTCAGGAAAGAGTTTGAGCACTACTATGCCAGATTGCGCTTTTGATTCTTTGCAAACTTTCTCTTCTCCCGCCGGACCCATCGGAAGTTTTTATTCGCTCCCGCAACTTGAAAAAAACGGCGTTGGTCCCATTTCCAGACTGCCGCACAGTATTCGTGTCGTGCTCGAGTCGGTGCTGCGGAATTGCGATGGCGAGAAGATCACCGAAGACGACGTCCGCCAACTCGCGAACTGGCAGCCCAACGGCCGGCGCACCGAAGAAATACCGTTCGTTGTCGCGCGTGTGTTGTTACAGGATTTCACGGGCGTGCCGCTGCTGGTTGACCTCGCGGCGATGCGCTCCGCAGTGGCGCGTTTGCGAAAGAACACGGGGCTGATCGAACCGCTCGTTCCGGTCGACCTGGTTATCGATCACTCAGTGCAAGTTGATCTTTCCAGCACCCGCGATGCGTTTGAAAAGAACATGGAGATGGAATTCAAGCGCAACCGGTCGCGGTACCAGTTTTTGAAGTGGGGCACGCAGGCGTTTGACGGTTTTCGCGTCATCCCGCCGGGGATCGGTATCTGCCATCAGGTGAATCTCGAGTACCTCGCGAAGAACGTTTGGGAAAAGAACGTTTACTTCCCCGACACTCTCGTCGGCACTGATTCACACACGACGATGATTAACGGACTGGGCATTGTCGGTTGGGGCGTGGGTGGTATCGAAGCAGAGGCAGCGATGCTGGGCCAGCCGGTCTACTTTCTGACTCCGGATGTTGTCGGCGTGCACTTGAGTGGAAGCTTGCGTGATGGAGTTACGGCGACAGACCTCGTGCTTCGGGTCACCGAGATGATGCGGCGCGCGAAAGTGGTCGGCAAGTTTGTTGAGTTTCACGGCGAGGGTGCGTCGAACCTCTCGGTTGTAGATCGCGCCACGATCGCGAACATGGCGCCGGAGTACGGCGCGACGATGGGTTTCTTCCCGGTCGACGAACACACTTGCGAGTATCTGCAAGCGACGGGAAGGTCCGCGGAGCATGTAGATCTCGTGCGCAGTTACTACCAGGCGCAGGGCATGTTCGGTATGCCGAAGAAGGGCGAAGTCGATTACAGCGTCGTGTACGACCTCGACCTCGGCTCGATCGCACCGAGTGTTGCTGGTCCAAAACGGCCGCAGGATCGAATAGACCTGCCGAAGTTGAAAGAGCAGTTCACCGAACTGATGCTCAAACCCGTCACCGAGGGCGGTTACGGCAAGACCGAAGACGAACTTTGGACGCGTTATCACGTCAAGATTGGCGCCGACAGACAGCGCCTGATTGCCGGCGGCGGCGAACAACGGACCGAAACTATTCCACCGGTCGGTCAGAACCACGTCACCGATCGGAACACGAGCGTGTGGACGGAAACGGAAATGGTCAACAACCGTCCCACCCCCGACCTTGTCGCCGACATTCCCGAAGATGAATTTCCCACCGGCGATGAGCTCGTCGGTCATGGCGATGTCCTGATTGCTGCCATTACGTCGTGCACGAACACATCGAACCCGAGCGTCATGCTGGCCGCGGGTTTGCTCGCGAAGAAGGCGGTTGAAGCGGGACTCGGCGTGAGTCCGAAAGTAAAGAACTCGCTGGCGCCTGGATCGCGAGTCGTTACCGAGTATCTCGAAAAGACTGGTCTGCAACCCTACTTGAATCAGCTTGGCTTCAATCTCGTCGGCTACGGATGTACGACGTGCATCGGAAACTCCGGACCACTCGATCCGTCAATCGAGCAGATTGTAGCGGAACGCGACGTTGTCGCTGCCTCGGTGCTTTCCGGTAATCGAAACTTCGAAGCCCGGGTGCACCAGAGCATCAAGGCGAACTTCCTGATGAGCCCGCCGCTCGTCGTCGCTTTCGCCCTCGCCGGACGCATCGATCTCGACTTAACGACGGAGCCGTTGGGTACCGGCAACAACGGTCAGGATGTTTACCTCCGCGACATCTGGCCCAGTATGCAGGAGATCAACGAGTTGATGGGTGAGGCGTTTGATCCGGAAACCTATCGACGGCTCTATAGCAGCTTTGCCGACCAAAACCCGCTCTGGAACGATATTCCGACGAGCACCGGCAACGTTTACGAGTGGGAGCTTGAATCGACTTACATACGCGAGCCTCCGTACTTCGATGGTTTCAGCAACACACTCGAGCCGTTGGCCGAAGTTAAAGGCGCGCGGGCACTCGCCATCTTCGGCGACTCAGTTACCACGGACCACATCAGTCCCGCGGGAGCAATTAAACCTTCGTCGCCGGCGGGTTTGTATTTGCAGGAACGCGGAGTCGAGATCAGAGACTTCAATAGCTACGGCGCGCGACGCGGAAACCACGAAGTCATGGTGCGCGGAACGTTCGCCAACGTGCGCATTAAGAACTTGATGGTGCCTGGAGTCGAAGGCGGCGTCACTATCCACCAACCCGACGGCGAACGGACGAGCATCTACGACGCTTCCATGCGTTACCAGGAAGAAGGCGTGCCGCTGGTAATCTTCGCCGGGCAGGAGTACGGCACCGGCAGTTCGCGCGATTGGGCGGCGAAAGGCACGCGGTTGTTAGGCGTCAAGGCCGTAATCGCGCAGAGCTTTGAACGCATCCACCGCAGCAACCTGGTGGGGATGGGCGTGTTGCCGTGCCAGTTCAAGGACGATACGAGCCCTGCTTCGCTGAAGCTGGACGGCACTGAAACGTTCGATCTCCTGGGCATCGAAGATGGTATCGAACCGCTCGAGGAGATCACGCTCGTGATTCACCGCGCGAATGGTGAAACTGAAAAGGTGCCGATCACGTTGCGCATCGACACGCCGATCGAAGTGGACTACTACCATCACGGCGGAATTCTTCCATTTGTGCTAAGGCAATTACTCGCGGGTACTACGGATTTCTAAAATGAAAAAATACCAGCTCTTTATTGACGGACAATGGGTCGACTCCGAATCCGGAAAGACGTTCACCACTCCCAACCCGGCCACTGGCCAGCCGCTGGCTGAAGTCGCCGAGGGCGATAAGGCAGACATCGACAAAGCGGTCGCGGCAGCGCGACGCGCATTCGAGGGCAAGTGGTCCAAGATGAGTGCGCGCGATCGCGGCCGGTTGCTCTACAAACTCTCGCAACTGATCGAACAGCACTCGGCTGAACTGGCGGAAGTCGAAACTGCCGACAACGGCAAACCGATCAAAGAGTCGCTGTACGTCGATCTGCCGCAAGTCGTCGAAAACTTCGAGTACTTCGCCGGCTGGTCTACGAAGATCGAAGGCGAGACGATCCCCGTGCCGGGTCGCATGTTCAACTACACGTTGCGCGAACCGATTGGCGTCTGCGGTCAAATCATTCCGTGGAACTTTCCGCTGCTGATGGCGGCATGGAAACTCGCGCCGGCATTGGCGGCAGGCAACACAGTCGTACTCAAGCCCGCGGAGCAAACACCCGTTGGCGCGATGGAGCTCGCGAAACTGATCCAGGAAGCCGGTTTTCCGGAAGGGGTCGTGAACATCGTTCCCGGCTACGGGGAAACTGCGGGCGCCGCGCTCGCTTCGCATCCGGGTATCGACAAGATCGCGTTCACCGGCTCGACGGAAGTCGGAAAACTGATCGCCAAATCCGCCGCGAATAATCTGACAAAGGTCTCGCTGGAGCTCGGCGGCAAGGCGCCCAACATCGTCTTCGCGGATTCGGATCTGGAACAGGCCGTGGCCGGCGCGATGATGGGAATCTTCTACAACCAGGGCCAGGTGTGCTGCGCGGGCTCGCGTCTGTTTGTCGAAGAGTCGGTACAGGACAAGTTTCTGGCGCAGCTGAGTGAGCGCGCGGGAAGAATCGCGGTCGGCGATCCGATGAACAAAGCGACGCAGATGGGTCCGCAGGTTTCCGAAGAGCAGCTGAACCGAATCAGAGGCTACGTCGATATCGCGCGCGAAGAAGGCGCGACGGTCGTCGTGGGCGGCGGCTCACCACGTTTGGATGGTCCATTCGAAAAAGGATACTTCTTCACGCCGACGATCTTTGCCGGCGTGAAAAACGAGATGCGAGTGGCGCAGGAAGAAATCTTCGGTCCGGTCGTGTCGGTGATCACGTTCAAGGACGAGGAGGACCTGATCCGGCAGGCGAACGACACGATCTACGGCCTGTCCGCCGGTATTTGGACCCGCGACGTCACGCGGGCGCATCGTTTTGCGAAGGAGCTCAAGGCCGGCGTGATCTGGATCAATACCTTCAACATGTTCAATGCTGCGTCGCCGTTTGGCGGGTACAAGCAGTCGGGCTACGGCCGTGAGATGGGGCGGCATGCGCTCGATCTGTACACGCAGGTGAAGAGCGTTTGGGTGGATCTTTCCGGGCGGCCCATCGGCTGGTTCGGCAAGTGATGGTATGATTGCTTACCTCTCCCGAAATGAACGCCAAAAACATTGAAGGAGACGATATGCAACGTTCGAAAACGGCCGCCGCTTTCCTGGCGCTTCTTATTGGGACAGTGCTACTTACCGCTTGTCCCAGTCAGACCAACATCGCAAAAATAAACGCCGACCCGGATCGTTACCGCGGCAAAGAGGTCGGGATCGCCGGTACGGTTACCGATAGTTACGGAGCCGCGGGCATCGGTGCTTACGAGATTGACGACGGCACCGGAAAGCTGTGGGTGGCAACGAGGCGTGGCGTTCCTTCGCGTGGTTCGCAGATTGGCGCGAAAGGTTATGTCCGCAACGGTTTCAGTTTTGGCGGTCGCAGCTATGGCACGGTGATGGAAGAAACCGACCGCCGGACGAGAGGAAGATAAATCCGTTAATTCTGTTGCCAAGACTCTCGATAGAGCTTTCGCGGATTTAATTGACGGCTTGAAAAAGATCGTCGGAGCGGTCGATCCGCAAGTGCTCTACCGGCGTAGAGTGGATCTTTCAGTCGGCGAGCAGATCCTGCGGAGTGCCGCAATCGTCGAGCAGACGTTTGGCGGGCTGACGGCGAATCTTTGGGACGATCCTTTCGAGTGGACACTGCCGGAAACTCTCTCCACGCCTGAATCGATCGTCGAATACCTGTCCGAAGTCGACTCGATACGGCAACGTTTCTTCAACTCGATCGAGGACGACGACGCTCTGACGAAGTACGTTTCCGTTCCATCGGGTGAGCCAAGACCGCTTGTCGAGTTACTGATCGAGACGCTCGTGCGGGCGAGCGATCATCGCGGGCGGGCACTGGCGATCGTCCAAACTGAGCCACAAAGAGGCACAAGAAGCACAAGCGATGCGTGATGAAGTCGGCATACACCACGCGGAGATGAATCCGTAAACCACGCAGAGACAAGTCCGGCATACACCACGCGGAGATGAAGTCGGCAGAAACCACACGGAGATAAACCCGTAAACCACACGGAGAAAATCCGGCATAAAACACGCAGAGGCAAATAATCAAGTGTTTTGTGCCTCTTGTGCCTCTTGTGCCTTTTTGTGGCTGAAAATACTTTCCGGTGAAGGTAGTCCTCGGTTTATTATCTAGCACGTCGTAAGAGTCTGTTGGCGAGGAACAATCTCCATGTTTTGTCCGCAATGCGGTCAGCAACAAACTACTGGAGCTATCAGGTTCTGTTCGCGGTGTGGTTTTCCGCTTGACGGCGTTATTCAACTGTTGGGGAACGGCGGGATGATGCCAGTCTACCGAACCCCCGACGAACCTGTTCCCATCTCTCCGCGGCGAAAAGGAGTGAAGCAGGGTGGTGTGCTGCTTTTGTCGGGCGCCGTCGTCGTTCCGCTCCTCGGCGTCATGGCCAGTTTTGGCAACTCAGCGTTCCTGGAAATCCTAACGGCGTTCGCAGCCATTATCTGTTTTATCGGAGGCCCGCTGCGAATGCTCTATGCGGCGGTGTTCGAGGAAGGTGCTCCGAGCCCGGTGCGGATGTACAACGCACCGCCTGTCGCCAAACCGCAGTTTGGACCACCAATGCAACATCAGGCACTGCCGCCGCCGCCAGTCCGCTCGCCCAGCAGTTGGCGCGCGCGACCGAATACCGCCGAGTTGGTCGCCCCACCCAGCGTCACTGAAAACACCACGCGATTACTGGAGAAAGAAGATCGCACCGATCAATAACCTGTCACTCGCCGAACGATTAAGGGAACGGATTCGTCTTCAGGGACCTGTCACTTTTCACGACTGGATGAAGGCCGCGCTCTACGACGAGGCCGGAGGTTATTACAGGCGATTCGATCTCGAACGCTGGGGCAGGGAAGGCGACTATCGCACTAGTCCCGAGCGAAGCAAACTCTTCGCTGCTACTTTCGCCCGTTACTTCGCCAGTCTCTATGAGGAACTTCGCCGGCCCCCGGCATGGACCATCGTCGAGATTGGCGGCGGACGCGGCGACTTTGCCGCGGGCGCGTTGCGAGCGTTGCAGGATCACTTTACGGTCGTTTTTGACGCGACGCGCTATGTTCCGATTGAGACGAACGAGGAGCTTGAAGACCTCTCGCCGATCAAACCCGGTATTTTCTTTTCCAATGAACTGCTCGACGCGTTTCCGGTTCATCGTCTGATTCAGACAAACGATGGACTGCTTGAACTGTATGTAAGCGTCGAAAACGAGAGATTCGTCTGGTCCACCGGGCCGCTGTCGACGCCTGCTTTGAGTGAATTCTGTCGCGAGTACTCAGTTGAACTGGAGCCGGACCAGATCATCGAAGTGAATCTCGCTATCGACGACTGGCTGAAAGCAGTGGCGGCGAAACTCGAATCGGGTTTCTTAATCACCGTTGACTATGGCGCCGAGAGTTGTGACCTCTACGATGTCGCGCTCCGGCCACAGGGAACGTTGCGAGCGTTCTCGCGTCACAATTTTGTCGACGACGTGCTGGCCCAACCCGGCGACTACGACATCACGTCGAGCGTCAACTGGTCGCAGGTGCAGGCCGCTGGCGCTCGCGTGGGTTTTGAGACTGTTACGTTCGCGCAACAAGACCGGTTTCTTCTGGACGCAGGGTTGCTCAAGGAACTGGAACGCGAGATGAATAAAACGACCTCTGATGCCGATAAGCTGACGTTGAGCGCTGGTGCGCGCGAGATGATTCTGCCCGGCGGGATGGGGTCGAGTTTTCAGGTACTCGTACAGAAAAGAGGTTTATAGCTCGTGTTGATTGACGTTTCGCATACTGTCGAACATGGAATGATCACTTACAAAGGTCTCCCCGCGCCGGTGATCTCCGATTTTATGTCGCGCGAGGACTCGCGCAGCCACTACGACGCCGGCACCGAGTTTAATATCGCGAAGATCGACATGGTGGCGAACACCGGTACTTACATAGACAGCCCGTTTCATCGCTATGCGCGTGGCAAAGACCTGGCCCACCTCGATCTGCAATCGATCGCGAACGTTGACGGTGTCGTCGTGCGCTGCTCAGACCGCGCTATCGGCGAGCAAGTCCTCGCCAGCGTCGACGTGAAAGGCAAGGCGGTGTTGTTTCACACGGGCTGGGACGTCCACTGGCGTACTGAAACTTACTGGAACGGCGAACATCCATTTCTCACCGAAGGCGCCGCGACACATCTCGCGAAGGGCGGCGCGACAATCGTCGGTATCGACTCGTACAACATCGATTCGATTGTCGACGGAAAACGGCCCGCGCATTCGATTCTGCTGGGCCATGACATACCGATCGTCGAGCATCTTCGCGGGCTTGGCGAATTGCCCGACTCGGGCTTCAGGTTTTTTGCGGTGCCGGTGAAGGTGCGAGAGTTTGGCACATTTCCAGTCAGGGCTTTTGCCATCGTGTAAAGACGGATTCCAGGAGGAGCCGAGATGTCTTTAGCCGCAAGACTCATACTGATTGTGTTCGTCGCGTCCGGTGTTGCGACCGCTCAACGTCCATACTTTTCTGAACCCTCGCTCTCGCCTGATCGCAAGGAGATCGCGTTTGTCTCGGGTGGCGATATCTGGACCGTTCCGGCAACCGGCGGCGTTGCCGCTCTGCTCGTTTCACACTCCGCTACCGAATCACGCCCCATCTATTCGCCAAACGGCCAGCAACTCGCATTCGTCTCGACGCGCACGGGCAACGGCGACATCTACGTGCTGACTCTCGCCACCGGAGACCTTAAACGAATCACTTTTGACGACGTTCTCGATCAACTCGACGGCTGGTCTCGCGATGGGGCGTGGCTCTACTTCAGTTCGACGAGCCGCGACATCGGCGGCTTGAACGACGTGTTTCGTGTCAGCGTGGCCGGCGGCACGCCGATGCAGGTGAGCGCCGATCGCTACACGAACGAGTTTTTCAGTGCACCTTCTCCCGACGGGAAAACGATCGCGTTTAGCGCGCGCAGCATCGCCTCCGGACAGTGGTGGCGCAAAGGTCGTAGTCATATCGACGAAGCGGAAGTGTGGCTGTTGCGTTCGTTTGATAATGGACCGGCGGCTTACGAGCGCGTGACCCGAGACGGCGGCGCCAAAGAGATGTGGCCCATGTGGAGCGCTGAGGGTGATCGTCTCTACTACGTTTCGGATTACGCTCTTCGGGGCGAAAAAAATAGCGCGCAGAATATCTGGGTCGTCACACCGGGACGCGCCGAGTTTACTCGTCTTTCAAACTTCACTGACGGGCGCGTGCTTTGGCCAAGCATCTCTTACGACGGTCGAGAGATAGTTTTTGAACGCAATTTCGGAATCTGGAAGTTGGATACGCAGAGTCTCAAGACGACAGAGGTTGCAATCACTCGACGTGGTGCGTCGTCAGGCCCCGGAATAGAACGTGTCCGCCTCAGCGAACGGCTCAGCGAGATGCAGTTGTCACCTGACGGGAAGAAGGTTGCTTTTATCGTGCGCGGCGAGGTGTTCGCAGCGTCCGCGGCTGATGGTGGCGATGCCGCGCGTGTGTCGAAGAGCGCGGCCGAGGAGTACCAGGTGACGTGGGCGCCGGACAGTCGCCGTCTTGTGTACGTATCGGCGCGCGAGGGAACGCCGCATCTTTTTCTGTATGACTTCAACAGCAACACCGAAACCCAACTGACGCGCGACGTCGCCGACGATTCAACGCCACGCTTCTCGCCTGATGGAAAGTCGCTTGCGTTCATTCGCGGCGCCAAGGAGTTGCGCGTGATGGACCTGGCCGACAAGAGAGAGCGTGTTGTCGTGACTGCGTTTTTCGAACGCCCGCCAATCGTCGCCGACCGGCCCTACGTGTGGTCTCCGGATAGCAAGTGGTTGGCGTTTGTTCCGGTAAGCGCGAACCAGTTTAAGAACGTTCACATCGTCGCGGCCGAAGGTGGAACCGCACGGCCGGCGAGTTTTCTCGCGAACGTGTTCAGCAACACGCTTACATGGAGCCCTGACGGGACGTTCATGCTGTTTGATTCCGGGCAACGGACCGAGAGCACGCAGCTTGCACGTGTAGATTTGGTGCCGCGCACGCCGCGTTTTCGTGAAGATCAGTTTCGCGACTTGTTTCGAGAGGAGACGCCGCGCAACGTGACGCCGGTTACGCGACCCGAGCCGCGCCCGTCTCCAACGGAAACTCCCGCCGCCACTCCGAGTCCAAGTCCCGCTGCCAGTCCGTCTGACGAACGCCGGGCCGCGCCCAAGCCTGTACAGATCGTGTTTGAAGACATCCGCCGCAGACTGAGTCTTTTGCCGGTCGGCCTCGACGTGAACTATCAGACCATCAGCCCGGACGGCAAATGGATCGCGATGGTTGCGACCTCCGTTAACCAGTCGAACCTTTACATCTATTCACTCGATGAACTTTCGCGCGATCCGATCGTCGCGAAACAACTTACGTCGACGCCGGGTAACAAGAACTTTCCGCAGTTCACGCCCGACAGCAAGGAAATCTTCTTTCTCGAGAATGGCCGCATCGGCGTGGTGAACCTCGAGGGACGAACGCGCTCGCTGGCGGTAACCGCGGAGATGGACGTCGACTTCTCCCGCGAGAAGATGGAAGTGTTTCGGCAAGGTTGGTCCTACCTGCGCGACAACTTCTACGATGCCGGTTATCACGGCGTGAACTGGGAACAGGTGCGCACTCAGTACGAGCCGCTCATCGCGGGTGCGCAGACACCGGACGAGATGCGCCGGCTATTGAACTTGATGGTGGGCGAGTTGGACGCTTCGCATTTGGGCGCGGCCGCTCCCGCCGGAGGAAACCAGCCAACGACGGGGCGTCTCGGTCTGCGTTTCGATCGACGCGAATACGAAACGACGGGCCGGCTGCGGATCACTGAAGTGATCAATCTTGGTCCGGCGGCAATTGCCGGAACAATCAAGGTTGGCGACTACCTGCTCGCGGTCGATGGGCGCAACATCGATGCAACTACAAATCTCGACGAGCAGTTGAATTACAAGATTGGAAGACGCATCAGCTTGAGCGTGTCGAATCAAAGTGACGGCAGTGGAAAACGCGAAGTGATAGTGCGTCCCGTGAATGGAGTTACCGAACGCGGACTGCAATACCGCCAATGGGTCGAGCGAAATCGTGAATACGTGGCGCGCGCGAGTAATGGACGGCTCGGCTACGCACACATGTTCGATATGAGCTCGGCGTCGCTAGCGCAGTTGTACGTCGATCTGGACGCAGAGAACTACGGGAAAGAAGGCGTGGTGATTGACATTCGCAACAACAGCGGTGGCTTCGTCAACGTCTACGCGATCGACGTGCTGGCGCGGCGAGGTTACCTGACGATGTCCCTACGTGGACTGAGCGAGACGCCCGCGCGCACTGTCCTGGGCCAACGCGCACTTCATCGTCCGACGATCCTTGTTACGAATCAACACTCGTTGTCTGACGCGGAGGACTTTACCGAAGGTTATCGTACTTTGCGCCTGGGCCAGGTGGTTGGCGAGCCGACTGCCGGATGGATCATTTATACGTGGGGGCAGGCGTTGATTGACGGAACGCTGTTTCGTTTACCGCGGATGAAAGTCATGGCCAACGACGGCACCGTGATGGAACGCAATCCGCGACCGGTAGACATCGAAGTCAAACGCCCGATCGGCGAAACGCTGACCACCCGCGACTCGCAACTTGACGTCGCCGTGCGTGAGTTGTTGAAACAGTTGGGCGCGCCGCGTTCGACCTCGCCGCGGTAACAGCGATTACTCGGTACCGATCAGTCTTTGGGTTGTGCGAATCACGTTCCTGGTGCTGTTTACGCGAATGGTTTGATCGGGCAGGGTTAGATAGATGGAAAGCGCCCGATTGTAGCTATTCAGTGCCGCCTTGTAGTCCTTTTGGGTTCGGTAGAGTGAACCCCATGCGTAGTAGGCCTCAGCAAGTTCAACTTGCTTGCCGGATTTCTCGAGTGTTGGAATTACTCGTGGGAAGAGTGCCAGAGCTCGGGCTATGAATTCCCTCGACCCGTCACCACCGAGAATTCCGAGGCGGTAAAGCGCCATCGCCTGTCCCTGAAGGTCGCCTTCCGCTTCGTAAATACCCAGGGCGGCTTTGTACTCATCATGAGCCTTCGGGCGCGATCTTCCATACGCGACGCCAATATCCATGTGCACTGACGCGACTAACTTCTTGTCCGGTTGATTCTTCGCGAGCGTGAGCGCTGCTGCAAAGAATTCCTCCGCTCTCGCGACCCGTGCCGGCTCTCGCGACGTTCCCATGACCGCTCTACCAAATCTCACTCCACTGTGGATTGTCTTTGCCGGATCGTCGGGATAGACCTGCCGGAGCTGACCGTAGAGTTCGTAGAGTTGAGTCTTGCCGTTTTCGCCCTCGAGTTTTTCGATTGCTCGGGCGGTATCGAGAATCGCCGCTAGTTCCGCGGCTTTGTCGTTGTGTTGCCGGGCGAAGGTGATGGCGCGCTGGTGATAATTAAGGGCCAACTCTTTTTGGGGCGGCTCAAGGTCGGCATATATCGACGCAATCCCGCTGAGTGTCGCTGCTTGTTTAGAAGGATTTTTTTGATCGACGTCAGCCGCTTGTTCAAGAAGTCGGTTGGCGAGGGCTTTCGCGGTTTCGCTGCCGTTCTGGAAAAACGTTTCCCCGGCTTCCACCAACACCGATGCCTGTTCAGTCGCGTCGCCTGCTCGGCCGTAAAGTGCTGACGAGGAAATAAACCCTTCGGCCGAAGCCGCGAGCAGTTGCGGACTTTTACTTTCGATTAAGATTTCACCTGACTTCCGTCGCATAGCGGCGGCGTTCTTAAAGTCTCCAACGCTCTGATAAGCACTGGCGGCGTTGGCCAAAAACTTCGCTCCGTTCGACCGTAATTGGTCCAGCTCCTTCTCACCTATTGCTCGTGCATTCTCCCTGCCTGGCGTCTCTTCGTCTTCGTCATTTGACTCAGACTCCCCCGCAACGACTTTCATGTACGATTCGCCGATGTCAGCATTGGCTAAAGCGAGTTGTTTGTCATTTCCCTTTAGAAGTTTGACAGACTCTTCAAAAGCTTTCGAGGCTCTGTCGAAACCGATGTCGTCGCCGAATCCCAGGTGTATCTTTCCTGCCTCAACCAATGCGCGGGACGAATCCCCGCTGTCGCCGATGCGCTCGTAGACCTCTGCTGCTCTTTCGTAATAGGCGGCTGCTCGAAACGCCTCATCTTGATCATCCGAATCTTTCCAGACGCTTCCCGCTTTCAGTAACGTGGGCCCGAGGAGTCCATTGTCATTTGGTCTCATCATCGCGATCGCGCGGTCGTACTCCTGAACGGCTAACTTATCAGCTTTGGGATCACCTTTACTGCGATGGACGTCGGCGATGTTAACGATGGTTGCAATCCGGTTAGTTTTCCCTTTGTTCTCTTCAGCATTGTTAGTGGCGTTTCTTTCTTTTTGCTCGTAATAAGTCAACGCACTTTGCAGACTTGAAAGCGCCTTCTCGTATTCGCGCGAGGCGACGTGATCAAACGCGTCTTTAAAGTATCCATAGGTTGTGGCCTGTTCCTGGTTTTCCTTTTGCAGACGACGAGCCTTGTCGCGCTCGGTTATCGCGACTGCTCTGGCCTCATTCGCAATCTTTAATGCCGCTTGTTCCGCAATGATTTTCTCCTGGAGTCGGTTGGCGGCGTCGATCGCGAGTTGTTTTGATTCCTCGGCTCTTTTGCTTGCTTCTACAGCCTTGCCCTGTTCGGTAATAGCCGTCTCTTTTAATCGCGTCTCAGTGGCGAGTCGCTCTTTTTCTCGGTCCAATGCGAATTGCTGAGTCGTGTATGCGAACACTCCGAGGGCGGCACTCACGATCAACAGAATGCCGAGGATCATGTTGTAATTACGCCGTCGCCGAAAATCTCGCGCGATGCGATCCTTCTCCGCTTGTTCACGTTTCTGAGTGTCGATGAGGCTGTCGTCAAGAAACGTGATGGCTTTCGCAAATTCAGGATGATAGCGGCGGGCCCACGCGGGATTCGGCGCGTTGTCCTGACGCCACTTCAGCGCCAGTTGCAAGGCTGGACCACGATAAAAATCTTCCGCGCCGAGATCTTTCAGAATTGCCGTGTCGGCGAGACGCTTGTAAGTGCGTGCGGATTCGGCCTCTTCGTTGACCCACTTGCTCAGCTTGTCCCATCCAGAGATCAAACTCTCGTGCGAGATGTCGATCAATGTGTCGGAGTCGAGCTCTGGTTTCTCATGCGGAGGCGGCATCAAAAACCAGCGACCCTTTTTCCGGAAACAGTCCACCACCGTTTTCACGTCATTCTCTTGTGCCCCGACGACGGCAGAGATGTCGGCGACTTTCATCGGGCGGCGGATTTCACGGTTCGCCAGACCTTTTTCCGTAAGACATTTGAAGACCTTTGCCGCCAGCTCCTGGTGGTCCGGCGAGAGCTCCGCGAACGCTTCATTGGCGTGCTGCGAGAGCGCGCCGGAGAGTTTTCCGATCTGGTCGTAGTGATCGAGATTAAGCCCGCCGTTTTTCTGTGATGCCGGGCCGGCGAGCTCCCACATACGCATCAGCGCGTGTTGCAGGATGGGAAGATGGCCCGGGTTTTCACCGGCGTCGTTCAGAAGTTGATTGACAAGTGGCTCCCCGATCGAGCCGCCAGCAACTGCGACAGGACCGACGATCGCTTTCCGCCGTTCGTCTCGACTCATGCGAGGGATCAGGTACTGACCCTCGTTGATCCTTTCCGGCATGCCGAGGAACTGGGCCGTCTCGCCCAGGTAGTCCGAGCGCATCGTGACGATGACGTAAAGATTTTCTTCGTACTTCTTCTCGCCGTTTTTCTGTGTCGAATCGAGAAGTAGTTTGACAAACGCTGACGCCTCTTCTCTCGGATGACAATCGAAACCGTTCGGCGCTGCGCTACTTGTCACATCGGGCTTACTTTCGCTGAGGTGCTTGACCCTGACCAACTCATCGTACTGTTCGATGATCCGGAAGATCTCTTCGAACTGATCGACCACCACCAGCACATTCTCGTTTTCGGTGAGAAATGGTCGTCCATCCTGTCGAACTTTCCTCTTCGCCTGCCTGAGCAACTCGAGCAAACCGAGGTTCCCACGACGCAGCGTAGTTTCCGCAATGGCGATCTCGACGTCGGTGTGCCCAGTGTCTCCGCCCAATCCCGCTTCGGTAATGAGCGCGCGGGCCATGTTTCTGATTGGATTGTTTCCCGGACGAAAGACGGCTATGCGCCAGTCAGAATCGACCGCTGACATCAGCCCACCATAGAGAGCGGGCAACAGTCCGGCACGGACTAGCGATGACTTGCCACTGCCGGAGACTCCAACGAGTGCCAGAAAACGCGACTCCTGCAATCGCTTGACCAACTCTTTGCTTTGTCCATCACGACCAAAAAAGAGGTGCGTCTCTTTCTGTTCGAAGGCACGCAGACCCGGGAAGGGATTACTGGACATGGTCGTTTCCTCACTCATCGTCGTTCCCGCCTTCAAGGTCGCGAATGAAGTCATTCAAAGCGGCCGGATCGAAGTCGCCGAAGTTCTTGATCACCTGGACCATCGGTAAGTTATAGACGCTCTTCAGATCCGTGACCGGCTTCGTCACGTAGAACGCTTTCGCACGAAGTGGCCGGATACGCGCACACTCGACAGTTTTTTCCAGACCGGCGTGCTTCTCGATATCGGATCTCTTCGCCGCGACCCAGCGCGAGCTGCCATGGCCGTAGTAAACAATTACGCCATCGCACTCCAACAGGTACTGTTGATGAATGTCGGCCAGCGGAGTCTCGCCCTCGATCTCCTCAAACTCAGGGATGACCACCTCGTAACGCTTGTTCTGTAAATATGAGATGAGGGGCGTGGCGTCCACAATGTCGCGCCGGTCACAAATCAAGTAGACCTTTTTGATCTGCGCCGGCGAGGTGGCCGTGGTGGTCCCGGCCACATGGCCGTTGAGATTGGCAGTCAGACGCTTGTGCATCAAACTCTTGAATTCTTCAAGTGAGGTTTGCAGGAACTCGAAGCCTTTGTGAGGGTCAGTAAGCAGCTTCAGTTGTTGCAACATCTGGCCCATCTTGTCATCTGAAGCCTCCCAACCCTCAGGCATCCAGATTAAGCGTTTAAAGCCGGCGCGCGTGTTCGCGAATTCGTTCGCGAGGTCGAGTTGGAGACGAAGTATTGAGCGGTCGCCGCCACCGTCCGGGATGAGACCGTAAGTGCGGCCGACCAGGTTGATTGACGCCTCGGCTTCGGCGAGGTTCTTCTTTACTTCGGTGGAATACTCGTCGATCACGTAAGGCAACGGCGCTTCAGGCAAAACTCTGTAGCCGTGAAGTTTTAGCTCTTCTTTGATTTGTCGTCGCTGCTCCGAAAGATCGGCAGTGGTCTCGGCGAGGTAGATCGTCTTCTTTGGACCGTCGGAGAATATGTTTTTGCCGGGCGGGACGGGTGTCTTAAGGCGGCCGGTTTCTCTCAGGAGTTCTTTCAGGTCCCAGGCTAGTTCCTGAAGCTTGAGCCAGTAGCGCTCGTCGCGGTTTCGCAGGTCACAGCGAAACTCTTCGGGCCGCCTGGTCTTGCTGTTGGCTTCGAAGAACTCGTACCTGAGCTGGTCCGCTATTTCGGTAGGGTAGGTGCCACCGTCGGGAGGTAATTTCACTACGGCGAAGATTCGTGAGCGGCCGTTGTGGTGCAGCCCGCCCGTTCGGGTGGCCAGGGAACAGAATTCTCTCAGCTCGCCCATGCACCATTCGGAGTTGAGATAACCCGGCGACAGAATAGCGATCAGCGCAAAGGTGTCTTTCAGTTTGTCTTCGAGATGCTGGCGGAGAACGGAATTTCCGGGCATCTGCGGGTCTCGCCAGATCGCCACCTTTCGTCCGGTGAACTGGAGCAGGTGTACTTCGAGGTGTTCGTGGAAATTGTCGACCCAGCCGTTGCCGTCCTGGTCGCGGAGCAGATTGTTATCGTGTTGATAACTGATGAAAGCGTCTTGCCCAAGGTCGGGAGGCGGACTCATTGCGAAACTCCGGCGCTGAACAATTCAGGTTTCTA
>CBFGMX010000111.1:0-17038 GCA_965649955.1 uncultured bacterium
GCGATCTTCGAACCCTCCTGGCCTGCGATCTTCGAACCTTCCTGGCCGGCGATCTTTGAACCTTCCTGACCGGCGATCTTTGAACCTTCCTGGCCGGCGATCTTCGAGCCCTCCTGCCCGGCGATCTTCGATCCCTCCTGCCCGGCAATCTTCGTAGTCGAAACTCCGCTGCCCGCAGCCGCAGCCATCACCGTCGCGACGCGCTCGTCGAATTTCACACCAGACTGGTATCTGTATCTCTCGCCCGGATCAGCATCGGCGTTCGTCGGCTCACACTTACGAAGTGTGACTTCATAAAGATATTTCTTAAGGAAGTCGACCCACGATTTACCTCGTCCCTTAGCCTCCTTCGCAAACCACAGGCTTTCATAATTCTTCTTCGAAACTTCATACGCTTCGCGCGACCACGGGAAGAAGACCGCGACCCCGTTCGAATACTGATATCCACCACCACTAAACCCACTGAGGATCACCGCCTGCTGTAGTTCTGCCATCACGGCGCGGCATGCCGCCTGTACGCGTGTCAAGATCTCGACATCGTCGCCGTCGCCAAGCTCGTTCGCTACCAGACCACACTCGCGATCAAGCAGTTCGCAGAAATCACCAAGATCGACATTCTGATCGTACATGTACGACTGGCACTTCCAGTGGACCTGAAGAATCACGCGTTCCATCTGCTTGTAAATGCGGCTCTTCTCATTCTTGAAGCACTCGAGTAGAACTTCGGCGAGGCCGTCGAAAGCACCCGCCAGCTCATCGAAGCGGGTCAGGTCCCACGCAGCCATATCCACTGACACGCCACCAACCGTGTAAGCATCCTGACTGCGGATGAATTCCTGTACGAACATTTCGGCAACACGCCGAGTATCGACGTTGCGGTTCTGTTCTCGAGTCAGGCAGCCCAGGATTTTTGCGTAGGTCCAACCGGCACTCGGAACACTGCCTTCGGAAGCGATGATGGTCCTGGTCCTGTCGTTGAATTGATAGCCGACTTCGAGCATGCCCATCACGCAGCTATCGAACCCGAGCAGGTCGAGCTTCTGACCAAGCAGTTTCTTCGTCACAGCCTTGCGTGGCTCGCCCTCGTACCCATCCGCGTCGGCCATCACGTCCAGCTCTTTTTTGGTCCCAGTGAGCCGGGCAAGCACACCGTAGAAATCCATCATCTTCATCGACTTGCCTGACGTCTCATCTTTGAACAAGCCAATGTCCTGGAAGCCAAGCGAGTGCCCCGAGAATATCAGCGCGTACTTTTGTGACCGCCGGCCGAACGAGATTTCGCCGTTGTTTTCCACCTCGACTGTGTTAACACACCAATCGACGAAGTTGATGATCGATCGTGGATCGGCAGCGTTCTCGTTTTCTTTCTTACTGATTGGCGGATATAGCTTGTTGGGAACGCGGTACGAGCGTACGTATCGTGGTTTACCCGGTTCGGAAAAATCACAATACAAGGTCGGGATCGCGGGCGAGTTTCCGTCGTAATACACGAAAAGATTTGGGCTGTCGGCCGCCTGGGCCGCCACTCCTTTGATTTGCTCCATGGCGTAAGCCATATCGACGGCAAGGTTGTTGTCGCCCGCCATGTAGATCATGATCGTCCATTCTTTTGGGTTCATTGGGAGGCTCCTTATCGATAGTCCTTGATCAGGACGATGTCTCTTGTTGCAGAAAAGCGGTAGGCCGCAATTTTGCCGTCGCGCGAGATGGCAAAGCTGGTCAGGAATTCCGATTTGAACTTGGTTAGCTGTTTCCGTGCGCCACCGTCGATTGGCTGGTTCCAGACGTTCAAAATTCCGGAAGCGTTGTCGAGGTAGGCGATGGACCGTCCGTCAGGCATCCAGGCGAACGCGATCGGCTGCACTGAGCGAGGAAGATCGATTGTCTTTACCGGCTCTCCGCCTTCGAAAGGAATAAGCGACAATCTGGGCTGGTTGTTTGATTGTTCGTCGGTATAAAAGTATGAGACGAATTTGCCGTCAGGCGAGATCGTCGGGTACTGAGAACCACGATCGGTCAACTGCACAGACGATCCGCCGTCGATTCCGACTTTCCAAATCGACGACTTACCCGCGCGCTGCGACATGAAAACCACAAAGCGTCCATCAGGAGAGCAAACGGGAGATGAATCGACATAACTCTCCGTCGTCAATTGTTTCAGGTTGCTGCCATCCAAATCCATGCGCCAGATGTTTCGACCACCCGATCGATTCGACTGGAAAACTATGTAACGCCCATCAGCCGAAACTGACGGTTGCTGATCAACATAAGCGTCCGAGGTTAACTGTTTGCTGTTTGTTCCGTCGCGATTAGCGATCCAGATATCCCAGTTTTCTCCGGTGCGACTCGCGTAAACGATCCTTCCGTCCGGGGTCCACGCGACACTGTCCGGCAGGTTCGTTTTCAGAATCTGGCGGGCCTGTGTTTCGTCTTCGTTGGGATTCGTGACCCAGATGCCACTGACGTTGTTTTGTTGGATCGTCGCGATGGTGCCCGAGTCTGCCGTTACACCCAGGCTTACTTCACCGTACCCGTTCAGATCGTTCGTGATCCTGCGCGGGGGCCCGCTCAGGTACGGAAGGAACCAGATCTGCGTACCGCTCGAGGAGGACTCGGGCTGCGCGGCGATAATCAATCCAGTCGCATCCGGCAGCCAGATCACTCGACCAATGCTGGCCCATTTAGCCGAGTCGATCGGTTTCGGATCTCCACCGTCGACCGGAACTTCGACCACCGTTGAGTAGCCGCCGCCGGTTCCATTCGTCATGCCGCAGGCTATTCGTTGTCCGTCGGCGGACCACGAGGGACCAGAGGTTGAAAACGCGTTTGGTGCTTTGGCTACCGCGATGGACCGCACTTCGCCGCTGCCGTCCGTGTTGGCGACCATGAGCGACATGTCGTCCTGGTTCCTGCGCACGAAAGCGAACTGGCGCCCGTCGCCGGAAAATCCTACGGGACTGAATACGCGATCCATGACCTTTGTCGGAGTGCCGCCGAGCACTGGAATGCGATAGAGCGTGGGAATGAAACTGTTTCGTTCAAGCGTGGCGACGTAATAAATGAACTCGCCGTCAGGCGAGAATGTCGTGCCGAGATAACCGCCGTTCTCGGGCGGAACGAGTCGGACCAGACTGTTGGTTGAGATTTGCCGGATCCATAAGCTGCCCTGCTGTTTGAGATCGTTGGCGGCGCACACGACGTACTTGCCGTCAGGTGAAATCGTGACCTGGCCGTTGATGTCCTCACCACCGATTTTCCCGCCTGTTGTTAAGGCGGTCATTCTTGTTGGACCGAACTGTTTCGGTTGACTCGACAACGTGTAGAGCGCGAATCCGATCGCGCCGATAACAAGCACGATGAGTGCGACAGCCGCGGCCGCGAGTTTCTTGTGTTGCCCTAACCCGCTCGGTTGTAGACTTGAAACAGCCTGCGTAGTTGTGATCGCGCCCGCTTGTGCTGTCGACCTGGTGGATTCATTCGCCGTTGCTTCCTTCGGCGTGAGTGAATCGAGGTGAGGGAACGAAAGCGCAGACGATGAATGTGCTGAAGCGGAACGACTTAGATCTGAAGGCGAGGTCGGCAGTGCGCCTGATTCAATGCGCTGCTTCAGTCGTCTGAGTTTGCCGAGCAGTTCTTTCGCCGTCTGACAACGTTCGTCGCGATCTTTAGTCAACGTCTCGCCGATGATCCATTCGAGCGCTTCCGGCAGGTCGGGCGCAAGCTGCGTTATCGGTGTAGGTTCACGGTCGGTGATCGCGACAATGACATGGCTCTTCGAGGCGCCCTCGAAGGGCGCGCGCGACGTGAGCATTTCGTAGAGCACAACGCCAAGACTCCAGACGTCGGAGCGCGCGTCAACCTCGCGTCCGGCCGCCTGTTCCGGCGACATGTAAGCGACGGTGCCAAGCACCGATCCGGGTTCAGTGTTTACGAGAGCGATCGTAGAGTCTTCGGGTCCGGACGACGAATCTTGTCTTTCGGTGAGCTTGGCGAGACCGAAGTCCAGCACCTTCACGATACCGTCTCCGCGCACCATGACGTTTTCCGGTTTTATGTCGCGGTGAATAATTCCGGCGGCGTGTGCGGCAACCAACGCGGAAGCGATCTGCGCGCCGATATCGAGTACTTCGAGCAGCTTCAACGGCCGCTGGCGCATGCGATTTCGTAACGTCATGCCGTCGACGAACTCTGTCGCTATGTAAGTGATCTCATCGAGGCGACCGATCTCATAGACGGTGAGAATGTTTGGATGATTGAGTGCCGACGTGGCTTTCGCTTCCTGAATGAAACGCTTAACGCGGCTCTGTTGAGAGGCGACTTCCTCCGGCAGGAATTTCAGAGCGACTAAACGGCCCAGGTGAGTGTCCTGGGCCTGATACACTTCACCCATTCCGCCCGCACCGATTCTAGAGATGATGCGATAATGGGCAACAGTAGCGCCGGGGAAAAGTTCAGCCACTCGGAGGTTTTACGTTAGTCAGTCCATGGGTGCAAGACGGAAACCCATTGGCGCTTAACTTTCTCGCAACTTGCCTTAGCCACGAACCTTGCAACGCCCGCCCGTTACCCGCGAAAACCGAACTGAATGATAGTTTCCGGCGACTTCTTTCGCCTTAACTCATGTGGAACATTACTGACGAAAGAGGAACACACTTATGAAACTCACAAAATTCTCGGCAATCCTGCTTCTCACCGCCTTCATGCTTTCGACCGTCGCAAGGTCGATGGCGCAGGTGCCGCGCGGGCCGCAGGGGATGCAAACCAAAACGATCACGCTCGATAAAACCGCGTTCAATCAAAGCCTCAGCGGCGCGGTTGGACCAAAGGTCATGGGCTATCAATACGTTCTTATAAAGGACGGCCAACTGGTTACCGAAAAAGCCGGCGGGTTGGCCCAAACCAGCAAGGATAATGGCCCGTTACAGATGACCACCAGGACGCCGATCAATCTCGGCAGTCTGCAAAAGTTCATCACCGGGACCGCACTCATCAACCTGATGGAGAACCCGACGAAGTGGTCGCCGGGCGAGAACAAGAGTTTGAAGAACCGGCTCGACACGCCGATCTGGGGCCAGTTCCCGAGCCTGTGGGTTGACCTGATTCCGCCTGCGACAGTCCAGTGCCCGCAGATCAGATGCATCAAGTATCGACAGCTTCTGCAACACCGTTCCGGTTTCAATGACAAGAAAGAATCGAATAGAACGGTGCTCGGTTTTCTCGGAGACGGTGACGGGTTCCTGGCGTCGATGTACGACAAGCGCGACTATGCAAACATCAACTTCGTTTTGGCGAGCTACCTCTTACCAGCGTACGAGCGGCCATACTTTCTGAATGAGATCATGGCGAACGCCGTCAAACAACCGACTCTCTCGTCGCGAGATCAGTTTGTTCGAAACCAACTCGGTCAGCGCTACAGACAGATGCTCTACGAGCGGATCTTCAACCGTATGACGCCGAAGATAAACCCGAGCTGCGATGCGCCGAACCAGGTGAGTGCAACGGCTGCGTATGGCTACGTTTCAAAAAACGACACCAAACCCGGATCGATCACCAGCCTGCTCGAGACGAAGCAACATTGCACGGGCGAGGGCGGTTGGTGGATGTCGTCGCGTGATTTCGCAAACTACGTGGCCCATTTCAGCGCTTCGAGTCTGATCGTGTCTGAAGAGGGACGTAAGGCGATGTTCACGGAAGGAATGCCGCGTGACGATCGTTTGGTCTGGACGGCTGCGACGAGCGACGATTGGATGAAGACTCACTTCAACATGCCGGTCATTGTCTGGTCCAACGGTATTCCCGCGCATGGAAGGACGGTTTTACTGCGGCTACCGCAGAACTACTACCTCATCCTGTTCACCAATTCCGACGAACTGGGAACTGGCGACCTCTACAACGCCGGTATCGCCGCGTTCAAGGCGGGCATGGAGCACAACTTCAGCTGAGCGGGAAGAGAATTGACATCAGATCGGTGTTCCTGTTTCCACACTGGAACACCGATTTTCTTTTATGCCGCGATGGGCGTTCGATGCGGACGCGCAGCGATCCCACGTGACTTAGCGCCGGAACTGATTTGAAACACGGAGTCAAGTCGCGTGATTCGGAAGAGTTCGCGCAGGTGATCGCCGATATTTGCAAGTTCCAACTGCATGTCTCTGCCCTGCGCCTGCTCCCGCAGGTGCAGCAACACACCCAAACCGTGCGCGTCCAAAAGCCTCACGTGTGACAAATCCAATATCACGGAACTGCTCGCCGGCAGAGTCTGAAAGACGTCGCGCAACTTTTCGGTTTCACCGATCACTACATTGCCATCGAGATTCAACAGGGAGACCGTGCCTAAATTTTTGCGTTGTACGTTCAGCATTGCGAATTCACCCTTTGTTTTCAGACCGTTGGTTTCGATGCACTCGCTTCAACTCACATTGTTAACGTTTGAAGTTGCCTCTTTGTTAACCGGGGGAGGCGAAATTTCCGCGTCCAGAGACATAACACCGCCGCTGGCGATTCTGAGCCATCGATCTTTTTGCATTCCCATGCATAACTTTTTTGGAACAAATTGCTGGAGTCTCAACGCAAAATGGAATAAAAAGCACCCATGGAACTTCCGTTAACGCCCTTAGAATTTGCACGCCGAACCCGTAAATTGTACCCGGATCGCGAAGCCGTTGTGGACGGCTCGTTACGCCTGACTTACGCGCAGTTTTTTGAGCGTTGCGATCGCTGGTCCAGTGCTTTGCGGGCACTCGGCGTCAAACAGGGCGACCGCGTTGCGTACATCGCTCCCAACACTCACGCGATGCTGGAATCGTTTTATGCTGTTCCGCAGCTTGGTGCGGTCCTCGTCCCTCTTAATTACCGGCTAATCGCCGACGACTTCGCGTACCTCATCAATCACAGCGGTGCAAAGGTCGTGTGCGTGCACGCAGACTATCTGGAGGCGGTTGAAAGCATTCGGGGAGAGTTGAGACAGGTGACATCGTTCGTCGCGCTGGAAGGTGAGAAGCCTGGCTGGCTTGATTACGAAACGCTGTTGGCGGACGCCCGTGTCAACGAGGCAACGGAATCGCCCGCCACCATCGCGGAAAGTGATCTTCTGACGATCAATTACACCAGCGGCACAACCTCCAGACCCAAAGGCGTGATGATCACGCATCGGAACGCGTACATAAATGTTGTCGGCACTCTTATCCATCACCCGATGACCATGGGCGATCGTTATCTTTGGACCTTGCCGATGTTTCACGCGAATGGCTGGACGTTCGTTTGGACTGTTACGGCGGTTGGTGGAACGCACATCTGTTTGCGAAAGGTGGAACCGGTCGCCGTTTTCGAGTTGATCAAAGAGGAATCCGCGACGATGCTCTGCGCGGCGCCGACCGTGTTGATTAGTATCGCGAATGGACCAGAGGAGTTGAGACGTGAAGCGCCGCGTGGCGTGCGAATCGTAACGGCAGGCGCCCCGCCCGCTGCCGCGACCATCGAGCGCGTCGAAGGTGAGTTGGGCTGGGTGATCACCCAGGCATATGGACTTACCGAGACTTCTCCATTCATCACGATCTGCGAATCGAGGCCGGAGTATGAACGTCTTAGTTGTGCAGAGAAGTCGATGATCAAGGCTTGCCAGGGAGTGGAGCTTTTGACGTCGGGTGAGCTGCGGGTGGTGGACGAAGAGGGAAACGAAGTTCCGCATGATGGTCAGTCGCTTGGCGAGATCGTGGTTCGTGGTAACGTCGTGATGAAGGGTTACTACAACGATCCTGAGGCGACGGCGCGCGTTATCAAAGACGGGTGGTTTCACACGGGTGATGGTGCTGTGGTGCACCCGAGTGGATATGCGGAGATTCGCGATCGGATGAAAGATGTGATCATCAGTGGTGGCGAGAACATCTCCTCGGTCGAGGTGGAAGGCGTTTTGTTGCGCCATCCGGCCGTGCAGGAGGTTGCGATTGTTGGGCTTCCACACGATCGTTGGGGTGAGGCGCCGCATGCGTTCGTCGTGCTGAAGATTGGAGCGCATGCGAGTGAAGACGAGCTGCGCGAATTTGCGCGTGATCGCCTGGCGCACTTCAAAGCGCCACACGGTGTGACTTTTGTGTCCGAGTTGCCGAAGACTGCGACAGGGAAAGTTCAAAAGTACGTGCTGCGCGGCGGCGCCGCCGCCATCGCGAAGCAGTGACCGGCGTGGTGTTAGGGCGTCTGCGTGGGTTGATTGCGATCACGCCACTTCACAGCGAGCGTTGAAATGAAAGTAGGAGTGTATTTGTTCAAGGTTGTCGCGTTGTCGCTCCAGTAGTCTTCGTAGAAACCTGAGATCAAGAATCCGGCATCGATCTGACCGCCTATCTGATCGGTCAGCAGATGGCCAAACTCAAACTTCTCGCCTTTGTCAGCGTTTCGCTCAACACCTTCCAACTTCCATCGAGTCAGATCGGAGTAGGGAAGAGAATGTGTCACGGCGAGCGTGCCTTGTTCGTCGAGATCGCTATCGAACATGTAGAACAGAGGATTGAGGAACCCCGACATCAGCACGCCTTGCGGACGCAACACGCGAAACGACTCTCGCCAGACGGCTCTTACATTTGGAGTAAAGCAGTTGGAGCAAGGATTGAATACGATATCGAAACTCGCGTCGTCGAACATCGACAGGTCAGCCATGTCGCCGATAACGAGCTGCATCTCGAGTGATTCTCGATCCGCAACCAACCGATCACACTCGAGTTGCCTCGTCGATTGGTCCAGGACCGTGACGTTGGCGCCGGCGGCAGACAACACGGGTCCTTGTTGTCCGCCTCCCGAAGCAAGGCAGAGCACGTTTCGGCCCTTCACGTCGCCAAACCATTCCTTCGGTACGGCTTTGTTCGGCGTAAGTATGACTTGCCAATCGCCACGACGTGCGTTGGCTATGACCTCAGGGCTGACTGGTCGACTCCACTCACCCTGGTTTTCACATTCTCTGTCCCAGGCGAGGGCGTTATGGCTAAGAACGTCTGGCGTGTCCACAATTGATGTATCCTTGGCAGTGATGTGAGAGTAAGGTTAATCACAGCGGGCGTCGAATTACAATCAGAGTTACAGTCTTGCGCGCAAAACTCGTCCCCCTTGTCTGCGTCATCTTCCGCTGCGCTTTAACAACTTTCCGCCGCAGGTGCTTTTTGAGCCTTGCACAAGAAGCTATTGAGTTCACCGTTGCGGCTTCGCCGCCTGATGTGCGGCGGGGCTACGCCCCGCCGGGGCAGGGACCAAAGGAAAAGGGCCTCACCAGGCGGCGAAGCCGCTGCCACCCTTGAACTGGATGGCCGAGACCGACTTTTTGTGCAAAGCCTGCTGTTTGCAGATGGCTTGATGTACTCGCTTGGAAGGTGATGGGTACATGTACGCCGTTCGGTAGGGTGAGACCGCAAGAAAATGCGGGTCACTCACGCTTTGGGAAATGCAAGATCAAACGGTGATGGTACTGCTGTTAGAACTGCCCGGCTGGTTACAAGCGGCCGGCTGGGGCCTCTTGTCTGCATCAGGCCTGCTGATTGGGGCCGTTGGTGGGTACTACACGTCGCTTCAGCATTCGACCATCTCCCGCGTAATGACGTTCGCCGCTGGCGTGCTTCTGGCAGTGGTGGCGGTGGATCTGGTGTTCAACTCGCGGGGCGCGACAAGCCTGTACTGGACCGTCATGGGTCTGCTGTGTGGCGCGGCAGCATTCAGTTCAGCTAATTGGCTACTGTCCCGCCGCGGGGCAAAGCACCGAAAACGCTGCGGCGAATGCGTAGAGCAGCCTCAGGAAGAGCAGCAGCCCGGTAGCGGACTGGCGATCGCGGCCGGCACCTTCATCGACGGCGTTCCGGAGGGGGTGGTGCTGGGGCTTAGCGTGCTGCATCAAGGCGCGCCCGGGTTGGGAACGGTCACGGCGTTCTTTCTCTCTAACGTTCCGGAAGCGCTATCGAGCAGCGCCGGAATGCGGCGAGCGGGACGGTCCAAGCGCTACGTGTTTGGGGTGTGGATTGGAATCGCCTTGATGATCAGCCTCGCTGCGGCGGTTGCCGGGCTCGTGCTCCGACGGACTGGGCCAGCGGTCCGCGGGACGGTGGAGGCGTTCGCTGCGGGCGCAATCCTGGCGCTGGTCTCGGAAACGATGATCCCTGAGGCATTCCACGGCTCCCCCCAGTTCAACGGCCTGCTGCTGGTCGTCGGTTTTGTGGCCTTACTGATCCTGCTCGTACTCAGCCACTGAACCTCATTGGCGGAGCACTGCCGTCATGTCCGGCAAGTTGAACAAGATGACGGGTTTTTCTAACGGACACGCAACGGCGATCAGCGATCCCAGTACCCTGAACGGCAATGAGAGCATCGCGTCCAACCAGATGGTCATTCATAAATGCGGTCTTCGATTATTAGTCGCTCGAGAGCGGCATGGCCACTACGGTCAACTTTTATTTCGACGCGCGCCTTATCAGCGTTTCTCCTCAAGTCCTCAGCTATGCGATCGCGTTGTGCTTCAGGAATATAGAACTCTTCTATACCGTAACTGATCGTGCCGTGATTAATTTGACCCAGTACAGCAGCGCGATTGTCCGGCAGGTTAGCCGGTAGTTCATGCTCCAACGATATCGGCTTCCAGATTCCATCGTCGCCCTTTTCAACTATTGCATAGAACCAGGCTCCGTTTGAGTACCCCTGAAACATTCCGGCATTCGGGAAAGCGTCAATGCGGCTGATATCAAAACCGAGCGTGGCATAGTAACCACTCAGGATGCTGTAAGGGTCGACAGGTTGGACCTTGAGGACCACGGTCTTTCCCGTCGCCCTTGTGAAGACTTTACGAGCAGGCACAGCAACCAGAATTAAGGTTTGGATGACCACCGCAACTATGAAAGCAATTAAAGAGGTGCGCTTACTCATACACACTCCCTCCTTTGCCGGTTTCGATGCCAGCAGTTTTGCGGCCCAAATATTTTTCGTAACTTATGCCGGCGATGATGACCGTTACGCCGCAGGCAAGGAAAGCGGCAGACTTGACCAGCAACGATGTCTCATACTCCAGGAAGCGCGACAGAATCAGCAGGACCAGGTACAAAGAGCCTAACCAAAAGGCCAGGCGACGTTCGTCAATCAAACCAACGCCGATAATGATAGCCGCCAGGATCAAAGCCGCCAGGTTCGTGGTAACCGTGAAGAGAAACTCTCCATTGCTCATGTTTGCGCTGGCTCCGGACAGTAAAGAACTTGCGCACAGGATTCCGCCAGCCAGCAACACCCCAGCCGTGAGTAACGGTTGGGTTGGTCTTGCTCTTGCCCACATCAACAATGAAAAGGCAATTGAGAGTGAAAAAAATAAGAATGCCCATAATGAACGCATCGGTCCATATCCCGATACATCCCAAAGATCGTGGAATGACCAAACGTACGCGGTCAGGGCCAACAGCGCCAACCCTAACGCCCGGGTTATGTTTGCGAATTCCGTCCGCCATCTTGCCGAGCGATGGAGTTCACCCAGGGTCCACATAAACATACCGCCGGCAGCCATCGTGAACAGCAGTTGTCTGCCACTTCCTTGATAGCCGGCTAAAACACAAGCGGACAAAATAATGCCAAGTAATGTGCCTGCGTAGAGCACCCGCGAGCGAATGATCCATGCCAGGGGAAGTAAAGCGATGGCCAGGACGAGCGGATAAGCCGACGCTGACTGGTCGTGGTCAGTTTGAAAGCCGAGGAACCAAATGAATGAAGTGCCGAGGGCAAGTACACCAACGATCCAGCTACGGATGGCCCAGGCCATCGCTAGTGAACCCAGGGCCCAGGCGCCAAATCCCCCGTACCAATTGCTGCTAATGTGAAAGATCTGCGCAACCAAACCTATATTTGCGCCAAAAACTAAACAGCCGCAGAAGATTAAGGCGTGACCTAGTCGCCTCCAATTTTTTGAGTGCCAGAGCCAGAAGCCAACCGTGTGAAGACCCAGGAGTGCTGAGAAGAGCAGCGCCAGTTTAATAGG
Source organism: uncultured bacterium (assembly GCA_965649955.1). Classification (GTDB taxonomy): domain Bacteria; phylum Acidobacteriota; class Blastocatellia; order Pyrinomonadales; family Pyrinomonadaceae; genus PSRF01. The sequence continues at coordinate 11,987 of CBFGMX010000111.1, forward strand.
GGTCGGAATAACTTCCCAATTTGCAGCCACAAAACTAATCAAGCCGCCGCCAAGTAGTAGACCGCCTATAGTGAAGATGACTGCCGACAACAAGCGCGTAGACTCGTGTTTGAGATTATCGAGTTCGTACGCGATTGAGAGTTGCTTTGCGGTTTCCTCGGTTATGAACCCTTTCTGAATCCAAATCGCTAATTCGTTTCTTAACGCCGCTCGAAACTTAGTGCTCATGTTCTGATCTGGAGTCATTGGTCGTTTCCGATTGAACCCTTCTCGGCACGAGACCGGAGTTATTCAGTTCTCGATAGCCGGTAATCCCATTTTCTTTAGCAGGGGAGACAGTGGCGGTAGCGAATCAGAGCTATTGAGGGACACTTTTTAACATCTCCCGATAAATCGAACTGTTCGGGTCGAGTCGAATTGCGGTCTTAAATTCACTCGAAGCTTCGGCTAGTTTATTTTGTAAGAAGTAAGTGTAACCGAGCAGGGCGTACCAGCGAGCATCTTTAGTCGAGTATCGGATTGCTTCAAGGAACTCCGTCTCGGCTTCAGAAATTTGATTTGCCAAAAGCAAGCATGTTCCCAAGTGGGCATGGTAATTTGCTTGTATGCGAGCAAGTTCGTCCGTGCTCAACCGCAGTCTGCGTTCGCCAGGTCTTCGACCCTTGTCACTGTCCGACGTTGATAACAACGCGAGAGCCTGTCGATACATCTTCGCGGCTTCAACATAGCGGTGCTGGTCATACAATATGTTTCCCATTCCGATGTATGACCTGGCGTCCTTAGGGTTCAATCTTGCGGCCAACCTGTAAGCCTTCTCCGCATCCACGTACCGTGGAGGATTCGCATCCCGGGCAGAGTTGCCGAGGGCCAATGCGTCTTCAACACCCTCGTTGTTTACGGTTGTATTCGCACTCGACGCTGTCCGCGATTCGTTTGATTGCGTTGTTTGGATGATTATCGGATTAGCGGGGCGCTCACCGAAAATGCGTCTGGCGCCGCCTTCGATGTCCTGAAGTCCGGCTTTGTTGTTTCTTATTGCCGCGGGGTCACTCAGTGCGATAAATGCGATGAAAAGCAGTCCGGCTATACGGTAGATCACCATCAGAATTCAACTCACCTTTTCGTGGCTGTCCACTGCAAAAAATTCGTGCTGCCGTTAAGGTACCGCCGGCCTGACAAATTTCCTTCGCTTAACGAGCCGCGAAACATTATTCGGTTTCCCTTTTGTAAGGTGGTAACGACCAACTCTCCATTCTTCCATGTGCCTAGCGTGATCGCGCCAGTAGTGCCATCCATCGTAGCTTCACCAGAAACAATTTCGCCTTCAAGTCTTAGCTTCATAACAAAAGGGAATGCACCTGGACCATATGTACCGGCCCAGGTCCCGGTTATCGGGTCGGATTTAGACTCGGATCCATTGGGTGGGCCAGCAACCGTTCTACTGGTTGCCACCTGTGATTCTTCTGTGGCTGGAGCCGAGCCAATTTTCGCTGGAAGTGCAATTACTAAATTATCTGCTTGATATCCTTGAATGTCCGCCCATGGTCGTTGCTGTTTATCGCCCCCTAAATCCAGAGCAATCCGCTTCGGAACTGTATTTTGAACATACTTAACAAGATCTGACAGCCTTACTTCTCCCTTTTCATTCGACGCTGCACCTTTCAAAGCGTCGACTAGCGCTGCCGTGAAGTAACCTTGCTTCTTCTGCTTGTATTCATGAGCAACCTGGCCCGGGCCAGTCGCATATATCGTTGCGAAAGCCTTTATCTCTCTGTTGTGAATGTCAAAACTAAAGGCGCGCGTGAATTGATCAGTTAATTTGGTCACACTGAGACCACGTCCTGAAAGCGGGTTATTGCGGCAGGAATCAAGGATGAAAATAACTTGTCCAACTTCAGTTTGACGAATTCGATCCCTCATCGTTTGAACGTTAATAGCTGAATCCTCAAGTAAGGCGACGTCACCACTGAGTTGCGCGTCCATGGGTAGTAAGTATGCTTGTTGGTCTCGTTCAATCCCATGGCCGGCAAACGATACCCACAGCAAACCGTCCTTCGGGACAACCTGGCGCAGGTTTGATAATCGCCGAATTATGTTTCCGCGCGTTGGTTGTAGTTCGGTGGGCTGTTCGGACGTCAGAAGTATTATCTGATCCGACGGAAATCCGGCGTAATTTGCTAAAGCATCAGCGATAGCTTTCGCATCGTTTGACGCGCCACGCAAGTTGCTAATTTCTGCATCTTGGTAAGCGTCGACGCCAATTACTAGCGCATATCTCTTACTGCTGATTGGCAGCTTTGCCACCCTCTCGCCGGAGGCTTGTGAGGCAGATTCAGAAGATGCCTGGCCGTATGTGCTTACCGAAATGAATGCAATGATCGCCGTCGCCAGAACAGTAAGTTGCCTTGCAACACGAACACATCTGACGCCTCGGGTAAACACTGTGAATTCGTCAATATCCATTGATGAGCATCATTGCACGTCGGTGAGTTTGCCGTTAATGAAGGTAACCTTCATATCCTTATAGACGTAAATTGTCTTCTCGCCGAGTTTTATTATTTTCTCTGGCTTACCGATGATTTCCTCAACTTGCGCAGGCGTTTGTCCTAACTCGATACTCTTCGGGGCGGCAGAAGTTACGCCGGCCTCAGGCGCAAACAGCGTTTCTATTACTCCTTTGACTTTGCTGAAGTCTGCGGTAGACAGATATCCCTTAGGGAATTGAATTGTAACGAGCGACTTATAGCGTACTTGTTGAGTAGAACCGCTTATGTTTACGTCAAACAAGTCGCAGGTTATTACATACAGGTTGATTTCGTTGTCTCTCACATCGGCCTTAAACAAGTAGACGCGTTCGCCTGGCCGGAGATTGCGAGTTCGTTTCTTATCCTGGAGGAAGGGAACGATGCCCTTACTCTGTTTTACCTGGCCGTCTCGAAACTTGTTCTGAGAATAGGTAGCGTCACTTGATGGATCAGCAGCGATGCCCTCCAACTGCACGGTAAACACAGTTCCCGGTTTTGTTATTCGCAGACGGTCCATGCCAGTGTCGGTGAGCGTGTACGTAGTCTTGATCTGCTTGGTAAGGTCATCCTGCCAATCGGGCATTGCCAGGTCCAATTTGGGTGTTACGAATAGACTAGAGACTATAACTAGAATCGCGCATACCTGAATCATAATCACCTCCGGGAGCAGAGAAGGTTCCTAGACGCATCACACTGCAATAAAGAGATTCTGCAAACAGCGCTGATTTCATAGCCAGAAGGCGGGTTGAACAAACGGACCGCTAACGGCGATATTGGAAAGCAGGCAGAATGTGCTTCATGATGTGTGAGTCTCATAGGGACTCCGGCTGAGGAAATTCGAGTGAAGCGCCTAGCTTTTATGTCAATTCAAGCTACAAGTCAATGCTTGAGGAATGGTTTGCCGGATCCGATGTAGTGCATCAAGAACCTGCGAAAGCAATTCGTCGTGGGGATAAAGGTACCAAGATTCACCAGCAGCAAACGCAACGTACAGTTCGTTGCCCAAGTATTTCTTTTCGAACGTGAGACGACTTTTCAATTGCACGCGAAGAACCGATCCGGAGTAATGCACACCAATGAAATCCGCACCAGCCAGTCGTCGGAGAGTCGAAAGGTAACGAAACCGTATTCCGCTAGCACTGCGGAGATTTTTTGAAAATTGTAATTCTCCTTTGCCGCGCGTTCAGCTTCGTGTACGAAACCTTTGTGAGTTTCATCGGTTCAAAAGGGATGCGGCCCAACGTCAAGGTTTACCGGCGCCGTGCAACGGCGCTCGAAGGAACGGAACAGAGTGGATGCGCGGCGCCCGGTGCAACCGCTATTTGGGCGGCGTCCCACCCTGCGGTTACGACCCGTCCGACGCTGCCGTGGGCGGCCACGCGCCGATCCGCTGCCGCAACGCAACGATCTTGCCGAGGTGATATGCGTTATGTACCGCCACACTGTTCAGCTCGTCGGCCATTGTCACGCCCGGCTCTATCTCGAGCGCCAACCGCTCAGGCGCCTGCCCCATCGCTGCCGCAGCGCGAGCACCGTCCAGGAACACTCGCACCAAGTCGTGCCATTGGTGCTCGTGCTCCGGCGCCGCGCGCGGGTACCTGTCGCCGGCCGGGTCGCCCGCCGCGATGATACTCTGCTGGTACGCCACAACGTGCCACAGCTCCTCGTAGATCGAGTGCGACGCGCCATCCGGACATAGCGTGACTTGCTCGAGCGTTAGCCCGGACAGCAGGTGGGCTCGCGCGGGAAACTCGCCGACCAGAAACAAATGTTCCAGAATATTCATCGCATCGCTCCTTTTCTTCCTATGTTCGTCACTGCAACAAGCTATCCGCCCAACGGTTGCGCTAAGCCGCCCCGGAGGCCGAACGGCTGGAGGGGTCGACTTGAGCGATTTGTTAGACGCCCTCAAACGGCAACTAGCCACCACGAGTACGCACCCCTATCGGGTCTGTACCTGTCACATGTGCTCATCGGGAAGTCTGCCGCTCGAGCTCTTGGGCAAGCCCGATGAGAATTCCTTCGGGACCCCGGATGTAGCAGAGCCGATACTTGTCTTCGTACTGGACCACTTCGCCGACGAGCTCCGCGCCGCGTTTGCCGAGCCGGGCGAGCGTATCGTCGATGTCCTCCACGGTGAACATGACGCGAAGGTAACCGAGAGCGTTCACCGGGGCGCTGCGGTGATCGGCAACCACAGGCGGCGCGAGGAATCGGGACATCTCGAGCCGGCTGTGACCGTCCGGCGTACTCATCATGGCAATTTCGACGCGCATGTCGCGCAATCCAGTGACGCCGTCTGCCCAGTCTCCTTCGATTGGGGCGCGCCCCTCGAGCTTGAGGCCAAGTTCGGTGAAGAACTCAATGGCGGCGTCGATGTCTTCCACCACGATGCCGACGTTGTCCATACGCTTGACCGTCATCATGTCTCCTCGGCGTCTAACTACTGTATATGCGGATCCATATGAATCGAATTGCGCCTCTCAGAGTGTGCGGCGGAACTCCTGACCCCTCGGACTGCCTCGAT
>CBFGMX010000112.1:0-16927 GCA_965649955.1 uncultured bacterium
TCCGTCCGCCCCTCGTCTATGGCTGATCATCTGGCTTTGCGCGGTCCTGTGCGGTGCGCAATGCAGACAGGACTTCGTTTCCAGCGACGAAAAGTGGGAAGAGGGCGTGCTGAGAATCCTGCACCTCCTTCTCTTCGGTCTCAGCCGTGTAGACGCCGCCCCGCGTCAGCACGTAGAACTTTATGCGCCCCGCCGCCGGATAAGGGAAATCCTTCGTGGTCTTCATGCTCGCCAGATGCTTTTCCGCTTCCGCGACGAATCGTTTGGCCTCATTCCGCGCGCTGTAACCACCGAGGATTCCGCCACCAGTGCTCGTGTAAAGGCTCGCGGTGCCGTCGCGCACGGAAACGAGCGTGGCGGTGCCAGACGGAAGTGCCACCTCCATCAGCACGCCCCAGACATTCGCCTTCGCGTCTTTCCCACTTAACCCCACCTCCTCCGCCGAGGACGTTAGAAGTCGGTCTCTCAACCCCTTCATCGCCTGCGCCTGAGGCGAAGTCTCGTCGTGAGCCGGCTTGGCGGCGGAAGCTTCCGCCGGGGTGGCTCGACTTTCAGGCTTCTTGTTTTGTGGACTGACCAAACTTTGCGTGGAGCAGCCGAGCGCAAAGATGAACAGAACCGTGAGTGAGGTGAGTCGGTTTGTCATGTGACCTCCTTGGGTGAACGGCGATACGAGGACGAGAGGAGATATTACACCTCTTCCAGCAACAGCGATGCGATTCCGTAGACTGGCGCTTCAGAAGCCATAAGCCGGGGTAAAGTGCGGAGTTCGCTGCGCTTCAAACCTGGTTGCTGAGGTGAACAACTTGAACTCAGCGCGGCTGGTCACCTGATCGTCAGCACATGACGCAACAGTGAAAGCTCAGCCAAGCGTTGAGTAGTTAAGCCGAGGACTACGCGGCTTCCCTGGCACCGTCGGCTAACAGCCGAGGCTGGCCTTGATCGCGTTCGCTGCATTAATCAATGCCTGTCCTTCACTCCCGGTGAGTGACCCACTGTTGAGGAAGGCGTTGACCTGGTTGATAAAGGAGCCGAGCTGATTGCAAGCCGCGGCCGTCTGGCCGTTATCCATCTTAATCTGGACTTGCGCGAGCTTATCGATCAACCCCGAACCCTGATCCGCGGTGAGGCTGCCTCCGGTGATGAGCGCCTGCACTTGAGCAGTGAGCGAGCCGATCGGGTCCGTCTGTCCCGTTGCCGCAAAGGCTATAGCAGTGGGACCATCTCCGACCGGTATGGTGGCGACAACAGTATTCGTGGTGGTGTCGATCACTGAGACCGTGTCGCTGAATATATTCGTGACGTAGGCGAAGGCCCCATCCGGCGTGATGGCTACGGCAGACGGCCCCACTGCTGCAAATGGGGCAGCAACCGACACGGTTGTAACTACGATGTTGGTCGCTGTGTCTATCACCGAAATAAGGTTGAGGAACGGATCAAGTACAACATAGGCGAATGCGCCGTCCGGCGTAATATCTATCTTTCCCGCGCCTAAGCCAACCGGTATGGTAGCAACTACTGTATTGGTTGCTGTGTCAATCACCTCGACAGTCGTCGCATCACCGATCGCATCTGCACTTGTCACATAGGCAAAGGCTCCATCCGGCGTGATGGCTATCCACTTCGGAATGATTCCGGATATCGTGGCGGTGACTGTGTTGGTCGCCGTGTCTATCACTGAGACAGTGTGGCTAATTCCACTCGCCACGTAGACGAAGTCTCCATTCGGGGTGATGGCTACTCCCAAAGGCCCGAGTCCAACAGTCACATTGGCGATCACAGTGTTGGTCGCTGTGTCTATCACTGAAACTGTGTTGTTAGCAAATCCATTTGGTACATAGGCGAATGCGCCATTGGGCGTGATAGCTATTGACTGAGGCCCCGGTCCAACCGGCACGGTGGCGACAACAGTGTTCGTTGCGGTGTCTATTATTGAGACCGTGTCATTCGCATGTGTTACATAGGCAAAGGCCCCATCTGGCGTGACCGCTACTGCCGAGGGATTTAATCCAACTGGCACAGTGGCGATAACAGTGTTGGTGGCGATGTCTATCACCGAAACAGTGTTGCCGAAATTATTCGTGACATAAGCCCGGGTTTGAGCGAACGTCGCGCTTGCTCCCACGCCAAGAACTAACAGAATCGCCGCTGCTCGAATTGTTGCGCCTAAAGTCAACTTTGAAAACTTGCGACTGGACTCTGTCATGAGATTTTCCTTTGCCTTCTGTAGATTGAACATTGATACTCCTTTGGGACGTGAGGCTAAGAAGAGAGCTAATTAGCCGAGCGCGAGGATCAAGCTCCATCTACTAACGCGGATTTTTGTTCCGAATTCCCTCACGAGCTCGAGGTGCTGACGAGGCGCTCCAACGCTTTTATCACCCTACCAACACGCGCCGCGTCGATTGTGTTCGACCACAGCCCGTCAATTTTAAACGCCGAACCGATGATGAACCCGTCAGCTCGATCGTAAAACTCGGCGATGTTCGCTTCACTAATCCCCGAACCAAGGAACACAGGCAAACCGCAATGGCCCTTCGCTTCCTCGACGTCAGCGACGGCCGGCGGCTTGCCGGTGACACTGCCGGTTACGATGACGCAATCCGCTCCCATAAACTCGACCGTCTCCGCAGTCTCACCTAAACTCACATCCGCCGTAATCGCGTGCGCCGCATGTTTCTTCTTCACGTCCGCCCAGACCTGAACATTCGTAGCGCCAATCATTCTACGGTAACGAAGTAACGTCGCCGCCGATGCTTCGATCAAACCCTCGTCGGCGACATGCGCGTACGCATAACCTTCAGCACGAATAAAATCCAGCCCTGCCGCATGCGCCACCGCCATCGCTTCAACGTTCGCCCCGGCGAGTATCTGCACGCCAACCGGCAAACTACATTCATGCTTCACTTCAACCGCTATCGCCGTCATCGCCGCAACGATCTCTGGTCCAACTTCCGCACGGAGATATGGCACGTCATGCATGTTTTCGATGATCACGCCATCAACGCCTGCTTCGCGATACAGTCGTGCCTCCTCTTTCGCACTGGCCACTAATGCGGACACGCTCTGCGAACTGCGCGGCGTACCCGGCAGCGCGCCAACATGAATAACTCCGACAATTGCCTTGGTACCAGCAAAAAGTGGTTTCATGTGCTCAGGCATTATAACGGATCGGAGAACTACGAATTGACACAACCGTTTCGCTGACGGATACTCCGCGAAACTAAACATTTTTCAGGGAGGAATCCAATGCCCGGGATTCGTGCAGGTCTCGTGGTCTCCGCATTTGTTGTTGTAGCGCTAACAGTCGCCGTTATCGTTAACGCGAAGGTCGTCGATCGCAGCAGCACTGCGCAGGGACTCGTCGCGTGGGAAGAGGTCTATTCCGTGTTGACCCATCCGCGCTGCATCAACTGCCACACGGCCACCAACTATCCACAGCAGGGCGACGATCGGCGCCGTCACGTCGCGAATGTGGTGCGGGGAACGGCAGGCACTGGCGTGCCCGGGTTGCGCTGTGCTGGCTGCCATCAGGAAACAAATGCTGACAGCACCGGTGTTCCCGGCGGCCACAACTGGCATCTCGCGCCACTCTCGATGCGCTGGCAGGACATAAACGATCTTCCCCTTTCGAGCGCCGCCGTCTGTCGCCAAGTCACCGATCGTTCGCGAAACCACAATCTCGATGGTCCAGGATTACTAAAACATCACGAAGAAGAAGCGCTCGTGAAGTGGGCCTGGAACCCCGGACTTAGACCCGACGGCACAATGCGCACATTGCCACCACTCACACACGAACAATTTGTAGCGGCCACGCGTCGCTGGGTCGAGGCGGGCATGCCGTGCCCACCAGCAAAATAGGAGCAACGATGGCGACTTATCAATTAGACATCAACGGTCAACGAAAAGAAGTAAATGTCGATCCGTCAACACCCCTACTCTGGGTGCTGCGCGAAGATCTGAAAATGACAGGCACGAAGTTCGGCTGCGGCATCAGCGCGTGCGGCGCCTGTACGGTCCATGTCGCCGGTGAGGCAACGCGTTCGTGCATCGTTCCGGTCTCGCACGTCGGCGATCGCCCGATCGTCACGATCGAGGGCATAAGCCAGGACGCCGTCGGCCGCGCCGTTCAAAACGCGTGGGTAGATACCGATGTCGTGCAATGCGGCTACTGCCAAAGCGGACAAATCATGGCCGCGGTTGCACTACTCAAACACACGCCGCAACCCACAGATAAAAAGATCGACGAGTCGATGGGTGGAAACATCTGCCGCTGTGCTACCTACCCGCGCATCCGCGAGGCAATCAAGAACGCCGCGGCGGAACTGACGAAAGGAGGCGAATGATGGCTACGGCAATCAACGCTGCGGAGTTGAACAGACGCGGTTTTCTGCGCGTATCGTTTGCGGCCGCCGGCGGCCTGTTCGTCTCGTTGTATCTCGAGCCGCGCGCAACGCGTGCGCAGGAAGGCGCCAACCAGTCAACGCCTGCACCGAAGAATTATCCACCCGATGCGTTCGTTAATATCCGGCCCGACGGCAAGATCGTGATCCAGGTAAACCGGCTCGAGTTTGGTCAGGGAGTGCAAACTGCGCTGCCGATGCTGCTCGCGGACGAACTGGATGCCGACTGGGCCAACGTGATCGCGGACCTCGCGCCCGCAGCCGACGTCTACAAGGATCCGATGTTCGGAATCCAGATGGTTGGCGGATCCGGATCGATCGCGCACTCGTTCCAGCAATATCGAGAACTCGGCGCCAAGACCCGCGCGATGCTTCTCGCCGCCGCAGCGGAACGCTGGAGCACCACGCCCGATAAGTGCCGCACGGAGGCGAGCGTGGTCCATGGACCAGGCGGTCGTTCGGCAAAATATGCCGAACTGGCGAGTGACGCGGCTCGCAAGCCCGTGCCTACGACTGTTCGATTGAAAAACGCGACGGAGTTCAGGCTTATCGGCAAGAAGGTCAAGCGAATCGACAGCCGTCCGAAGTGCGACGGCACGCTGAAGTTTGGCCTGGACCTCGACCTGCCGGGAATGAAAGTGGCCGTCGTGGCGCATCCGCCGGTTTTCGGCGCGCGGGTAAAGCGTATTGTGGATGACGAAGCACGACGTGTTGAGGGTGTGCGGGATGTGTTCGAGATCGCCCTCGCAAAAGGCACCGGGGTCGCCGTGATCGCCGACAAGTTCTGGCCCGCGAAACAGGCGAGAAACCGGCTCAAAATTGAATGGGACGCGACCGGAGTTGAAGCGGCCGACAGTGCCGAATTATGGACCAGATACAAACAGCTCAGCTTAACGCCGGGCAATGTCGCCGTTAGCAATGGCGATCCCAAGGCGATGGACCGGGTTGCCGCGCCAAACCGCATCGTCGCCGAGTACGAGTTTCCTTTCCTTGCGCATGCACCGATGGAACCACTCAACACCACGATCCGTTTCGACGGCGATCGCGCTGAGGTATGGGCCGGCTCTCAGTTTCAGACTGTCGATCAAATGGCGGTGGCCGAGGTGTTGGGACTGAAACCTGAGCAGGTCACTTTTCACACTGAAATGGCCGGCGGAGGCTTTGGTCGCCGCGCAGTTACTGACTCTCACGTCCAACGCGAAGCAGCCATCATCGCCAAACGTCTGCGCGGAACGCCAGTTAAACTGATATGGACTCGCGAAGATGACATTCAGGGTGGTTACTATCGCCCAATGCATTTTCATCGCGTCGAAGTCGGCATTGGGGCAGATGGATTTCCCGCTGCCTGGCGTCACGTGATCGTTGGACAATCAATCACCGCAGACACTCCGTTCGCCGCATTTGTCGTTAAGAACGGCGTGGACCAGACGGCAACGGAGGGCGTCGCCGACACCCATTACAACATTCCCAATCTTCATGTCACCGCCCATCATCCGAAAGTTAATGTGCCGGTGCTCTGGTGGCGCTCGGTGGGCCATACGCATACCGCGTTTGTAATGGAGAGCCTGATCGACGAACTCGCAACGCGAGCGCGAATGGATCCGATAGCCTACCGGCGCAAACTGCTCAAACCCGAAGCCAAGAAGCTCCTCCGACCGCTCGCGCTGCTCGAAACGGCGAGTGCGCGTTGGCGAAACCGGTTACCTAAAGGACACGCGCTGGGAATATCGTGTCACGAGTCGTTCGGTACCGGCGTCGCTTGCGCGGTCGATGTTTCGATCGAAAACAAGCGTCCGAGAATTCATCGGGCAACAATCGCAGTCGATTGTGGTTTGGCCGTGAACCCGTTAACGGTGGAAAGCCAGTTTCAGGCGGGAGTCGGGTTTGGTCTCTCGCAGCTAATGGCGAAAGGTGCGATCACGTTGAAGGGCGGAAGAGTAGAACAGAACAATTTCGACGGTTTCGTTCCGCCGTACATCGTTGACGCGCCGGTGGCCGTTGACGTGCATATCGTGCCGAGCACGGAAGCGCCGACCGGCTGCGGCGAACCACCCGTTCCGGTGATCTCTCCCGCGGTCGTAAACGCGCTGGCGCGACTCACGGGAAAACGATATCGAACGTTGCCGTTGGTGAGTGTCTGAGCCACGAAAAGACATAGAAGACACAGCCAATCAAGCGCGAGCGGGTTCCTGACTAACGCGGTCCCACTCGTCGTACAGATTCTTCAGTAACGCTTCGGTCTGTTGGTACTCGTCGTTCAACGCGACCAGACGATCCGCGTCGCGTGCAACTTCAGGCGTGCCCATCTGTTCTGAGATCTCGTTCAGACGTGTTTCAGCCTGCGTGATGTCTGCCTCGATCTGATCTGGCGTACGTACTTCGGGTTTCTTCTTCTTAATCACCTTCACGCCGGGCTTCTTCGTGGCGGGAGCCGGCCGAGGCTTAACCGGAGGCGGCGCTTCCGGAATCGATACGGTTGGAGCTACGACACTAACGAGGTTTTCCTGTTCGGGCTCCTTAACCGCGGCAGAATCACGGATTCCGAGTTTCCAATCGTGATACTCGGTGTAATCGCCATCGTAATGCTCGGCCCCTCCAACTCCATCCAAAGCGAGAATCTGAGTGGCAACACGATCCAGAAAGTACCGATCGTGACTGATCGTTACAATCGTTCCCTGGTAGGCTGATAACGCTTCTTCGAGCGCCTCACGCGATGGAATGTCGAGATGGTTCGTTGGCTCGTCCAGCACCAGCACGTTCACTCGCGAATAGATCAACTTCGCCAGTGCGAGTCTTCCTTTCTCTCCTCCGGACAGGTCTCGCACATGTTTGTACACGTCGTCGCCTGTGAAGAGAAACTTCGCGAGAAATGATCGCAGCTCACCCGCCGTCGCTGTCGATGGCGCAACGCGACGCAACTCCATGATGATCTCGTTTCGATCGTCGAGATCATCGAGTTGTTGCGCGTAATAACCGATCTGCACTTTGGTCCCCCAGCGCACTTCGCCGGCGAGCGGTTCGATCTTCTTCAGTATAGTTCTGAGAAACGTAGTCTTGCCGGAGCCGTTTGGACCAATGATGCCCAAACATTCGCCACGCCGCAGGATGAAAGAGATCTTCTCAGCGAGTAACTTGTTCGGATAACCAATCGCAAGATCCGTGACCGTCAAAACGTGATTCCCGGTACGTTCAATCTCTTGAAGACGGAAGTCGCCCGACGACTGGTCCGGCCGCACCGCGTCGAGGCGCTCCAGCTTCTCGAGCATCTTGCGACGCGATTTGGCCTGTTTCGTCTTCTGTCCGGCAATGTTTCGACGAATGAACTCTTGCGTTTTGGCAATCAACTGTTGCTGATTGTCGTACGCGCGTTGCTGCGCCTCACGCCGCTCTTCACGCTCGACGAGGTAATCGGAATAGTTGCCGGTGTAATTGGAGGCGCGGCCGTTCTCAAGCTCGATAATGCGGCGGCAACAGCGATCGAGGAAGTAACGATCGTGGCTGATAATGACGAAGCCAGATGCGTATCCGCGCAAGAACTCTTCCAGCCACTCGACTGCGTTCACGTCCAGATGGTTGGTCGGCTCGTCGAGCAGCAGCACGTCGGGCGCGGCAAGCAACAAACACGCAAGGCCGAGACGATTCTGTTGACCACCGGAGAGTTTCTCAGTCTCGAGGGACCACATCTCGCGATCGAAACCGAGTCCCTGAAGGATCGACTCCGCCCGCGCGCCGTATTCGAATCCACCTTCGTGCTCAAACTCCTGCTGAAGATCGCTGTAGCGTTCGAGGATCTTTTCCAGGTCGTCGCCAGCTTCGGCCATGCGATGCTCAAGCTCGTGCATCTCATGTTCGATCTGTTGCAGGCGACCAAACGCCGCCAATGCAGACTCATGCACCGTTGAACCAGGCTTGAAATGCACGTGCTGGTCCAACAGGCCCAGCTTCACACCACGCGCACGGACCACCTCGCCGCGATCCGACGTCTCTTCGCCACGCACGAGCCTGAAGATCGTGCTCTTGCCGGCACCGTTTCGACCCACAAGTCCAACGTGTTCGCCGGGATTGACCTGCAACGACGTGCCGCGCAACACGTCCTGCGTCCCATACGATTTATGTACTTCTGAAAGACGGAACAACATGGAGGTAGTTTGTGTCTCCGTTAAGAGGAAACGAAGACACGAAGGGCACTGGCGATTACGACTACTTAGTAGCGGCCGGCGATGCGGCCGGTCTGATCGACACCGGCGAACTACTGGTGGCCGGAGTCGAATTCGATTGCTGCGCCGGACTGGCCGCCGGACTTGACGCAGGTTGTGATCCAGTCGAACCGGCGGGTCGCAGGCCCAGGTTACTCGGGTTATTCAACATGTTAGTGGCAAGATTGTTGATGATCTTCGCTTCGTTGAGCGCGGTCTCCAACAATGCGGCATTAAGGATCTGTTTGCGCTGGTTCGTCAGGCCCTGAATGATCTGCTGTCGCACATTGTCCAGCGTAAGGTTCTCTGTTTGCAGCCGTCTCTCAGCGAGCTTGAAAATGTACCACTTGCCTCCCGGGAAGCGAGTCGGCTGCGTGTAGTCGCCGACCTGCATTGATCCAAAAAAGCTCGAGACAAGTTCCGGCGGAAAGTTGTTACTTCTCAAGTCTTCTTCGGTAGCGAATCCAATGTCGCCGCCGGCGCGAACACTCGTCGGGTCCTCGCTTTTTGCCCGGGCGACGGTGGCGAAGTCGGCCTTCCCTTGGAGCTGCTGATAGATATTGTCGATCTTCAGTTTGGCGTCAGTGTCGTTCTTGGCATCGTCCCTGATGCCCTGCGCGCTGTTGTCAGCGGGGTCGACCATGATCATCGCAAGCGCGACACCGCGGGCGCTGACGAACTGCTGACGGTTGGTGTTATAGAAGTCTTCCACTTCTCGATCGCTGATATTGATCTTGCCGCTGTACTTGTCCTGCAGCGCGCTGATCGCGAGGTCCTTCTTGGCCTCTTCGCGCAAACGCTCCATGCTGAGATTCTGGGCTTGTAGACTCTTGTCGAAGTCCTCGGAGGTCATGCCGCTCTGCTGTTTTTGAGTTGCGATAACGCCGTCGATCTGTGCTTCGGTCGGCAGGAGTTTCTCTCGTTCGGCGCGTTGATAGAGCACTTCTCGTTGAATGAGACTATCGAGAATCTGGAGCCGTGCGGAGGCCAACTGAAGCTGATTCAACTGATCCGGCTTGCCGCCCGTCTGCTGGCTGAGTGACCTCTCGACCTCCTGAAGCATAATGCTCCGGCCATTGACGGTCGCCGCCACTGTGTTGTCCTTCGCCTCAGACCCGCCAGAGGTACAGCCACTCGCGAGGAGACCCGACAACGCCACACAACTCACAGCAATAAGTTTTCCGATTTTGCCCACTTTTAGATGTACTCCTTCAACTCACACTCAATCAGTCAAATCAGTCGCCCCGAGTCGCGGCTTGACGACCCGGAAACGCCTTTGCTATAAACCTTAGTTTTCTATAACGGAGGTAGCAAAAACTAATGGCCAAACGTTGTGAAGTCTGCGGCAAGGGCCCTCAATTCGGCAACAATGTCTCGCACGCGAACAATCGCACCCCACGTCGATTCGATCCGAATTTGCAGTCGATTCGCGTAAAGTCGCCCCAGGGTGGCGCGCGCCGGATGAAAGTCTGTACGACCTGCATCAAGGCCGGTAAAGTCTCCAAAGCCGCTTGAGCTTCAACTCCGATTCGTTTTCAAACTATTAATTAGTCAACCAGCAACCGGCGCTCACTGCCGGTTGTTTCATTTTGTAATTAGCGCTACAGCCTCAATCTCAATAAGCGCGTCCTTCGGCAAACGTGCTGCCTGGACCGTCGAGCGCGCCGGCGGAGCCCCGGTAAAAAACCTCGCATAAACTTCGTTCATCGCCGCAAAGTCGTCCATGTCCGCAAGGAACACCAACGTTTTCACAACCTGATCGAGACTGCTGCCGGCAGCTTCCAGCACGGCCGACACGTTCTTTAGGACGCGCTCCGTCTGCTCCGCGATGCCCCCGCCGATAAACTCCCCAGTCGCAGGATCGATCGCGACCTGTCCCGACGTATAGACAAACTCGCCGACCTTGATGGCCTGCGAGTATGGGCCGAGAGCAGCCGGAGCGTTACTGGTTTTTATTGGTTCTCGACGCAAAGGGGAGATTCTAACAGATAGGCCGCAACGAGGGCAAAATCAGACCGCGCCCTGCAAGCGTTCAACATCCAAAACACCGGGAACACCTTTGATCGATCCGATGACTCGATCCAGATGTTTCACGTCGAAGACTTCGACAGTCACCTCGATGTGGCCCCGTTCGTCGGAGGCTACTGACGCCCTGGCATCCCGAATTCCTGTTTTCATGTCGGAGATCGCACCGGTAATTCCGGCGATCATCCCCGTACGGTTTTCTGTGATCGCCAGCAGCTTGACCGCGTACGCCGTTTTCTCAGGACGTCCGGCCCACTCGACTTCGACAATCCTCTCGCGGTTAACCATCAATTGCTTGACGTTTTTGCAGCGCGTCGTATGGACCGCGACGCCCTTGCCGCGCGTGACGTAACCAATGATGTCTTCGCCGTGGAGTGGATTGCAGCAACGCGCACGCGTCACCATCAAGTCGTCGATGCCACGCACGGCGATCGAGTCGTCGCCGAGCCGGATGAGACGTTTGACCGCACGCACTCCGCTTCTGAGTCGCGACTCTTTCTGTTTATCGAGTTGTTCAAACTGCTCCTGACCAAGGTACTTGGCGATGACGTTCCGCGGCACCAGCTTGCCGTACCCGATCGCCGCCAGAATGTCGTCGACGCGGCCGTAGCCGTATTCGCTCGCGACGCGTTTCATGTCCTCGTCCGAATCGCTGAGGATCTTCTTGGGCGACAACTGGAAGCGACCCGCTTCTTTCTCGAAAAGCTTACGACCAATATCGATCGATTCCGCGCGTTGCTGTTCAGATACCCAATGGCGCACGCGGTTTCGCGCACGCGAGGTCACGATGAAGTTCAACCAGTCTCGGGAAGGATGCGAGTTGGCGGTCGTGATGATCTCGACGACGTCGCCATTCTGAATCTGAGTTCGCAACGGGACCATGCGACCGTTGATACGGGCGCCGGTACAAGTGTTACCGACTTCCGAGTGAATCATGTACGCGAAGTCGACGGGCGTCGCGCCGCGCGGCAACTGAATGACCTTCCCCATTGGGGTGAACGCATAAACGTCCTTCGGATAGAGATCGAGCTTCAGCGAGTCGAGGAAGTCTTTTGAATCTTTGACTTCCTGCGTCCACTCGACTAACGACCGCAACGCCTGCAAGGCCTGATCGTCGTCGCGCGCCCCGCGTTTCCCTTCTTTGTATTTCCAGTGCGCGGCCACGCCTTCTTCGGCAACGTGGTGCATTTCTTCCGTGCGAATCTGCACTTCGAAAGATTGCAGGTTCGAACCGATGACGGAAGTATGCAGCGACTGGTACAAGTTGTCGCGCGGCGTGGCGATCCAGTCTTTGATACGACCCGGCACGGGCTTCCAGTTGTTATGGACCACGCCGAGCGCTGCGTAACAGTGCCGGATTTCGTTGGGCGTAATGATGCGAACAGCAATCAGATCGTAAACCTGATCGAGCCCGATCTTCTGGCGACGCAGTTTCTTCCAGATCGAATACAACCGCTTCACGCGTCCTTCGACGCTGACGAACGGCACTTCCGCATCGTTCATCTTCTCTTCAATTTGCGCTGTGACTCCGTTTACGAACGCCTCGTTCTCAGGACGCCGCTTTTCGAGTTGTTCGGCGAGCTCGCGGTACTCTTCAGGATGCAGGTGACGAAAAGCGAGATCTTCCAGTTCGCCTCGCAGTTTACCCATTCCCAACCGGTGGGCGATGGGCGCGAAGATTTCCATCGTCTCTTCGGCGATGCGCTTTCGCTTTTCGGGATTGAGATAGTGAAGCGTGCGCATGTTGTGCAAACGATCCGCGAGCTTCACGAGCACTACCCGCACGTCGTCGATCATCGCCAGCAACATCTTGCGAACGTTCTCGGCCTGCTGCTCTTCGCGCGAGATGTTGCTGATCTGGGCAATCTTCGTCAGCCCGTCGACCAGATGAGTGATCTCCTCGCCGAAGTAACGCCGAATGGTGTCGAGGTCAACGAGGGTATCTTCGACGACGTCATGCAACAGGCCCGTGGCGACGGATACCTCGTCGAGCTTCATGTCCGCGAGAATGTTGGCGACTTCGAGCGGGTGGACGAGGTACGACTCGCCAGACGCACGCTTCTGGCCCTTATGTTCCCTTGCGGAAAACAGGTATGCGCGGCGCAACAGGTCCAGGTCGGCCTGAGCGTGATTTGCCGCAACTTTCTCGACGATATCTTCGATCCGGATCATCTGAGTGTGATGAAAGTATAACAAAAAGGTGATGCCGCGGCCGGAGCCGGACATCACCAATTTAGATTGGCCAAGTTGAAACCGGGGCGCTTAACCCTTGGGCGGCGATGCTGCCTGGCGCGCCGCCTCTTCTTCCTTTCGCTTCTGAGCGGCTGCGCTGAGTTCAGTCGTCCGTTTCAGCGCGACCTCGTATTCCTTCGTATACTGGGTCTTCTGGTCAGGCTTGCCGTCCATCTCGGCGAGTTTGGAAGCTTCGAGCAGCAGGTTAGTCTTGTAAGACCAGGCTGATTCGTTGTTTGGATCAAACTTGATGGCGTTTTCCGCTTCGGCCAGGCCCTGCTTAACGCACATCTGCGCCTGATTGAACTCTTTCGGATCGGCGGGTTTCTTGTAGGATACCGTGGCTTTGTTGCTCGACGTATCGACGGTCGTTATTTTGACACTCGGCGACTCGGTCACATTAAACGAACACTGCCAGTCCTTACTGGCGAGCACGATATAAGCCTCGGCCCGCTTCGGCGGATCGATAGTTTCGTTAGTGGCACGCTGGGTGATCCAATCGCGCAGTTTCTGCTCTTCTCGAAGAGCGCCGTATAAATAAGCAATCGCCTTGTAGGCTTCTTCGTTCTGCGGATTCTTTTGAAGAATTTCCTGATAGGCGTTGATTGCGTCATTAGCTTTCGCGACGTTCTCGGGCGACTGCACACCCGGTCGATACTGCATGTGAATCGTGCGCGCGATAAACATCGGGGCTGTTTTGTTATCCGGATCCAGTTGGGCCGCTTCTCGTGAATGCTGTTCCGCCTCTACGAATCTGCCTTCGCGGTAAGCACGAGCGGCTTCATTCAACTGGTTCTTTGATCTGATTCGATTAACAACGCCGCAACCGGAGGTAGTGGCAACAAGGACCGCTAGAACAATCGCGATCCTGGTCTCAACGAGTTTCATTTATGCGTGACTCCAATTTGACGAGACTGGCGGCGGCTGACGATCCAATGTTTGCTGGGCGTTCAGCCCGGCTCGGCAACCGCGCCAAATCCCCTTATTTATTGAGGCAGATCGTCCACTTGCAACCCAACCGGATTCGCGCCGGCGCCTTTAATGGCGTCGATCACTTTTACGACGTCTCCGTACTTCATCGCTCTGGGCGCCTTGACGAAGACCGTTTTCTCGATACGGTCTTCTTCCTTGACGTCAGTACGCGCTTCCATTCCGACCTTGTAAGCGCGCTGATCTTGCCGTTGTTTAAAGACCGCTGACAATCGTTGCGCGAGTGGTGTGGTATCGTTTACCGAACCGACCGAATCCTGATTCAGCTTGATCTGTAGATCGGAGCCAATCGAAACGACCAGCGTCAAAGGATTCGGCTTGAGCTTGCTCAGGTCTTCATTCGGATCTCTCTGGGTCGGAATGTCAGCCTTGAACCGGCTTGGTTTCAGCGGCGTGACGACCATGAAGATGATCAGCAGCACCAGCAAAACGTCAATCAACGGCGTAACGTTGATATATGGTTCAGCTGTTGTACTGCTTTTCTTCTTTGCTGCATCCATCGCCATCTAAGTTTCTCCTCGTATATCTAACTTCTGTTATCCCGGTGAGTAATAGCGGCGCTAATCCGTCGTAGCAGCGGGCTGATCGCCCGCGCCCTTCTTCTTCTTGTCCGCCACAAGTCCTATCTTGTCTACTCCCAGCTTGCGGACCTCGTTGATGACGTTGACGACATCGCCATAGCTCACGCCGACACCGCTCTTGATGTAAACGATACGATCCTGGTCATTCTTAATCTTCTGCAACATCGCATCGACTTTTTCGGTCAATTGTTCGCGCTGCACCGCGATCTTGCCGAGGTAATACTGTCCATCGTTCGGGATAGAGATTACGATTGACGATTCCTTGATGATATTGGGATCGACATCCGGGTTGTTCAAATTCTTCGGCAGCGCCACCGTGATGCCTTGTTGAAGGAACGGGGTGACCACCATGAAGATGATTAGCAACACAAGCATGATGTCGACCATCGGCGTCACGTTGATCTCAGACTGCAGACCGCCGCTACCGCCGCCGCCAGATTGCATTGACATAACAGACTCTCCTTATTACTGCGACTCAACCGGGTAAACTCGGGTGCGGCGCCGGGCCGCACCCTCAAGGGTTCACCATCAGGCAGTCATGCGTCGCGTGTTACGCCTTCAACTGCTTCGTGCGGTTCTTGATGAAGTAGTCGACCAATTCAGACGCCGAGTTGTCCATCTCGACGACGAAGCCGTCGACCTTGCCCGTGAAATAGTTGAACAGCCACACCGCGGGCACCGCCACCAACAATCCGAGAGCGGTGGTAAACAACGCTTCCGAAATTCCGCCTGCGACCGCCGCGATACCGGCTGACTCTGCGTTCTTCATGCCGCGGAACGCGTTGATGATGCCGAACACCGTTCCGAACAGACCCACGAACGGGGCTGTCGAACCGATCGTCGCCAAGCCGGAGAGACCACGCTTGAACTCGGCAGTCTTGATCGCGATGGCGCGTTGCAATGCGCGCTTCGAAGCTTCGATCTCATCGCCTGAGATATCGGCCGACGCTTCATGTGCGCGGAACTCCTGGAGGCCGCTGCTCACGACCATCGCCAGGTGCGACTTGCGATGCTTGTCACTGATGTTGATCGCTTCTTCGATACGATCGTTCTTGAGCGCTTGCGCTACGCGCGGCGCAAACTCGCGCGACTGCTTCTTGGCCGCGGAGTACGTCAGGTACCGCTCGACCATGATAGCGATTGAATAGACCGACATGATGAGCAGAACGACGACCACGGCGATAGCCACGCCGCCCATGTTCTTCACCATCTCAGTCAGCGTGAAATGGTCCGCGCCGGATGATTCTGGACTGGCTCCGGCTTCTTGCAAAAACATTAGAAGACCGAAGGCCTTCGTTCCTAAAACACTGGTTAGAATTGTCACGGTGAACCCCTCCAAAAGAGTTTTTTATTAGATTGATAGCAAGCAGAGAAGCCGGGACGGCCCACGGGAACCGCGGCGACACGACAAAAATCTCCGCAGTTACTGAGCCACGAAGTTGTACTGGATCACTCCGGTAACTTTAACTGGCTGTCCCGATAGCTTTGTTGGGGAAAACTTTGCTTGACGCGCTGCGCTCACGGCGGCGTTGATCAGCAACGGGTGCCCCGATACCGCGGACGCCGAAACGACGTTGCCATTCTCATCGATGAGCACTTGCACTACCACAGTGCCGGATGCGTGCGCGGCTCTGGCAATCGGCGGGTACCCGGGTTTTGGCAAGCTGATCGCTTTACCGTTAAGAACGCCCCCCGAGATCGGAGCGCGCGGTTTGGGGGGCTCTGGTGGCGGTGGTGGATCGTCGGCGATCTTGACCGGCGCCGATGTCACCACGGTACCCGTACCGGGTCCTGACGGCATCGCCACTGCGGCATTTGAATCGGACGATCCGAGGACTGTGGTCACGCCACGTCGTACCGGCGGTACGTCGCTGGCTTTCGCGGAAACCTCTTTAGGCACGAGTTCCGTCCGGGTAACGTCGGCGATCAGTTCCTTACGAACGTCCACGTTCTGATCGGCCTTGACCGGTTTCGCTTCCTGCTTCTGCTGGACTTCTTCTTTTTGTTGCTGCGGTACGGGCACAGGGGCCACGAGCGTAGTCAGCTCGAGCTCCATCTCCTGGAGGTGAGCGTCATACAGGTAGATACCGGCGATAAAGAAAGTCACCAGCAGCACACCGTAGATCAAAGCGGTGATGCCAATGAATGAGCCTTTTCGCGCTAAATCTTCCTTATGCGAACTGGACTCAACGAGATTATCGAACATTGATATTTGTCCTCCGATTCCGGCGCCAAATGGATCAGGGGTTACTAACTAAATAAGCAGTAATGCTGCTTCGCAAATGTCGATTTAAGCCGCGTGTTTTCGTCACGAAAGAAGGGGAAACAGCAGCTTCTGCGATATTGAGCACACCGAATAGATTTGGAAAGCCGCTGCGCGAGAAACTCGCCGGCCCGCTCAACACACCGCCGCCGCACCCAACCTTCTGATTTCACACAACGCGGGGTCGACACTTGAGACTATTTAATTGGCCAGCAACGGTCGCAGTCTATTCCTCAT
>CBFGMX010000113.1:0-16898 GCA_965649955.1 uncultured bacterium
ACGCGTTTCAACTTCGTCGTCAGAATCTCGGAATCCTGATGATGGACCAGCGACGCACTCGCGCCGGTGACTTTCAGCACCACTTCCGACAGCTCCTCGATGGTATGCAGATCGGTGCCGCCAATGTTGTATGTCTCTCCCGGTCGAAAGTTCTCGGTGATGTTGGCCAGGGTGCGAACGGTGTCGGCGAGATACGTTGAAGTGCGCGAATGTCCGCGAAAGACCGTCCAGGGCAGATTGTGCAGCGCGCAGTAAAGAAACCGGCAGTTTACCGATCGATAGGGGCTGTAGTACTCCCCCGGGCCATACGTATTGAACAAGCGCACGACGACGCTCTCGGTGTGGTATTGCAACGCTGAATTTCGGAGCTGCATCTCGTTGACCCATTTCGACATTGCATAGTCGTTGAGTTGCTTGATCTCATACTGGTCCATCACTGTCTCGATCATCAGGTCGGGCCAGTCGCCGTAAACTTCGGACGATGAGAAGTGAATCAGGCGAAACCCGAGACGTTCCTGCAAACGAATGACGTTCTTCGTGCCGATCGCATTTGTGCGCCATAACGTCTCGTAAAAATCCTCGCCGTTCCAGCGGCCGAACTCCGCGGCGCAATGGTAGACGTAGTCAAACGGCCCGCAACGCTCAAATACGCGCTCTAACTGGCGGAAGTCGCCCACGTCGCAACGCGCATAGAGCGGCACTTCGACGTCCGTGCGCAGGCTAAAACCGATCTCATCAGGCTGGTGATGTAGATCGCACGAGATTACATGGCGCCCGCGAGCGCGAAGCTCTTTGATAAGACCCGCTCCAACAGTTCCAAGTCCGCCCGTTACAAGGACGCGCATTTTGATCTGTCAGTGGGTGGCGATCAGTTGGCGAGAACGACTACTGACTCGCGCCGCAATCCCACTCTTACGCTCCCTTCTCGTAATACTTTCGCCCGTAATAACTCTGGTAGTAGTAGTAATCGTGCGACTGCACGTTCACGTTGTTCAGCACGACGCCGAAAACCTTCGCGCCGACATCGTTCAACAACTGCTTCGAACGGCGCACGATGTGTCTCGAGCTCTTCCCGCCATGGACCACCAGCAACACGCCGTCAACCATCGTCGAGATCAGCACGCCGTCGGTAAACGAACTGATCGGCGGCGAGTCGACAATCACGTGCGTGTAATGCGATTGCAGCGCCGTCATCAGCCGGCGCATCTGATCTGAACCGAGGAGTTCCGCCGGGTTGGGCGGAATCGGACCGGAGCTCATTACGTGGAGACCACTCGCTTCGTCGGTCTCAACCATCGCCAGCATGTCTGCCTCAGAAGCATCACTTGAAAGCACGGAGCTCAGTCCCGCGCGCGTGTCGACATTGAAGATGCTCTGCAACCGCGGGCGGCGCATGTCCGCATCGATGATTACGACGCTCGCACCTGTTTGTGCGAGGCTAATGGCAGTATTTACTGCGGTCGTCGTCTTTCCTTCGCCCGGCAAACTCGACGTCACCAGCAACGACTTCGGCGTCCGTCCAGCCGTGGACAACAGCACCGACGTCCGCAAGTGACGATACGCTTCAGCAAGCGGCGAACGTCCATCCACGTTCATCAGCAGTTCGCCATGCCCGGTCGCGTTTCCATTTCCGTTCCCGTTCTGCTTTTGTAGGGCAGTGATGCCGGGCAGCCCCGAACGCCGTGTCGCCGCGCCAATCGACGGAATCACCGCCAGCGCCGGCAGATGCAACAGACGCTCTACCTCTTCCGTCGAATGGACCGTATCGTCGAGATACTCGAGGAACAGCGCAATTCCGACGCCCATCCCGATCGATAAAAAGAATGCGAGAACGATCGTGCGCCCGCGATTTGGACCAACCGGGCTGTCAGGCGCCAGCGCGTAATCGACGATCGAGATGTTGTTTGGTTTGCCCGCCAGCACGACGTCGTTTTCTTTTGCGCCCTGGAGCAGTCCGTTGAGCAGCGTACGGTTGGTTTCGATCTCCTGCTGAATGATGCGGTAGTTGATGGCGGCTTCGTTTTGCGAGAGCGTTTGCGCGCGCTGCTGATCGAACGACTTGCGCAACGATTGTTCGCGTTCTATGGCCTGCTGATACCGCGTGTGCAGGTTCGTCAAGAGCGTCGCCGACTTTCGCGTCAGCAGATCCTTCTGTTGGCGATCGAGTTCGCCGACCTGCTGGTCCACTTCCTTTACTTCCGGCGCTTCTTCAGTGGCATCGACCAGCAGCAGGGCGCGTTTCTGTCGCAGATCTACCAGTTTCGATTCGATCTCGTTGACTTGTTTGGCGTCGGCGTCCGCGAGTGCCGTCGCTGCGCCGGGCGCTCGAGCGGCGTTGTAAGCGGCTTCGGCGGTCTTACGTTCGCTTTCCGCCTCGAGCAGTTGGCGGTTGAGACCGGCGAGCCGCTCGACGACTGTATTCTGGTTCGGATCAAGCGAGATGATCTGGTTGTTGCGGGCGTAGTTAACGAGCCGTTCTTCACCGGTGCGGATCTGTTGTTGCAGTTCGGCTATGCGCTTCTGGAGAAACCCTCCCGTGGTGCTGTTCGTTTCCGTTCTTTTTTCGAGATTCGTAAAGACGTAAGTCTCGGCGATTGCGTTCACGACCTTCGACGCGACCTGCGGATCGGTGTGGGTGTACTTGACGTCGATCAGTCGCGTTTCTTTGTAATAGCCGCGACTTTCCTTGACGGGCTCTACTTTCAGCCCGCTCAGAATCACGTTGACGTACGGTGCGAGACGTTTCGCTTCGTTTAGATCCTCACGGGACGTTGCCTGGGCCACTGAGTTCGTGAGCGGGAGTTGGTCCGGCGGTTTCGCGCCCGGTTCTTGCGACTCATTTCCGAGGCCGACCATGCGACGCAACCTTTGCCACGTTGATTGACGTTGCGCGGCATTGCCTTTGAAGAAGTCGGGATTGTGTTCGAGATCGAGCGTGCGGACGACGCGTCGCAACAATCCGGGGCTGACGAGGATCTGAAGCTGCGTGTTGAAGTAGATCGGATCGTCCGTCGGTCCATATAAAGGACGGACGTTGTTAACCAGCGTGCCGGTGTCTTCCAGATCGACCTGAACGCGCGCCTGTGCTTCGTAGAAGTCGGGCTTGCGCGCGACGTAGACGACGGCGAGCATCGTGATCAGGGCGACGATTCCGAGCACGAGCCAGATTCGTTTGCGGATGGCGCGCCAGTAGTCGAGCAGGTGGACCTCGTTTTCGGCGTTCGGGTCGACGCCATAGTTGTACGACTGAGGCGGATCTATGGGAGCGTCGAGAGAGTTAACCTCGGTCTCTCTCTTGACGAGTTCGCGGCTTGTTTTCATGTGTTTTATTAAGGAACGACTCTGACGGGCAGTTGGCCCACGCCGGGGACGACGCCCTGGACGAGGCTGCGAAGAAAACTTTTTCCGGCTGATGTGGGAACGTCGACGATGTCGTTTGGCAGGAGCGCCAGATCTTCGGACCGCTTCTTCTCGATGGCGGACAGGTCGACCGTGATCTCTTTGCGTGTGGCGGCGCCTGGTTCTTGCCGCAGCACGCGAATCTTGTCTTTCTTCGTGTCCTGCTTTAGACCGCCCGCCATCGCGATTGCGCGCGTAAGCGTGACGGGTTCACGCAGTGGAATCGTGAGCGGCATGAAGACGTTGCCGACCACGTAGACCTGATCGGCTTCCGGCACCGTCACGATGTCGCCTGCTTCGAGGTACGGATTCGCTGCGGGTTCGCCACGCAACACGTCGCTAAGTTTGTAGGTTGAAAACAACGATGATACGTCGTTTTCGTCGTTCGATTGTTTACAGGGAGAGGCTGCGGTGGAATGGACGATGTTGATCGTTTGGCCGGCTTTCTGCGAGGGTCCTTTGGCGTAGGTCAATAACTCGAGCAAACGGACACGCCGTTGCAGTTCAAAGCGGCTTTGGTCGTTTACGGCGCCGATGATCGCGACTTGGCGCGAGTGATACCCCTTTATAAATACATCGACCTGAAGATTGCGATAGTACTTTGCGTAACGCGTCGCGATCTCCTTCGCCAATTCGCCTTCCGTCAGACATGCCGCTTGGATCTCGGTGTCGATCAACGGCATGCGAATCATGCCGTTGCCTTCGACTCTTACGGCTTCGCGTGAGAGTTGGGGGCGGTTATGGATGCGAATATCCAGCACGTCTGCCGGACCGATACGATAACGATCGTCCTGCTGCGCCGCAGCGGTCAATGGCAGTGCCATTAAAAGCGATAGTGCAATCGCGAATCGAAGCACTGTTTTCACCTCCCGGACATTCCGAGTCGTCGCGAGAGCAATGCTTCGCGCATGTGATTTGGGTGCGCCAGGTTCAGCACGGTGTTACTGAGCAGCACCAGCAACTCCTGATGCTCGCGCCTGAACAGGCCGGTCAATGGTTGCTCACCGGTCTTGACGACGACACCTTCCCTCACCCACTGCCAGAACTGCGCCTGCGTCGTCCAAAACTGTTTTCGATCGCGGCAAACCACGAGCGCCGTCTTCTTTTTGCGCTTTTTCTTCATTTTGATACACCTCGACCCTTGCGTGACTGAACTAGTCACACAGGTACCCGGTAGGGAAACCTCTCTTGCGAGGCAGCAGCGATTTGTCAATTCGAGTTTCGCAATTGCCGGACTGCGCGATTGCGAACTTCTGATACACGTACACTCACTCCTGCATCACACAGAATTATTCTTTCGACGGGAATGTGACTCAGCAGTGGAAGTGAGTTGAAGGGGTAAAGCTCGGAATTGGAAAAGCCAGGTAGTCCTTGAAACAACATCAACGTCTCAGTGAATCACTCACGGCGACTCTTCGTCGGGAAGATCCGCGCAATCCAAAGGACCGATCGTAATCAAAACACTACGCTCTGTCAGTGCAGTCAGACTAATTAGATCTGTCGCACGTGTCAAGATTTCTTATTCGATTTGATCGACCATCTCACACCACAGGTGACCGATCGTGATGTGCGCTTCCTGAATGCGCGACGTGCGACTCGACGGGACCGCGACGGTGAGGTCGCACATCGACCCAAGCGGATCCGTCGACGCGCCCGTCAAGGCGATCGTGCGACAACCCAGTTCCCTCGCCCGCTCGACTGCTTTCAAGACGTTTTTCGATCGTCCACTCGTGCTGATCGCGACGAGAACATCGCCCGGTTGTGCGAGTCCTGCGAGTTGGCGCGCGAACACTTGTTCGTAACCGAGGTCGTTGCTCACCGCCGTTAACGCGGATGTGTCGGTGGTCAACGCGATCGCCGGCCATGAACGGCGCTGCTTTTCGTAACAGCCGACGAGCTCCGCGGCAATGTGCTGCGCATCGGCCGCGCTGCCGCCATTACCACAGAGCAAAACCTTCTTGCCTGCGACGAGTGCGTCGCAGATCATCCGGCCCGACTGTTCGATGTCATTAATATTGGAGCGAAGCAGGGCTTGAACGGTTTCCAGGTGCTCCTGGAGTGAGTCCGTCAACAAACTCGCGTCGAGTTTCGGTGAATTGCTATCCACGTTGCTGTGGAAATTAGCATAGTTTATTATTCACCGCCATTTACCAAGACTTTACTCACAGATGAATAATTCAAATCCAACGCCAATGCTGCGTCAGTACCAGGAACTGAAGCAGCAACACCCCGGCACTTTATTGTTCTTCCGGCTCGGCGACTTCTACGAGCTTTTCTTCGACGACGCGGTGACGGGGTCGCGCGAGTTGCAGATCACGCTCACCGCGCGGCAGAAGGAGAGCGGAAATCCGATTCCGATGTGCGGCGTGCCTCATCACTCCGCGGCCAATTACATCGCGCGTCTCGTTCGCAAGGGTTATCGCGTTGCGATTTGCGAACAGACTGAAGACGCAGGAAAGACAAAGAAGCTCGTGCGACGTGAAGTCGTGCGCATTGTCACGCCCGGCACGCCAATCGATCCGCAGTTGCTGGACGCACGTGAGTCGATCTATCTGGCGGCAGTTTGCACGGCTGGTGACACGATCGGCGCGGCATTTCTCGATATTTCGACCGGCGAGTTTCGTGTGACGCAGGAAACGGGGCGTGATTCGTGGACGCGCATTCGCGCGGACCTTGAATCGTATGCGCCGCGCGAGTTGTTGTTTCCGGCGTCGTTGGGAGCGCTGATTAAGACGGGATTGAGTGGGCGCACTCAGACGGCGCCGCTACCGTTGCAGGACGGATCGGGCGGCCCTGTCGCTTCTTCAAATGAGATCTCGACAAATGAATATGGGTTTGACGCGACGTTAACACCGCTCGACGATTGGCAATGGCAAAGAGACGATTGTCAGTCGCTCTTAGTCAATCATTTCAAGGTTCGCACGCTTGACGGTTACGGGTTAGCGCGCAAAGACGAAGCAATTCGCGCGGCCGGTGCGTGTTTGCGCTATGCACAGGAGACGCAACGGGCGGCGGCGGCGCACGTCACGGATCTCGTCTACTTCGAGCCGCAGGATCATCTGGTGCTCGATAGCGTTACCGTTCGCAATCTGGAACTGGTTGAGTCGCTTGCCGGTGGTAGTGGGCGTTCGTTGTTGCAGGTGATCGACGAAACGGTGACCGGCATGGGCGCGCGCTTGCTGCGTTCATGGTTGTTGCGACCGTGCGTGAAGCGTGGTGAGGTCGAGGCGCGCCTTGCGGCAGTGCAGGAATTGTTCGGTTCGCAGATGCGGCGTGACAAGCTGCGCGCGCATTTGAAAGAAGTTTCGGATCTCGAGCGTGTGATCGGCCGCATCAGTCTTGGTTCGGCGACGCCGCGCGATCTGTGCGCCATGCTGCGTTCGCTCGACCAGGTGCCGGCTATTCGTGAGGTTTTGTCGGGGCTTGGATCGTCGCTGCTCGAAGTGCTCGTTGAAAACACCGACGAACTTCCCGATATTCGCGCCTTAATCGCGCGCGCGATTGCCGAGGATCCGCCGGCGAAGGTTGTCGATGGCGGTGTAATTCGCGACGGGTACTCACCGGAGCTCGACGAGTTGCGTTCCATCAGTCGTAACGCGAAACAGATCATCGCCGCTTTGGAAGCGACCGAGCGCGGTCGGAGTGGCATCAACAATCTGCGTATTCGTTTCAATGGTGTCTTTGGATACTTCATCGAGGTGTCGAAGGCGAACGCCACGCGAGTGCCGGTCGAGTACGAACGGCGCCAGACGCTTGCCAATTCAGAACGCTTCACCACTCCGGAACTGCGCGACTGGGAAAAGAAAGTTCTTGGCGCTGAAGAACGAATCGTTCAGCTCGAAAGCGAATTGTTCGCCGGCGTTTGCCGCCAGATCGCCGCGGAGACGAAACGAATTCAAATGACG
The DNA here is from genome assembly GCA_965649955.1 of uncultured bacterium. Lineage (GTDB taxonomy): Bacteria > Acidobacteriota > Blastocatellia > Pyrinomonadales > Pyrinomonadaceae > PSRF01. The sequence continues at coordinate 7,305 of CBFGMX010000113.1, forward strand.
GCGCGTGCGCTGGCGGCGCTCGACGCGCTTGCATCATCCGCTGAAACCGCCGCGCGGCGCAGGTACGTCCGGCCCGAGCTTCACGATGGGGATACGTTGGAGATCGTTCAGGGCCGGCACCCGGTGATTGAAGCCTTTATCGAAGAGCCGTTCGTGCCGAACAGTATCTACCTCAACAACTCGACGGATCGTTTGTTAATCATCACCGGTCCAAACATGGGTGGAAAGAGCACAGTGCTGCGTCAGACCGCGATCATCAGCATACTCGCGCAGACGGGATGCTTTGTTCCGGCTGAACGGGCGCGCCTGCCACTACTGGATCGCATTTGGACGCGCGTTGGCGCTTCAGACGATCTCACGCGTGGGCGTTCGACGTTCATGGTTGAAATGACCGAGACGGCGGCGATCCTGCATAGCGCTACGCCGCGGTCACTCGTGCTGCTCGACGAGATCGGGCGCGGTACCGCGACGTTTGACGGCTTGTCGATCGCATGGGCTGTTGCTGAGTACTTGCACGACTCGCCCGATCATGCGGCGAAGACGTTGTTCGCGACGCACTATCACGAGCTGACGGAGCTAGCCGAACGTTTGCCTGGCGCGCAGAACTATCAGATCACCGCGACTGAGCGCGAAGGTGAAGTCGTGTTCCTGCACCGGCTGGAACGCGGGCGTGCGTCGAAGTCGTATGGAATTGAAGTGGCGCGGTTGGCGGGCCTGCCGCCGGTCGTGCTGGCAAACGCTCGAGAAGTGTTGGCGCGGTTGGAGCGATATGAGTTGGACGTGTTTGCGGAAGAAGAAGAAGTGAAGGTTGACGTCGAAGAGCCGCTGTCAGTTAAAGTCGCAGCCGCAAACAGCGCACTCGACAAAGCAACAACGCGCGCGGGCCGTCGCAAAGCAGCCGCCCAGGCTTCTCTGTTTGACCTGGCAAATCAAAAAATAATCGAAGAAATCCGTGGTACCCCATCCACGCTCAGCCCTGAAGAAGCGCGCGAGCTGTTTCTGAAGTTGAAGTCGCGTTTGATGTAGTTACTGCTCTTTTTTGCTAACTCGCCCGATATAAAACCCCGCCCCAAAAATCATCGTGAGCAGGAAAAACACGGGAATCAGCATAATAAAGCTGTCCCAAATCTGCTGGATTATCGACATCGACACCCTCCGCCAAGATTCTCGAGTTGTCGTGAGGCCAGGGCGAGATGACAAGTAATGTAGTTGATCGGCTTCGTTGGGGGCAAGATCTATGTAAATTCGTGTCCGGGGCCGACGATTCTGCCCTTACTTTGCCCTCCATCACTGAACCTCCTACAATCACCTGCACTATGAAGACCCAGACCCGCATAACCTCCCTTCTCGTTCTAATTGTGATCGCTCCACTCGTTCCATCCAACGCACTCGGGCAACAGGCCAGTGCGGGGGCGGCATCGGCCAGTGTCGTGAAAGCGGTCCAGGTGTCTGTACCCGTGAAAGAGGCTGAGGTCGGTCAACAGGTACAGGTCACTGTCGTCGCGACTGATGCTTCAGGAAAAGCGGTGAAGGAAAAGCCGTCTACCTACTTCGCCGGCCCATTCGACATCGCTGCCGTAGACGATGACGGAAACGTGAAGCTCTTCGGCACTGGAGAAGTTACGGTGGGCGCGATTGTCGGAGGCGTGCCGGCGCTGACGACGTTCATGGTGAAGCCACCCAGCGTCAACACTATAGAATTGAACGCGCTCAAGACCCCGCTCGTCGTCGGCGATAGTGTGCAGCTAAACGCTGTGACACGTGTTTTGAATGGTGTGCCGCGAACCGGCGTGCCCATCGATTGGACCTCCGAAAACGAGAGCGTTGCGAAAGTCGACGCCGGTGGTGTTCTAACTGGCATCGGTCCAGGCACAACTACTATCACCGCGACCGCCGGATCTGCGAACACGAAGACCACAGTCTCCGTGGTGAAATCTACTCTCCGCAACCTTTCGATAACAGCCGGCGCGCAGTCGGCACGCACCGGCGACGTCGTCTATTTCACTGCCAAAGGTGATCCTGCAAGCGACTTCACAACGCGCTGGTCCGTCAGCGGCAGCGGGGCGACTGTGGATGCTAACGGCGCCTTTGTCGCCGAGTTGCCGGGTACTTACATCGTCACGGGAACCAGCGGCACCATCTCGTCCAGCGCCTCGATCGTCGTCACGCCTCGGAATCTGGAACGAGAGGTCAAAATCGTCGGCCGAGCGCCGATGAAAGAGTTCCAGGGCGCCGAACAGTGGATTATCGGAAACTACGCTTATTACTCGACCATCGCCGATCGTTTCTTTGTCTACGACATCTCTGATCCCGCGAATCCGAAACTAACCGACACGATCAAAGTTGACGCGCGACTGGTCAACGACATCATGACGACGGCTGACGGCAAGATTCTCGTCATCTCGCGAGAAAACGCGTCGAATAGAAAAAACGGAATCGCTTTCTACGACACGTCTGATCCGGCGCACCCGAAACTGATTTCAGAATACACGGCCACGGTCACCGGCGGCGTTCACAGCGCGTTCGTTCACGATCACTACGTCTATCTCACCGACGATGCGACCGGCTCGATGCGTGTGATTGATTTCAAAGACGTAAAGAACCCGAAAGAAGTCGCTCGCTGGCAGACTGAAAACCCGCTCGCCGGCACGATTCGAACAAAAGAAGGCGAACAGATTGCCGGTCGATACATTCACGACCTACAAGTCAAAGACGGTCTTGCATATCTCGCTTACTGGCACGATGGACTGGTGATTCTCGACGTCGGCGCCGGATTGAAAGGCGGCAGTCCCGAACGCCCACAGTTCGTTAGCCAGTTGCGTTTCAATCACAATGAGCTTTACGGCAACGGGTGGCTCGCCGGTACTCACTCTGTTTACCGCTACAAGAATTACGTGTTCATCGGCGACGAAGTCTTTCCCGCGATATTCGACATCAAGTCGCCAAAACGTTTCCCGGTGCGAGGAATCGTTCACGTCGTCGACGTTTCAGATATTTACAACCCGCGAAAAGTCGCTGAGTATCCGGTGCCGGAAGGCGGCGCCCATAACATGTGGGTTGAAGACGACGTGATGTACCTCGGTTACTACAGTGGCGGCGGCCGTGTCGTCGACGTGTCAGGCGAACTGCGAGGCGATCTTTATCGACAGGGGCGAGAGATCGCGCGAGTCTGGACCGGCGATCCCGACGGGTTTCGTCCGAACCTGCCTTTTACGTGGGGCGCACAGCCACACAAGGGTCTGATCTACTTCAACGATATTCACTCGGGATTGTGGATAGTCAAACTCGGAGAAAAGATCGACAAGGGATCGACTACGGCGCCCGGTCCATAAGGTCACGGTTTCTTCAGAGGTTCTGTTTTGTAAAAATCGATACCGGCAGCGGTCGGCCCTACGTCGACTGTGGCGATGGTCTTCAGTGTAGTAAGGTCAATCACCTCAACGGTACCCGGCTCGGAGCCGATGCCTTCGACAGTGACGAACGCATAGCGATCGTCAGGCGACACCACCACTCCGTGCAGCACTTTACGTTTCGTCGGTAAACGCGTTAGTTCCCTTCCATTCTTCAAGTCGTAAACAGACACGGATTGGTCGCGCTTATTGGTGGCAATCAAGCGCAAACCGTCATGCGTGATGTCGAGGTTGTAAACGCCAGCGCGGGCCGCGATGCGACGCACGACCTGCCAGTCCTTCGTATTGACCTCGACAATCTCACTGGAATTATTGCACGCGACATAAACTGAAGAGCCGTCGCTTGAAGGCTCCGCCCAGGTTGGCGAACAGGAGTTATCACCCGGTCTGGGCGGCTCCATGCCATGGCCACCAGTGTGCTTCATGCCGGAAGTCGTATCGCCCGTTTTCGTCAACGCAAACTGTCGCGTTACTTTCAGCGAACGGGTATCGATCTCGACCAGCATGTTGTCCATCATGCACGCCGAGTATTGTTTCGTGCCCGACGAATTCAAGCGTGAACCATGCGGCATCGTACACGTCTTTAATCGCGCGACTTCCGTCATCGTTTGAGTTGAAACAACCGAGACTGTTGACGGAACCATGTCGCCATGGAGATTAAAGTTGACGACGAAGAGAAACGCGCCGTCTGGCGTGATATCCAGTGTCGCCGGGAAATGGCCAAGCGTGGTTTTCGCAACCAGTGAGTCATCGCTCGCCGAAAACTTCCAGACAGATCCGAAAGGGCGGCCATGGGCGATCGAGACGTAATAGAAACGACGATCGGGCGAGATGGCAATGCCGTGCGGGCCATCAATGTCGACGGGCATGTTGCCAATATCGATCTGTCGTTCGACCCGAGCGCCGTCCGGCCCGAAACGAACCAGCGCGATCTTGTCGGCTGACTCTGACACGACGTAAACGAGATAGTCCCGATCAGGTTTTACCTGCGCCTGCGCTGCGGTCGCGGTCGACACCAGCACGAGCAAAATCCCGAGGGCAACTCTGCGACGGACACTTCTCATGATCGAAAGTTTATGATCAATCGATTTCTAAATCGACGGCAGAAAAGTTTTTTCGCCTCAGGCCACCTTGCCTACGAAAATCTGCATCAATAGCGTTAGCCAAGTAGTAGCAGTTCCCAGCGCGGTCTCCCCCGCACGGCCTTAGATACAAACTGAGACCTCGCGTTCCACGGTCTCGATTAAAAGACAACCTGCGATCTTTTACGCAGCGATGCTTTCGGTCTCGCTAGCACGCACTCGAAGTGTGCTCGTCAACCCAAACACAAATCGCTGCAAAGGGACAAGACTATGCACCGCCGACTCTTCTTCAACTGGATGTCACTCGCAGCAATCTTAATGTTAACGGTTTCATTGCTGTCATCGTTCGTTCAGATCGACGTCGCCTACGCTCAGACAACTAATCAGGATCCGGTACCCAATGCCGGTTCGCTCCAGGCGATCGATGCGTCGGGCAAACCCGCCGGCGAGTGCCCTCTGAAACACACGACCGTCAAGGCTGAAGTCAGCGGTTTTCTTTCCCGTGTCACCGTAACGCAGGATTTCGAAAACTCGTTCACCGAGAAGATCGAAGCTGTCTATACTTTCCCGCTCCCGCAGTCAGCCGCCGTTGACGATCTCACCATGATGATCGGCGAGCGCGTCGTCAAAGGCAAAATCATGCGTCGCGAGGAGGCCCAGGCCACGTACGACGCCGCTAAACAACTCGGTAAAGTGGCAGCTTTGCTCGATCAGGACCGTCCAAACATCTTCACTCAAGCTGTCGCCAACATCATGCCCGGCCAGCAGATCCGGATCGTTATCAGCTACGTCGAGACTTTGAAGTACGAAGATGGTTCGTACGAATGGTCGTTTCCGATGGTCATCGGTCCGCGTTACGACCCCGGAATCACGGATCCGGCGAATGCTACTTCCAACGCAACATCGATCTACTCAGACCGACCCGGTCACGATATCTCAATCGAACTCGCGCTCGACGCCGGTGTTCCGATCGAAGCACTTCACTCCGAAACACATGAAACCGAAGTTGAGCGACCCGACAACAGACGAGCCGTCGTGCGTCTGAAAGATCAAAACACGATCCCGAACAGAGATTTCATCCTGAAGTATCAGGTTGCCGGTCCCGCAATCAACGATGCCGTCCTCACTCATCGCTCAGCAAGGGGTGGCTTCTTCACACTCATCTTACAGCCACCCCAGCGCGTCTCCGCGGAAGATGTGATGCCGAAAGAACTGGTCTTCGTGGTCGACACGTCCGGCTCGATGGGCGGGTTTCCGCTCGCGAAAGCGAAGGAGACGATGGACCTCGCGCTCAACACTCTCTATCCGCACGATACGTTCAACGTGATCACGTTCGCCGGCGACACCGCCATTCTCTTCAACGAACCGCAGCACGCCACTCCCGAGAACCTCCGGGAAGCACGGAAGTTTCTCGCATCACAGAATGGCGGTGGCGGGACGGAAATGATGAAAGCGATCACAGCTGCGCTGAAACCATCTGACTCACAGCAGCACATGCGCATCGCCTGCTTCCTGACCGACGGCCAGGTCGGCAACGACATGGAAATCATCGCCGAAGTCAAGAAGTACAAGAACGCGCGCGTGTTTGCGATGGGCTTCGGCAGCGCGCCGAATCGCTTTCTGCTCGACAACATGGCCCAACATGGTCGCGGCGAAGTCGACTACGTGACAGAGGCCGGAGACACGTCAGCCGTCGCGCGCCGGTTTAACGAACGCATTCGCAATCCGTTGCTCACAGACATCTCGATCGAGTGGTCGCCAAACCTGTCGTTCACTGAGATCTATCCCAAACGTATCCCTGATCTGTTCAGTGCGAAGCCCCTCATTCTTTCCGGTCGTTATATGCACGGCGGAAGCGGCTCGGTCGTGTTGAAAGGCAAAATCGCAGGCCAGGAGTTTGTGCGCGAGATTCCCGTTAAACTGCCGGAGAGCGAGGAGAGCCACGACGTCCTCGCCACGCTGTGGGCTCGTCGCAAGATCGACGACATCATGGGCGAAGACATGATGGGCGCGCGTTACAGCACCATGAAACCGGAGTCGCGCGAAGAGGTAACGCAACTGGGTCTCGAGTTTAAGTTGATGACGCAGTTCACTTCTTTTGTCGCAGTCGACGAAGTGATCTTTACCGGGCCGGAGGAGCCCGTCCGCACTGAGGTTCCGCAGGCTGTACCCTCGGGAGCGTTCAGCGGGGGTCTTAATTCAATCGTGACGGTCACTGCGTCCGGTGAGCATATGCTGATGTCCAGCGACGCATCGGTCGGTTCGAGTGTGACCGCGCGCACGATCATCGACTTACCGTTACAGGGTAGAAGTTTTCAAAACCTGCTTACTTTGGTGCCGGGCACCGTATACGGCAATGCCGATCAGTTTGCCTCCTATGCTCAGCCGGGCGTTGCCACGAACGGGCAGCGGCCAAACGCGAACATGTTTGTTATTGACGGTGTGAGCGCAAACTTTGGCATCGCACCGGGGGGACAGAATCCTGGACCATCAGCAGCCGGCAGCACGTTGGCAACGACCGCGAGTGGCGGCACCAGCGGACTCGCAGCGATGGACGCCACGCAGGAAGTGACGATCAGAAGCTCCTACACGCAGCCGGAATACGGGCGCGTTCCGGGAGCTCAGGTAAACGTCGTCACCCGCGCCGGAACAAATGAGTTCCACGGCAGCGTCTTTCATTTCTTCGGCAACGACGCGGCAGACGCGAATGATTGGTTTGCAAATAGTCTTGGTCTAAGGAAACCGCCGCGACGCCTGAACAACTTTGGCGGCACGCTTGGTGGTCCAATCGAACCAGACAGGTCGTTCTTCTTCGGCTCGTATGAAGGGATGCGACTGCGCAGGCCGATGACCGGCGTTACCGATGTGCCTTCGCTGGCGTCCAGGGCGGCAGCAGTTTCGCAGATTCAACCGTTCTTGAATGCGTTTCCATTGCCAACCGGTGAAGCGCGGCCGGATGGTTTTGCGGAGTTCGCGGCAACTTTCGCGAATGCGGCACGCCACGATGCGGGCAGCTTCCGTCTGGACTGGATGCGAGACAATTGGAACTTCTCCGGTAAATACAATTTTGCCGATTCTGAAGCAGATCAACGTGGTGCGGGCGGGTTTTCGCTCAACACCACGAATCGTATTCACAGCCAGTCACAAACGATCACCGGCGCGTTCAGCAGGACATTGTCGTCAACAAAGGTGGTCGACGTGCGCGTGAACTACAGCAGGTTGCGCGTCACGGGTTCTCACGTCCTCGACACGTTTGGCGGCGCAGTGGTTCCGCCGGATCTTGATTCCCCGCTTGGTCAGTCTTTCAATTTTGATCTCAATGCGCGTGGCGCCAACTTAATGACCGGAAGCGACGTTTCGAATCTTCAGCGACAGTTCAACACCGTCGGTGTGTTCTCGATCGTCTCCGGTAATCACGAATTCCGATTCGGTGCTGATTATCGGCGGATGTCGCCGAATCTTGGTTTTCGCGCGCTTGAGACCAACGTTCTTTTTGACGGTGTTGGAGAGGCGATTACGGGCGTACCGGCGCGTGCCGGCTTGTTCCATCGCGACGCGTCGCAGTCTCCTGACTTCAACAACCTCTCTCTTTATGCGCAGGACGAGTGGCGGCAATCGTCACGACTGACGTTGTCGTACGGTGTGCGCTGGGAACTGAATCCGCCACCTTCAAACGATGGTTCGCCGCCGCTGGCGGTGGACCAGGTGAACGATCCAACCCAACTGCGATCTGCCGCGCCAGGCACGTCGTTGTGGCAAACGACGTTCTTGAACTTCGCGCCCCGCTTCGGTTTTGCGTATCAACTAATCGGCAAGAACGATCCGAAATTGATCGTGCGCGGCGGCTTTGGTGTGTTTTATGACCTGGGCCAGGAACGCGCGGGCGACGCTTTTGTTGATTCGATTCCGTTCGTCACCAGCGGATCCGTTGTTCCGGCTATAGTTTTCGATCCTCAGCTCAAACTCCCGTACACGCTCAACTGGAACTTGAGCCTGGAACGCGAACTCGGAGGGAAACAATCGATCTCCGCATCGTACGTCGGCACAGCCGGGAGACGACTGCTCCACACGCAAACGCTGTTCGATCAGAACCCTGAGTTTCCGTTCCTGCGACTGACAACCAACGATGGGCGTTCCGATTATCGCGCGATGCAGTTGCAGTTCAATCGACGTCTGTCTGAAGCGCTTGCGTCGACTGTTTCTTACACGTGGGCGAGATCGTTGGACAACGTGGGCATTGACTCCGCACGAAATGTGTTGATGACCAGTGCGAACCCCGCGCTCGATCGTGGTCCATCCGACTTCGACGCACGTCACCAGCTCACGGGCTTCGTTAACTACCAATTGCCGGCGCCATTCTCGAAGGGACTCGGAAACACGCTGTCACGTAACTGGGCGCTCGACTCAATCTTCAACGTGCGTTCGGCGAAACCGGTCAACGTTATCTACCTGGTTCCGACGTCGTTTGGAGTCGCTTATTTTCGGCCGGATTTCGTTGGGAATGAGCCGCTCTACATCGTGGATCCCTCGTTGGCTGGTGGGAGACGGATCAATCCGGCGGCGTTTCTGGTGCCGCAGGATTTGCAACAAGGCAGTCTCGGACGGAATGCTCTGCGCGGGTTTCCGTTGTATCAAATCGATCTCGCGCTGCGCCGGCAGTTCAACTTCAACGAAAACGTGGCGCTGAAGTTTCAGGTCGACGCTTTCAATCTTTTCAATCATCCGAACTTCGAAGATCCGGTTGCGCGCGATCGCGTGCTGGGCGGTGTGTTTCCGGGCGGCGCCGTTTCGGGCGGCAGTACTTTCACCCCAAACGCAACCTTTGGCCGATCCTCCTCGCTCCTCGGCCAAAGCCTCTCCGGCGGTGAGGGGTTCGGGTCGTTTTACAACACCGGCGGCCCACGTGCGCTGCGGTTTTCGGTGAAGCTGCTGTTTTAAATCACGAACGCTTGACGATATTACCGCTTGACTGGCTAGGATATGGTTCTGAATTAGCGTTCGCCGCGACTGCGTCCGAATCTTCGAAAAATGCGATTTCGATTCCTGGCTAAGTGGTTTGCTATTGGATTTGCCGCTCGTCTGGTGCTGGCGACACTCGTGTT
>CBFGMX010000114.1:0-16819 GCA_965649955.1 uncultured bacterium
TTGAACGTGGTGCTGACGTTTGGAATCTTTCTCGATGTCTTCAGGATGCCCAATCTGAGTTAGCAAATCATCGATTGATCAAAACGACGTGTACGGCCGCCGGCTTCTCGGCGGCCGTACCTGCGTGTGGACCTAAGTGCTCGTGGATTTTTTCGTTTCCGATTGAATCCTCAAGATCGAGACGCCTTCATTTGCCTCGTAAAAACCATCCCGTCCGTCGATACGTTTCATCTTTTCTTTGCCTTTATGATGAAGCGCGACGACCTCCCAGGCATTGGATTCAAACACGGGACTGCCTGAACTTCCTGGTTCAGTTGGAGTTCTGTAATGGACCAACGAGTCGTTACAAGCCACGAGTTCGTTGTCTTGCAGTGAAAGTTCCAGATCCCGTCCCTGGGGATGGCCGATGATGTACATTCGCGGGGCCGACGTCGCCGGCTGATTAATCGCCATCTTGACCGGTGATTTGTGAAGCACGAGTGGAGGCGCTTTCGGCTCCTGCTTCAACCTGAGAAAAGTGGTGTCGAGACGTGTGTACGGCGACGACCAGCGCACCTTTTCCTCCACCTCCAAAACCTCGTCCATCGCCTGAAAGTTCACCTGACAATCCTGCGGAAAGATCGCCAACGGGTTCGCGATCTCACTGACGACGTGATCGTTGGTCACCAGCAGCAAACCCTGCTCGCCCGGGAAAAAATCCGACGCCTTCACCAGCCAACCTGTGCCATGCCCTTGCCCGTTGCGCCGCTCGATACGCGCGATCGAGTTGCACTGGTCCAGGCCCAGCTTGTACCACTTGTAGGTCTGCATCTTGTCGGTCCCGAAGATCGCTTCGAGGTTTTCCATGTTATCGGCGAGGGCCTCAGCTTCAGCCTTCAACTCCTTCGGATCGCCTTTTGACATGGCCCCGGCGCGTTCCAGGTGCGCCGTACGCAGCACCGGCAGCAGAAGGTTGCCCGGAGGGTCGGTCTCGTTCAACTGCCACACCTCTTCGAACTGTCGTAAAGTGCTGAAGATCTCGAACGCATCCGCGCCGCGGCTCTCCACATACCTTCGCGCACTGCGCGCTGCTTTCTCTACGTCCCCGATTGCGACATAGGCTTCGACGCGCGTGGCCAGATCCCATGTCGGTAACGGGTCGGCACTGTTCTGCTCTTTGCTCTCGATTGCAGACAGGATTTCTTTTGCGAGATCTTCCGACTCTGGCAGTCCAGCCATCGGAAAACCGTCGCGCTTTGCTCGCGCTAGCAGAGCCACCGCATTGATTCCGTGCCACCAACTCTCCAACGGGTTGAGTCGATAGACATAAAGATACTCTTTCAGCGCATGCTCGAGGTTCGAGCGGTTTGCCGCAGAAGTGGGATCGTTGTTGTTTACGTAAAGCTGTTTGTAGATGCGCCCGATGAGCCCCCGCGCTTCGCGGTTGTCCAGACTGTTTTCGGGCGCCTCCTGCACGACAGACTGCAACACCATTTCCGCGGGCGTCAGCGCTACCCCCTGATCGATCAACGCCTGCGCGTACTGACGTCGAACCGGGAGTGTATTGAGACCGGAACGAAGCATCGCTTCGGCGAGTTGGACCATCGAGGCGAATTGTCGTTTGCGCCTCAGCAGGTAGAGCAACTGCCTCGCGAAAGCTTGGTCCATAGGCGACGACTCGGATTTAATGCGCGCGACAAGCTGTTCGCAAAGCTCACCCACCTCGCCCCACTTGAACCTGTTGAGGGCTGCGCCAAGGTTTGTTTCAACGTCAGGATCATCCCACGACATAATTTGCCTCCTGGAGAAACCTCACTTCAGTTCGGGAACAGCCTTGAGGATGCGGGCCATCACTGTCAACGCACCAACGTGATAGGCATTGTGGTCGGCAATGAGGAGTGCTTCACGCAGGATGGTCTGGCCATCGCCGTGAGGTATCTTCGCGTGCAGATCGGTCGCGGGATCTTCGACGAGAGCTTCCATCTGTTGCAGGTCTTTACGAAACTCCTCAACGGATCTTTGCCACAAGGCAGAAGTCCCCAGTTCGTCGGGCTTGGGCCAATAACCCTTGGGAAACTCCGGCGAAACGTGGTCTGCATCGCGGCTGAACTCGAGTATGTCCCACTGCGCAAGACGCATGTGTTCCAGCACCTGCCAGGGTGTGTACGGCAAGCCTTCGACCTGGCGATTGCACAAGTCGGGCGGAAAGCCATTAACAAACTCGTCAAATGACATGTGCGCCCCTCCGCCTCGCAGCAGGTAGAGCACGTGTTTTCGTAATGAATCGTCCGCAGGGTTTTGTGACATAACTGTATTTCCTGTATGAGACCTCACTGAGTCTTCGACGTATCGAATACAACCTGATCGTGCCGCCAGAGTTTTTCGAAGAACTCCACGGCGTCGAGATTGTCGGTCTCATTCAGACTCTCCAGGATCTCTGCAATGCTGCGACGCCCGTCAATGGCGTCGAACAACCGTTTTTCCAGCGCATTGATGATTACGAACAGGTCGGAAAACACGTGAGTTTGATTCACCAGGACACCCGCGGCGCCCGGAGGAATCGATTGCTCAACGCACGTGGTCCATGGGAGACGCACCGGCACATAACTCAGTTGTTCGCCGTCGAAGCGGACTTTAGCTTGACCCTGATCCGCGTCGTTTCGATAAGCGACGACACTGTGGTTGCTCATCAAGCCTCGCCATAGTTCCACCGCGGCGTATTGCTCGCGCTCGGGTAGTTCCGCGATCCGTGCAGCATGCGGGGTTCTTGCGATTGAACCGCATTGAGGTGAGTAAGCGGCCTGCCAGTACCATCGTCCAAACACCAGCCCGCTTCGCTCGAGAAAATCAAACAACTGCGGCACCGAATACGCGCGGTCGCGCGGATTCAGCAAGGCATCGGCGAGAGCGTCGCTGTTCATGAACTCTCTCGATCCGCCCTGTGCCGACAAGACCGGATGAAATTGCGGCAACATCTTCAACGATGAAATCAAATCCGTTAGTTCTTCTCGCGATGTACCGACGCCGAGTAGCCGGCAGTATTCCTGCATCATGTAAACGCCCGCACGCCCGTAAGGCGCATAGACCATCAGGTAGAGCGCGCCGTCCGGCTTCAACACGGAGCGCAGCGCCGCCAGACCCGCGTCAGGTTCCGCAAGGTGATGCAATACGCCGGTGCAGATGATGTGATCGAAACTGTGGTCCAAATCGGCGGCGTTCTCGATCGGCAGTTGCCGCACGTCTAGATTGGTCAGGTTGTATTTCTGTTTCAGTCGTTCGGTGTGATCGAGACTTGTCGTGCTGACGTCGATTGCGACGACGCGAGACGCCGGATGACAGAGTGCGTACTTTGCCGCTTGCCAGGTTCCACATCCGGCTACGAGTACGTCGAGATCTTCGCGGTATTCTTTACCAGGCCACAGCAGATGGAACTCCGAACGGCGAACATTTTCGTCCTTGTAGAGATCCAGCGCCCGATCGAGGTTTTCGAGCGGAGGTGGAAACGGATGGTTAGTATAAAACTCGCAGATCGGATCAAGGGCTTCAGAGGTCATTGGTGTTCATGCTAACTGAGAAAGTGGCCGGGGATTATACACCGCGAGCAGGTAAATCGGTGGCGAAGTTTACCGATCGGCGGCACGTTCGATCGCGGCGGCGTCGATTTCAAAACGACACTTAGGACGTCCCTCGCGATCACAATGTTCGTGAACAGGAACTTTTACGATCTCTTCGACGAGAGTCTCGGCCAGGCGGCAGACTTCCGGATGGACACTAACCGCGGCGGCCAGGGGACACCCGTTACCACGAATCACGATCTTATCGTCATGCTGCTCGACCGCAACGGAGCCACCAATCGCCTCCAACACTTTTGACGCCATCTGGACGCGCTTTTCCAGACTTCCACCGCGTCCGTCAGCCGCATCTGCGGCGATCGCGCGTCCCACTTCACGCAGAACGTCTTCGATTTCACGTTGATCCAAGCGTGTTTTTAAAACGGCGATGAGCTGATTGAGAAGCGCGTCGTAAGCTTTTGGGAAGAGGGCGTCGCCTTCAGTTGTCAGGACGTAAGTGAAGTGCGGTTTGCGCGGGCCGCGCCGCAGGCCCGACTGGCGCACCAGTCCATCACGTTCGAGGGTCAGAAGGTGTGCCCGGACGGCGTTGTCGGTGAGCTCGAGTTTTGCGGACAACTCGTCGACAGTGCAGGGTGAGCTGCGCAGTATCGTGACGATCTGCCCCCGCGTACTCTCAAAAAATCGCTTGTCCACCACCAGCAGCCTCCTTCAACTCACCCTCCAAGCCTCGCATTCTAGCCTGTTTCCCCAGAAAACACAAAAAGTCAAATAAGTTCTTGACTTATTATGGAATAGGAGTATTTTATCGAACATCCGCAGTCCAACGGAATTTTTTCTTCAGGAGAACGACAATGGCACACGCATTTACTAGTTCACCAGGGATAACTTCCCTGAATTCCGAATCCATAAGCACAGCCGGATACGGCTACGAGGCCTACCAGATCCTGCGCATCGGCTTTACCGTCGCCCCGATCGTGGCCGGGCTCGACAAATTCTTCAACCTGCTCGTGAATTGGGAGCAGTACCTCCCTTCCTTCGTCAAAAACCTGACCGGCGGTCACGGACACGAATTGATGCTGGCCGTCGGCGTGATCGAAATCGTGGCGGGGCTCGGTGTCTTCTTCAAACCCCGTCTCTTCGCTTACGTCGTTTCGGCGTGGCTGCTACTGATCGTGATCAATCTGCTCATGATCCCCGGCTACTTCGACGTGGCGCTGCGCGATTTCGGACTGTCACTCGGCGCCTTCGCCCTCGCACGACTCAGTCACGAGTACGACGTCCGTTAACTATTCGCTCAATACGAACGAAGGAGGATCAACATGTCAGCCGTAGGAAATACTTCGCGCGAACGCAAACTAACGAAACTCGCAATCGTGCTTTTCGCAGCCGCGGCAATCACCGTTTTTTTCGGCGCACGAAGTAATGCAAATTGGGCCAGGGCGCAAGCGAATTCAGCAACAGTCGCCGCACAAGACATCGCGGATGCAAACGCGCAACGGATGCTCGACGAGGGCAAACAGACTTTTCGCTTCGACACTTTCGGCGATGAGGTCTTTTGGAGTGATACGCTGCAACTCCATCGTGCCATCGCAGGTGCGAACCTTGGGGGAGTTGGACCAGGCGTCAGTCCGGCGACTGCGCTTGCGGTCGGGTTGAAGGTCGACGCTGACGCGTTACCACCCGCGCTTGTTTCGCAGTTGAGGCACGGTCGCGTAAATCTGAATGACCCGGCCACTACACTCGCGCTACTCAAACTCAATGCAGTTGTCGGCGTAAAAGGCACGTTCAACAACGCCGGAAACCTGCAATCCGTGGGCATCACCTGCGCGCTTTGCCACTCGACGGTTGACGACTCGTTTACATCGGGCATCGGTCACCGGCTCGACGGCTGGGCCAATCGCGATCTCAACGTCGGCGCCATCATAGCGCTGAGTCCGAACCTCGCGCCTGTGGCAGAGCTGCTTGGCGTTGATGAGCCCACGGTGCGAGCAGTTTTGCAGAGTTGGGGACCGGGAAAGTTTGACGCGGAACTGTTCCTCGACGGCAAGGCTTTTCGGCCGGACGGAAAGTCGGCGGCGACACTACTCCCACCAGCTTTCGGACTTGCAGGCGTCAATCTTCATACGTGGACCGGATGGGGTTCAGTGACGCACTGGAACGCGTTCGTTGCGAACCTCGAGATGCACGGACAAGGAACGTTCTACGATCCACGTTTGAACGATGCGGCCAAGTTTCCGATCGCCGCGCGCGAAGGATTTGGCAATGTGCGCAGCAATCCCGATTTGACTACTGCTAAGTTGCCGGCGCTTCAATTCTATCAACTCGCCCTGCCTGCTCCGGCGGCACCGGCGGGAAGCTTCGATAGTGCCGCGGCGGCGCGTGGTCAGACCGTGTTCAATGGACCAGCGAAGTGTGCGACGTGTCACGTACCGCCTATCTTTACGGAGCCTGGATGGAACATGCACACGGCGCAGGAGATCGGCATCGACGATTTTCAGGCGATGCGTTCGCCGGACGAGCGTTACCGCACGGCGCCGCTGAGAGGTCTCTGGACGCACCAGAAAGGCGGCTTCTATCACGACGGCCGTTTCGCAACGTTCCGCGACGTGGTTGAACACTACAACAGCTTCTTCGGCACAAACCTGACGGAACAGCAAAAAATTGATCTCGTCGAGTATCTGAAGTCGCTTTGAGCACGCGCCGTAGCAATCGCGGATCGTTTTGATATTTCTGTCAGCCAGGCGTCTGAAGTGTCATCTGGCTGACAGAAACTTTAGGTCGCTCTCCACACAATTAAGACGTCCCGGAGCGCGACCTATTTTACGGGAGAAGACAGAATGGGACTCAGACTAATTCCCTTCAGCAACACGAACGGCCGCCACGCCGCGCCAAAAACGGTCGAGCGCGTCGCCGAAGCACGCTTGCCCACGGAGACGGGAAAATTTCGCATCGTCGGCTTTCGTTCGTTGAACTCGGCGGAAGAATTCGTCGCGCTGGTCAAAGGCGAGTTGCGCCCGAACAGGCCGAGTCTGGTACGGATTCACTCGCAATGCATGACTGGCGACGTATTCGGTTCGTTGAAGTGCGACTGCGGACGCCAACTCGACGCGGCGATGAAGCTGATCGAGCAGGAGGGTCACGGCGCGATCGTCTATCAGCAACAGGAGGGACGCGGCATCGGCATCATCAACAAAATCCGCGCCTACGCTTTGCAGGACGAAGGCGCGGACACAATCGAAGCTAATGAGCGACTCGGCTTTGCAGCCGACATGCGAAGTTACGAACAGTGTGCGGAGATACTGCTCGAACTCGGGCTGCGTGCTGTTCGCGTGATGTCCGACAACCCCGCAAAAATTCGCGCACTCCGGCACGCGGGCCTAAACGTCGTCGAGCGCGTGCGGCTCGAGGTCGAACCGCACGATTGCTTCGCCGGCTATTTAAAGACTAAGAAGGAGAAGATGGGCCACCTTGTCAGCGTGGCCTGACGAAACGCGGCAGCGCTTTGCGCCGTTGCGCCTTTGCGCGAGACATTGTCACCCGCTTTAGCCCCTTTTGTGCAAAGCGACCCTGCAAACGACACTTGCGTCAGGCAATGATCAACTGGTCGCTTCGACTGTGACCCAGGTGCCGTTGAAGGCGGCGGTGCCGCAGAGGGTGTCGATGGAGAGGTGGTCGGTTAGGTCGTTGATACTCGTGCCGGGGTGTTGTTGGGCGACTTCGAGTTGGATGCCGAGACGATCGTGACCCCAGCCGTGCGGGATGCTTACGACGCCGGGCATCATCTCGTCACTTATTTCGACGGGAAGCTCAACCGAACCGATTCGAGACTTCACTACCACTGTTTGAGCAGTTACAAGATTGCGATGCGCGGCATCCGAGGGATGCATCAGGATTGTGCACTGAGGTTTTCCACGAAGCAGACGTTCCGTGTTGTGCATCCAGGAGTTGTTGCCGCGAAGCTGACGACGGCCAATCAGTCGCAGATGGCCGTTCAGGTGTGGAGACGCATGCGACGCTTGGTCCAACAAATTCATTCTCACTCGTTCGACATCGTTAACGAGCACTGCGGGCGCAAGATCGATCTGTTTATCGCTGGTGCACAAACGTTCAGGCAGGCAAGGCAACAGTGGGCCAAGATCGATTCCGTGTTTCGCTTTTCTGACCTTCCGCAGGGTGAGGCCGCTCGAGAACGGATTGAAGCCTGCGCCGTAGGGACCGAAGCGCAGTGCGAGGTCGAGCAGTGTTTCCGGTCCGGCGAACTTCTGCATCACCCGACCTTTCACGCGTTGGAAGAAACCTTCGCCTGCCATACGCGTCTGCAATTCGCGCAGGATCTCCCAATCGTCCTTAGCATCTGCGTCTGGTGCAAAAAGTGGCGGCGAAAACTTCGTCGTGTTACGAACCGCGAGCACATGAAAGGCGATGTCGTAGTGACCACGCTCGAGCGGTGACGTCGGCGGCAGAATGATGTGCGCGTGCCGAGTCGTCTCGTTGATGTAGCAATCGATCGACGCCATGAACTCCAGCCCGGCGAGCGCACGGTCCAACTCGCGCCCGTTTGGCGTCGATAACACTGGATTTCCCGCTACGGTCACCAGCGCCTGAATCTGCCCTGGCCCGTCAGTCAGTATCTCTTCGGCCAGCGCGGCCACCGGGAACTCGCCACCAAACTCAGGCAACTTTCGCACCCGCGTATATCTCCGCGCAAAACTGCCACGCGGGGCCAGCGACTTGGGCGCATTAACAGGATCGAACGCAGGCCGCGTAAACATCGCGCCACCCGCGCGGTCCAGATTTCCCGTTACGATATTCAGTACATTAACGAGCCACTGACAAACCCCGCCGAACTCCTGCGTGCTCACCCCAATGCGCCCGTAGCAGACAGCCGCTTCAGCCGCCGCAAACTCTCTCGCTAAAACTCGTATCTCCTCCGGCTCAATCCCCGTGATCGAAGCCACTCGCTCCGGCGAAAACTGAGCGACCATCGACGCAACAATCTCAACACCTTTCGTAAAGGGCGCGAGAGAACCAAGCCGCGTCAAGCCTTCCGCAAACACGACCTGCAACATCGCCAGCAACAACAGCACGTCCGTCCCCGGGCGGATAAACAGATGCTGATCGGCAAAGCGAGCAGTTTCATTGAAGCGCGGGTCAATCAACACAACTTTCCCGCCACGCTCGCGAATCTCCTGCAAGCGACGACTCATCCCCGGCGCAGTCATCAAGCTGCCGTTCGAAACTGCCGGATTCGCACCGAGAATCAGGAAAAAACGCGTGCGATCGAGATCGGGAATGGGCAGAAGCAGTTGATGACCAAACATCAGGTAGGCCGCGAGATGATGCGCCAGTTGGTCCACCGACGTCGCCGAAAACCGGTTGCGCGTCTTCAAACTGCGAATGAATCCCGGCGCAAAGAGCATGACGCCATAGTTGTGAACGCTTGGATTACCGAGGTAGGTAGCGAGCGAATCCCTTCCATGCTGCGAACGTATGCGCTTCAACTGTTGCGCCACTTCCGCAAACGCTTCATTCCACGAGATGCGTTCCCACCCGCTTGCCGTGCGACGAACAGGATGTCGCAACCGGTCCTTATCGAAGTGAAAGTCCTGCAAAGCAACGGCTTTCGGACAGATGTACCCGCGACTAAACGGATCGTCCTTGTCGCCGCGAATATCGAGACGCTGGTCCGGTCCAACGGTGATCTCAATACCGCAGATCGCCTCGCAAAGATTGCAGTTACGATAATGAGGAGTGTTCTTCATGACACCTTATTGCTCGCTTCTTCGTCGAAGTATCCGTGCGTCGACAAAATAAATCAACAATTTCACCGTCACATTTTTCAACGCGCCGATCAAAGCCGTGGTAGTATCGGCGCCAGTTTTTTTAAGGTCAGTCTGAAATCCTCGCGCTAGCAGACAATTGGGGGCATAGATAAGCTGGAGTACCTCATGGCGCCGTCGAATCGAGGTCTCGTGACGATTCTGAGAGACGCATCGACTCCCAGTGTCGACTACGACAGACACCTGCGAAAGCTCGGCTTTTCACCGCAAGTCGAGCATGACATCACAACTTTTCACAAAACTTTAACAACGCGCCTGGTCCAAGTCGCCCTCGTCGAGGTTTCAACTGATTCTTCGAAGCGCGTCGAAGCTATCAAATCGGCGAGAGATCGGGGTGTGAACGTTCCCTGCATCGTGATCGCCAGCGAGGGAAACGAAGATCTTGCTGTCTTCGCCTTGCGCGCCGGCGCAAACGACTATTTAAAAGCTCCTCTCTGTCTTGACGATCTCGACGCCGCATTGGATCGACTCGTTAGGCCTACCACTGAAAAGCATGCCGAAACGATGATCGGCTCGCACAGCTCCACGAAAGCCGTGCGACGTTATCTCGATCGTGCCGCTGCCACGAGCAGCACGGTCCTCATCACAGGCGAAACCGGCACCGGCAAGGAACTCGCGGCGAGTTACGTTCATGAGCACAGCCACCGACGCGGAAGCGCATTTGTCTCAGTCAATTGCGCTGCGATGCCTGAGACGTTACTCGAATCCGAACTCTTCGGCTACGAACGAGGCGCATTCACCGGCGCGGATGGCCCGCGCGACGGCAAATGGAAGCAAGCCGACGGCGGCACGCTGTTTCTAGACGAAATCGGAGAAATGAGTCCGAGCGCGCAGGCCAAGATCCTACGCGTGCTCGACAACCGCGAGGTGTGCAGGCTCGGCGGATCGAAGAGCCAGCGTGTGGACGTGCGCGTCGTCGCGGCGACAAACCAGGAGATAGAAAACCTGGTGAAGGAGCGGAAATTTCGCGCGGATCTTTACTTCCGGCTCAACGTGGCCCGTCTTCACCTGCCGCCTTTGCGCGAGCGCCGCTCTGACATTCCGCTCCTCGTAAATCATTACATACAGCAGATGAACCTCAAGTTTCGACGAAAGATTACAGGCTTTGACTGTGAAGCAATGGATAAACTCGAGAATTACGATTGGCCCGGAAACATTCGCGAACTCAAAAACCTCGTAGAAGCAGCCTTCATCGAACTGCCTGACGACTGTCTCGATCTTGCCGAATTACCGGCGGCGATTCGTGCGCGACTCGCTACCATGCGCGAGATGCCGGCTGAGGAACGAGAGCAGTTGCTCGGCGCACTTCTCAAAACTGATTGGAATGTCAGTCAAGCCGCGGCCGAACTGCACCTCTCACGCATGACGCTCTATCGCAAAATGGCAAAGTATCAGATCGTGCGCAGTCCGAGGCGTAACATCGCGTTACAGTCGAGACAGTCGGTGTGACACCGTTAACGCGGATTTTAAATGCCTCCGTGTCACACGAACTGTAACGGCATTTTTTCTACAGAGGCCAAAACCGCAGGTTTTCTCACTGGCCGCATTCTTGCTGCAGGTCCACCGAGAACACAGTGGACCAGCAAAAGACCACTCAGGACCGGTTGGCCAGCAACTACAGCAACCACCTTCAGGTGGGCTACAACGCGTTTGAGTTCCTACTAGAGTTCGCGCAGTTTCGTGAAAAAGATACCGACGTTGTGAAAGTCATTGCGATCGTCACATCCCCGGCGTTCGCAAAGGCATTCGCGCAAACGCTGAGTGACAGCATCGCGGGCTACGAACAACGATTCGGCGCGATTCCCGATTTAGATCGATAAGCGAGTCTTCACAGGAGGATGACATGCCAGCTTTAGTCGTTCCCGGCGTCCGGGTTGAGGCGCGATTCGACGTTCTGCCGCCGCTGCCGGCCACTTCCGGAATCCTGGGCGCAGTGGGAATTGTGGATCGTCCACCGCGCAACGGAGGATTGGTCGGCGTAACCAAGACCACTGAGATCCGGCAACTGCTCGGGCCGGGCACGATCGGCAGCATGCCGGAAGTAGCGCACGCACTCGGCAACGGCGCGAGTGAGGTGGTCATTTCGAGCGTCGCGGGCGGCCGCGCTGCATCCGCGCGACTGCTTAACGCAAACTCTGAAGAGGTCGTTTTGTTGCGCTCACGTTCAAACGGCGCAGGCAACAATGCCTTGCGAGTTGAAGTGCGCACTGTCACGAACGCCGACAACGAGATCGTGCGCGTCACGTTGCGCTTGTTGCGCGCGGGAACGACGCTCGAAACGTTTTCCGATCTCCGTGTCGCGCCGGGCCAACCCGACGATCTGTTCGAGGCGATCAATCAGCAATCGAGTTACGTCATCGCCACCGATCCGGGGTTCGCCAACATCGCACCGCGAGCGGGAACCTACGCTTTCACCGACGAAGTAACCGAGATAAACGTGCCCGAGCCGGCGCCCGGAACACGAAACATCATGGTACTGCGACCCGCCGCCGACGCAGATTCCGCTGGACTCAGCGTGCAGGTCAGTGCCGGACAAGAAGCGGGCACCACCGACGTGCGCGTGTTTCAGCGCGGGTTGCAGGAAGAGTTCACGGGACTCGTGATGGATCCTGACAGCGATCGTTACCTGCCGCACTTGCTCGCGAATGAGAGTCGTTTGGTGCGGTTCACATCGCTCAGTTCGCGCACTGCGAACCAGATGCCCGCGGCGACGGCTACGCCTGTTGAATTTACCAATGGCGAGTCGCCGACGGTCCAACAGTATCAGGACGCAATCGATCGTTTGGCTGACGATCCGCGAATCGATCTCGTGATTGCAGCGGTGGAACGAGGGCGTGCCACTGCTGACGTGCGGCAGATCCATCAGGCGCTGGCGGCGCATGCCGTGGCAATGGCCGACAACGCAGCGCCGCGAATCGCGTTTGGTTCCGTCACCGCGGCCGAGGCAAACAATTTGGACCAGATTCGAGAGCACTCTGCGTTGGTGCGCAGCCGGCGTTTCGTGCTCGTTTCACCGCCGGGAGCGGAAGGCGCGGTCGCGGGCCTTGTTGGGCGCCTCAACCCGCAGGAATCGCCGACGTTCAAGCCCGTTCCGTTGTTCGGCGTTGCACCCGCGCGCTATCGCGAGAGCGAGCTGAACCGGCTACTTGGTTCGACCACGAATCTGCTGGTGGTCCAGGAGCGAGTGGGGCGTGGCGTGGTTGTGCTGCGTGGACTCGACACTTCCGGAGATCAGATCTCCGTCACGCGCGTTGCCGACATCGCGATCCGCGAGACGAAAGCGATCTCGGAAAACTTCATCGGCCAGTTGAACAGTGCGGAAGCGCGTCTCGCGTTGAAGCAACAGATCGTGGCCACGTTTACACGAATGGAGCGCGAAGGCGCGCTGGTGCCTTCCACCGACGGGACCGATCCGGCGTTTCTGGTAGACGTCTATTCAACGCAGCTGGATTTCGCGCAGGGAATCGTGCGGGTAGACATCGCCATCCGGCCGGTGAGATCCATCGACTTCATCTACGCAACCATTCGCGTGAAGAACTAGGAGAAGAAAGATGCCGACGATTTATGCAGCAAATGAGAGCCAGGTGCTGGTGGACGGCAATCCGATCGAAGGCGTTCGTCTGATCGAATACCGCACGGTGCAGAGCCGCGAGAGTATTTATGGACTTGGCGGCGCCGAGCGCATCGCGATGGTTTCCGGACCGCAGGTGCTCGAAGGACGGATTCACGTGGCCTCGACGGCTCCGGCACTGGACGCAATCACAACCGATCAAAGTTTCCAGGTCAGCGCCGTGCTGGTCCATGGAGACAGCAGGAAGTCGGTTACGTTCCACGAATGCTTTTTGCAGGAGAAGTCGTTTGACCTAAGCGTTGGTGGACACGGCGAGTCGCGTTACAGCTTCACCGCAACACGGGCCGTTGAGGAATAGGAAGCCGGAGCTGAGCAATGAACGGCGCGCTGCAAATCGCAGTGGATCTCGAACGCGGTGAGATCCGGCTAGGGTCGGAGCGAGTACGTTTGCTTTCTGTAGCCGGCGACGTGTTCTGCTTGAACGACGCGCGCGGACCTCTCGTGCGGGCCTTGAAGTTCGAGGAACGATCGGTGCTCCTGGCGAACGCGGGCGACCGGGATGTTGCTTCGCTTGTGGCTGACGCCGCGCTTATTTCATCAGGTGTGGCCTCGGATGAGGTTCGAATAGCAGCGTCGCTCGCGCTTGCAGGTGGCGGAGAGCAGGCGCCAGCGTTTCCCGAGTGTATGCGATTTGTCGAGCAGCATTACGGTTGGGACGAGAAGCGGATTGGGGAGACCATTGCGGTCGCCATCGACAAGCTATGCCGCCAGATGGTCCAGCAGGATGCGAACGGGTGGAAACAGATTGTGTTTCAGAACAGCGACGCCGATCTGGGAACGCTGATTTCAAAGATGGCGACGAACCTGTCGCAACGAGCGGTCGCTTTAGAAACGAAAGCCAACACCGCTCCGCCAACAACTCAGAAATCAAAACAACAACCGTCGTTCTCGACTCAAGTCTCGCAACCTGCAAACAATTATAACTTTCGGGCTCAACAAGAACCCTCGTCACATGTATTGTGTGAATCCGTTTCACCGGTGTTACCTGTAAGACGCGCGCCATTTCGCGTCCTCGCTGTGAACACCGATCAGGCAATCAATACTGAAGCAGCCGTTGGTGCAGCATCAATCCCTGACACCGGCATAAAGTCTGAATCTCAGGCGACCATATTCTCAAAACTCGATCGGGTGGAAACGGCACGACCCAGGCATCGCCGATCCACGACAACCATTCCAACGACGCCGCAATCAGCACCCTTCGCGACGGCGCCGAAATTACAAGCGGATCGCGCTAACTTTTCATTGTCACAACAAGCAGGAGCCGTCGCGTCGAGCGAGCTACTGACCGCGGTCCCTCCAGTTGTCACTTTCCCGGCGTGGCAACCGCTCGCAACTTTATCTTCAAATACACAACCTTCATCACAACCTGCGCGCACCAGTTTACGCGTGGCCGAAACCGTTGCCACAGACACGCAGTCTGCACACGACTGGCTCGCGGAAGTGGCCCAACTACTCGAAGCCGAATGCGACATGCGAGGCATTGATCCATGACTCGTCCGATCCCGCTCTTAGGCGACATCTCGCTGCAATACGTTCAGCAGATCGAGCACTCGCTCGACGCAGGCTTCGCCTCTTCGCGCATCGCGGGACTCGAAGGCGAACTGCAACAACGCTCGGGCCGGCCATCGCATTACATCCGCATCGAAGGTGTTTTGATCGGCGAAACCACACGCGACGATCTCGGGACGCTGCAAACCGCCGCGCAGACCGGCGAAGAACTCACGTTTGCCGCCGACATCACGAGCGCACTCGATCTGCAAAAGGTGGTGATCCGATCGCTTCAGGATTACGAGAGTGCCGGACGTCCAAACCAAATTCAGTATCGCATCGAGCTAGCCGAAAGCCCGCCGCTGCCGCCGCCCGCGGAAGTCAGTGGTTTCGGCGGACTCGACGACTTCGGTCTCGGCGACCTCGGCATCGACACTGGCATGCTCGACGATCTCCAGGATCTCGCAGGCGACATCGCGTCCGCTGCGGAACAAGCGCTCGGAGCCGTCGAAGCACTCGGGGCACTCGCCAATCTCGCCGCCTCAGGCGGGCTCGACTTCGGCGGCATGCTCGATCCGCTCAACAGCACTGTCGACAACATGCGAAACGTTGCATCGTCTTTTCAGGATGCGACGCGTTCACTGGGAGGACTGTTCTCGTCATGAGTCTTGCTCCTTCGCTCTCAGTGACGCTCGGCAATCTGCGTTATGACACGCACGCAGTCGAACTCTACGCCTGCCTCGAGCCGCTTCCTCGCGGAAATTCAGTGCGCGTTTCTCTTCCCGCGACCGTTCGCTTTGAAGCTGCTCCCGGCGACGACGCGTCAATGGACGTGGACGGCGGCGAAGGTTCGCAAAAGCTGTTCACCGGAAAGGTGAGAACGGTGCGGCGCGACTTCCGGCGGATTCACGTCACGCTGGCGGATGCAGCGACAGATCTCGCCGCGTATCGACCCTGCCAAACGTTCGAGAAACAGAATGCGAAGCAAGTGATCAGAACACTCGCCTCCGATGCAGGCGTCGACGTGGGCGATGTTGACGTCGATCTCGATCTTCCGGCTTACGTGGCCCAACCCGGCCGCACCGCGGCGGAACAGGTGGCAGAGCTGGCGCGCTTGTGTGGCGCGATTGGTCTCATCGATGCGGACGGCAAGCTGAACGTGATTGCCAGGCCGTCAGGCCAGCCATCAGTTGCGCTGCTCTACGGTCGCGAGATGATCGACTATTCGTCGTCGAACACAGAAACCAACAACGCGCAACGTTTTGCGATCGGATTTGGACCAGCAGGCTCGGCAAGTGCGCCTGACGCTTTAAGACCGTCGCTCGACTTCCTCCCATCTTCCGCCGCTGCGGGAGGCGCGGGCGTGCTCCGGTACCCGTTGCCGGTGTTGCGCACGCCAACTGCCGCCGGCGATGTCTCCACCGCTCTGCAAACCGCCAACGCCGCGCGTGCGCAACGACTTCGCAGTCGCTGCTTCCTGCTTCCCGCGCTCAGACCTGGAGACGTGATCGAAGTGCAGTCGTTGCCGGACGGCCTTGGCACTGGACCATGGTTGCTCACGCGCGTGCAGCACGAGTTGCGACCCGGATCCGGCGGCTTCACGACGATCGAAGCCGAGGGGGCAGACACGTCGTCGTTGCTTGAAGGTTTACTCAGCGCGGGACTCGCCGCGATCGGGGGGCTGCTATGACCGCGACTGCACTCTTCAGCAGCATCTCGCGGATCGCGCGGCACGAAGCGTCGGCACGGCCGATCGCAAGTGTCGGTAAGGTCACGGGTATCCATCCGAACGAAGCGGCGCCCGCGGACCATGCCGTTTCCGTGCAGCTTCGCGATTCGGGGATCATTCTCAATCGCGTCCCGATCGCTGTGGGTGCGATGGGGTTTGCGGCGATTCCGGCGGTGGACGATCTCGTGGTCGTTGTGTTCCTCGAAGGTGATTATCACTCACCGGTCGTCGTCGGGCGTCTTTATCACCCGGATCAGGAACCGCCAAAGCATAAGGACGGACAACTGGTCTTGAGATTGCCGTCGGGAGCTTCAACCCCGGATTTGGAGTGTGAGATTACGGGCGATCCAGCCGCTGTGAAACTGATATTGCCG
Source organism: uncultured bacterium (assembly GCA_965649955.1). Classification (GTDB taxonomy): domain Bacteria; phylum Acidobacteriota; class Blastocatellia; order Pyrinomonadales; family Pyrinomonadaceae; genus PSRF01. The sequence goes on from CBFGMX010000114.1 coordinate 16,614, forward strand.
GGTGACGTCCTGATCGAGATTGTGAAAGAGAAGGTCGCGATTAATGTTGGCGAGATCAAAGCGACACTCGATGGCGCAGGTGGCGGCCGGATGGAACTCGCCGCGGGCTCCAGCAAGATCACGATGAAGAAAGACGGAGACGTTACCGTGAAGGCCGCCGGAAAGCTGAAACTCGAAGGGAGCGAAGTCGAGATCTCCGGTCAGGC